>JAVBQS010000064.1:0-7048 GCA_031548835.1 Spirochaetia bacterium
AGCAGGATCTTGGAGAGATTCTTAAATTTACACAGCATATTTTGCAGTGTGAAGTTAGCAATCAGCCTGTTAAAAAAGAGACTTTGCTAAAATATAATGCAGAGCAGCTGCGCGATATATCGCATAACCCCAGAAAATATTTTGACAGAGGGCATATCAAAATTGATTATACCCACGGTGAAACAGAAGTTAAACTTAATCTGCTAAGGACAAAGTCAAGAGAACTTGAAATAGCAGGAGTTACAGCATTTTGCAGTAATAATAAAGCAGAACATGTAGATATTTTGCAGGCATTAAACAGGCTGAGCAGCGCTATCTATATTCTTATGCTGAAAAACAGCTGCAGGCAATATCAATCAGGGTAAAAGGTATGAATGAAGATGTTATAAGAGAAATTGTAAGTAAAACATTAAAAAATTTTCTGGAAAACAGTAGTAACGAACCTGAAAGCAAACTGGAAAATAATAGTAATGCCATCCCTGTTGGAATATCTGCCCGCCATGTTCATCTTACTCAGGAAGCTGTTGAAACACTTTTTGGAAAAGGTCATAAACTTACTTTTAAAAGAGATATAACTCAGCCTGGAGAATTTCTTGCAGAAGAAAGAGTCTCTGTCGTTACTTCCAAAGGAGAGCTCCGTAATGTTGCAATCTTGGGTCCTGCCAGAAAAAATGTGCAGGTAGAAATTTCCCAGACAGATGCACGTTATCTTGGAATAAAAGCGCCGCTCAGACTTTCTGGAGATCTTACAGGCAGTGCAACTGTTTGTATTATCTCGGAGCATGGAGTAATTAAGGCTTTAAATTCAACTATTATTGCTAAAAATCATATTCATATGACTTCCAAAGATGCAGAAAAGTTTAATGTTAAAGATGGTGATAAAGTTTGTGTAAGGGTAAATTCAAAACGTCCTGTTTTTTTTGATGATATAATTATCCGTGTGAATGATAAATTTAAACTTTCATTTCACATTGATGCAGATGAAGGAAATGCCTGTATGCTGCAAGATAGCGATTCAGGCACTATTGTAAAAAAATGGTATTGATATTAAGGATGGGAAAATATGATTGAACCAACTCCCCAGCTTATCGATTTAATAACAAAAGAAGTTGTAAATACTCTTTCTGCTATATCTGGAGTACGCAGCAAAGAAACAGTAATGCAAAATATCTGTTCTAAAAAAAATATTTTAGTTTTGGGAAGCAGAAGTAAAATATCAGAACAGCTTGAAGGATCTTGTAACCTTGTTCCTGTAGAAGAGTATGCAAAAGATGGCCAGATAGATAAATATAATGCTGTTATTATTACAGAATTATCCCATGCCAATCTTGCAGATATTGCATTGTTGCGAGATGATAATCCTTTTCCGTGCGCAGCAATAAAAGCAATGCTTACAAGAAAAAAAGTTTATAAACTTTCCAATGCAGAAGATTATAAAAAATATAACAATGCTAATCCCAATATTCTAAAAATATTAAAAAATTACAGCCAGATATTAAAATCTTTTGGAATAGAAGAAGTAGATAATGTATCGCTGGAGAGAATTTGTAATAAAAATATTTGTTCAAGTTCTTCTTTTGCAAATGTAACAACAGGAGAAAAATTTATATCAGAGCAAAAAGCAAAAGAGCTTGCAAAAGGAGATGTAAAAACAGTTACATTTAAAAAAGGTATAATATTATCTCCGCTTGCAAAAGATGTTTTTAGTTCTGCCCATATAAAAATTGAATTTATATAAGGTAGATAAATATCTAGCGAATAAGATTTTAAAATAGAAAAGATAGAGGATAAAATGGTAATTTGCAAAGTAATTGGTCATTTGTGGGCTACAAAAAAAGAAGAATCTTTAAATGGATTAAAACTAATGGTGGTTCAGCAGATAGATCATAATGAAAAAAATATAGATAAAACTTTTGTTGCAGCTGATCTTGTTAGTGCAGGAATTGGAGAAAAAGTAATTGTTGTAAATGGAAGTACTGCCAGAAAAGCTTTGGGCCGTGATAATGTCCTTATTGATTCAGCTATTATAGGAATAATAGATAGTATAGAAGTTAAGTAGTATTGTTGGAAACAACATACAGTAAAGGCGGTAAGAAAGATGGCATTGCTTGATGCAATAAGAAAAGCAGGAATAGTGGGCTGCGGAGGAGCAGGATTCCCTACACATATTAAACTCAATTGTTCTGTCAATTATCTTATAATCAATGCTGTAGAATGCGAACCTTTACTGCGGACAGATAGATTTATTATAAAAAATAAAACAGAAGAAATTATACAAGGCACAGAACTTATTGCAAAACAGGTTGGAGCGCAGAAAAAAATTATTGCTATAAAGAAAAATTATACAGAAGAAATTGCTGCTCTTGAAAAAACATTAAAATTATTAAACAGCGATATTAAAATATTTGAACTTGAAAGTTTTTATCCGGCAGGCGATGAACAGAGTGTTGTAAATGCTGTCACTGGAAAAACAGTTCCTCCATCTGGAATTCCGCTTGATGTAAATGCTGTAGTTTCAAATGTTGCAACAGTTCTTGCTATTTTAAAAAGTACAGAAGGAGAAGCTCTTACACATAAATATCTTACAGTTACTGGAGAGGTTGAAAATCCTGTAATTGTCTATGCTCCTGTAGGAACATCTTTTGCAGACTGCATAAATGCTGCCGGAAAAATTCTTGCAGAAGATTATATTGTTATTGAAGGCGGCCCTCTTATGGGAAAGCAGTATGATAAAACTCAAATTAAAAACAGTTTTACAACAAAAACAACATCAGGACTTATAGTTGTTCCAAACGATATTCCTGTTGCAGAGCAGAAAAAAATAGAACTGAAATCTGTTTTGCGCCGTGCAAAAACAACATGTATACAGTGCACCCTATGCACAGAGCTTTGTCCCCGTTACCTGCTTGGCCATCCTTTAAAACCACATCTTGTTATGAGAAAGCTTGGATATTCAGGCAATATAGAAGAGTCGCTTGATGATGAAGATGTAAAACAAGCTCTTATCTGCTGCGAATGCGGGATATGTGAAGTATTTGCCTGTCCAATGGAATTGCAGCCGCGCCAGGTTAATATATATGTAAAAAAAATATTGCAGAAAAAAGGAATACGTTACTTAAAACCTTCTGTGTTATCATTGCCTAGAGAAGAACTTGAAATGAGGAAAGTGCCAACAAAACGTCTTGCTTCCAGATTGGGATTGGGTAAGTATTATGATTATAAAATTAATGAACTTAAAACAGCTACACCTGAAAAAGTATCTATTGCACTTAAACAGCATATAGGAGTGCCTGCAACCCCTGTTATAAAAGCAGGCGATAGTGTTAAAGCAGGAACAATAATCGGTACTATCGAAGATGGAAAAATGGGCGCTCTTGTCCATTCAAGTATAGATGGCATTGTAGAGTCTGTTACAGATGTTATTACAATTTGCAGAGAGGTAAAATAAATGCAGGCAATAGGATTTGTAGAACTTAACAGTATTTCAAAAGGTGTTGAAACAGCTGATATTATGTTAAAGACTGCTGATGTAAAACTTATTGCTGCAAAACCAAGCTGTCCTGGTAAATATGTTATTCTTGTTTCAGGCAATGTTGCTGCTGTGCAGGCATCGGTAGATGCAGGAGAACAGACAGGGGGAGGCAATGTGCTTGATAAAATAGTTATTGCAAATATACATCCCCAGGTTATACAGGCTGTAAATATGTCTACAGTTCCTCCAAAGCCAAATGCTGTAGGAGTTATGGAATTTTTTGATATTACAACTTCCATAATTGCTGCAGATGCTGCTGTTAAAGCAGCAGATATTACACTTGTAGATATAAGGCTTGGAATAGGTATAGGCGGAAAATCATATGTTGTGCTTACTGGTGAAGTTTCTGCAGTGGAAGAAGCTGTAAAATGCGGCGCAGCTTTTGGAGAAAAAAATGCAATGCTTGTAAACAGGGTTGTAATACCAAATCCGCATGAAGATCTGTTCCAGAGTTTATTTTAATAAAGGTTGATATTATGGATGAAACAAAACAGCGTATAATTCAGGAATATGTTCCGGGAAAGCAGGTAACGCTTGCTCATATTATTGCAAACCCTGTTCATGACTTATATAAGAAACTGGGAATAATAAATGAAACAGATAGCGCAATCGGAATACTTACAATTACTCCAAGCGAAGCTGCAATAATAGCTGCCGATGTTGCAACAAAAGCAGCAACAGTAACTGTTGCTTTTATAGATAGATTTAGCGGATCTGTTGTTATATCTGGAGATGTATCAAGTGTAAATTCATCACTAGAGGCTGTTATTGACGTGCTTTGCAATCAAATGGGATTTAGCCCTGTAAATATTACAAAAACCTGAAAAATAGATTTATGAAAATAATGCTTGTCGGCAGAACAGGAACAGGTAAAACAACATTTAAACAGGCAATACAAAACGAACCTCTTAATTATAAAAAAACGCAGGCAATAGAATTTTTTGACACTATTATAGATACTCCTGGCGAATATGTTGAAAACAGATCATACTACCGTGCATTGATTGTAACTGCTGTGGAAGCTGATATTATAATTCTATTTCATGATTGCACAGATAAAATGCTGCGGTTTCCTCCAGGTTTTGCAGAAATGTTTGGAAATAAACCAGTTATTGGTATAGTAACAAAAATAGATTTACAAACAGCCCGGGAAGCCATGGAGTTTTCTGTTGATAATTTAACACAGGCAGGATGTAAAAAAGTTTTTATGGTAAGCAATACTGTTGGAACAGGAATTGAACAAGTTGAGGAATTTATCTCTTCTCCCTATACCTTATAATTATCTTATAATAATAAAATAAACCAAATCAAAAAATCTAAGAGCAGATAATAGTTATTATAGAGAATCTCAATTTATTATGGTAAAAATATAATTTTTGTGTTAAAAATTATATTATCCAGACATTACTTACCATGTCAGGGTTATTAATCAAAGAGGATGAGATGTATCCACAGGAACGTTATGAAAAAATACTGTTATTGATAGAAAATAGCAGTTTTGTAAAAGCAGCAGATCTTGCAAAGATTTGTAATGTTTCACTTGAGACAATAAGACGCGATCTTGAATACCTTGAAAAAGAAAATTTTATTAAAAGAGTGCATGGCGGAGCAGCTATTGAAAAAATAAATAAAAAATATCCTGCATTTTTATATAGAGAAAAAGAAAATAGTATAGAGAAACAGGGAATTTCAGAAAAAGCATTACAATTTATCAATGAAGGAGATTCTATAGCGCTGGATAGCGGAACTACTACTTTAGAGCTTGCAAAAGTAATTAAAAATAAATTTAAAAAACTTACAATAGTTACCAACTCACTTAAAATACTTAATGAATTTTATTATAAAGAAGATTTTACAATTATTCTGGCAGGAGGTATTTTTAAATTAAAAGAATTCTCTCTTTTTGGTTCTCTAACAGAAGAAATATTTAGAAAATTTCATGTAAATACTTCATTTGTAAGTGCAAGCGGGATTTCATTATCCAATGGAATAACAGATTTGCGTTTTGATGAGCTTCAGATACAGAAAATTATGCTTGAGATTTCAGAAAAAAAAATTATTCTTGCGACAAGTTCAAAATTTGAAGTTACCTGCCTTTTGAAATTATGTGATTTTGAGCAAATTGATACAATAATTACTGATTCCAATTTAGATGATAATATATTTGATAAATTTATTTCAAATAAAATTAATGTGTTAAGATAATTTTTTTAAGTATATAAAAATTAAAGGGCTGTCCAATAAGAATATCCTGCATAGTTATCAGGGTATTAGACAGCTCCTATGAATTTCTAAATAACTATCTTTATTTAATTAATCCTTTTTCTTTATAATATCTTATTGCACCATCATGCAGCGGGACAGGCCCTCTTCCATCAAGAGCATTATCAAGTGAAATATATTTACTCATAGCATGTATTTTTCTTATCTCATTTAATGAAACATCATACATGGCATAAAGCCAGTCGTAAACAACATCAGGATTAAGATTTGCATCAGCCATCAATGCTGCGCCTACAACAATAGACTGGACTTCTTCATCCTGTCCTTTATATGTGTTTTTTTCAATTGTCCATGGCGTATACCATGGATATAGCTGGAATACTTTTTCCCTTTCTTTTCCTCCGATAGGCAGCAATCTTATTGGTATTGTTGCTGCTGCTTCAATAATAGAACCTGATGGACATGATGTTTCATAACCAATAGAAGCAAGTATCCTGTCTTTAAAAGCCATAACTCTTTCTGTATGGGTTAATGGTTTCCATGATAAATCAGATTTTTTCATTCCAAATGCATTAAATATCTCTTCCCATCCTGCTTCATCGCCGGAACCTGCGCTGCCTGGAGAAAAGCCTTTGCCTCTAAGATCATAAAGAGTATGTATATCGCTGTCTTTTCTTACCACTGCCTGGAAAACCAACGGATATGTATTTGCAACAAAACGCATATCTTTATAAGAATTATCTTTAAACAAATTTATTCCTTCATATCCATATACCATAACATTTGCTTCTGCATATCCCATCTGATATTGGCCCTGCTTCATCAATCTTATATTTTCAGTGCCTCCTCCAGATGCCTGTACTACAACTCTTGAACCAGTAGAATTTTCAACATATCCTGCAATAACTGACATTACAGGATATGAGCTTCCTGAAATACCTGAGACACCCATGACAGCAATTCTGTCTTTTTTCTTTTCTGTTGCATCTGTTTTTTCGGATTTACCTGCAGAATAAACAGAGACTAATACAACTACAAATAAAATAAAAAACATTTGTAATCTCTTCATCACAATCCTCCAAAAAGTATATTACAGCTGATAACAGCTAATAGCCTAAAGTCAATGTTGTTTTAATAGTAATTGCCATGTTCAACTTCTGTAATTGCATCTTCAATAATTTTTATACACCATTCCATTTCATCAATTGTTATAATAAGAGAAGGGCGGAGTGTAATAATATTGCTTTCAATTATTTTAAATGCCAGCCCTTTTTCCATACACTTATACATAAT
>JAVBQS010000063.1:0-4974 GCA_031548835.1 Spirochaetia bacterium
ATACATGAACATATTTCATCAATTTTTTTCCTGTTTACAGCTATAAGCTCGGTAATGTCAGATAAGAGTTCTGCATGAGAAGGAACATAGTAGTTTGCTTTAAGAGTTTTAAGATTTTCAAGTGTTTTTAAATGGTTTTCAATATCAAGTAAATAAAATATTCCATATTTATCTACTATATTTTTTGAAAAAAGAGAATCAGCAAGAAAAATAATATTATCCTGAGTTTTTACACCAATCATTCCAAAAAAATGGCCTGGCAAATCTATTATTTCCAAAGAAGTATCTGGGAAAAATTCCCCAGGATTTAAAAAATCTGTCACTTTAGAGGCTTGGGCCATTAAAAATTTATTTTTTATTCCATTGTGAGGAAATCCGCCAAAAAGAAAAGCAGGTTCCAGAATAGGGTTTTCTATAAACGCTGCCTCAATCTTTGTAGCTGCAATTCTGCATCCTGTTTTTTGCTGAATAAAAGCATTTCCTCCTGTGTGATCTGCATTTGAATGTGTATTTATAATAGAAGAAATTTTCCACCCTGCACTATCTATAAGTTTACAAATCTGTCTTCCTGCCTCTTTATCATTGCCGCTGTCAATAAGTATTGCATTTCCGTTTTCTGCATAGATTCCTATATTTGCAGGAGATGGAATATAATATGTATTTCCTTTAATTTTTTTAAGTTCAAGCTGTGACATCTATTTTGCCTCCATCACTGGATTATTAAATTTACAGGTTTTAATTAAAAATTTTAAATATGCCTGCAGGAATTTTCATGGCAGGTTTTATTTTTTATTACCCTGGCCTGGCTTACCAGTCCAGGATAATAAAAAAGGCCTCCGAAGAGACCTTTTATTAAAAGAATTTTCTGCTAGCCGTAAAGATGTTCATAGCCATGTAAAAGTTCTTTAGCTTCTTTTATACACTTGCCGCAAACAGTACCAAGTCCTGTTTTTGCCTGAAGATCTTCAAAACTTTTTCCGCCATTTTTTACAAAATTTTCAATATCTTTATCAGTAACATTCATGCAGGAACAGACAATTTTTGCTTCTTCAACTTCAATCTCGCTTTCAAGCCCATTTCTTCTATAGTAATCTTCTATTGCTGCTCTTAGAGCTCTGTCGCCAAGAACTGAACAATGTATTTTATGTTCAGGCAGCCCGCCAAGCTGCTTTATAATATCATCAGGTTTTATATGATAGGCTTCTTTTAGCGTCATGCCGACAACCATTTCAGACATCATGGAAGTGCTTGCTATTGCGCTTGCACAGCCATATGTTTTCCATTTGCAATCTGTAATTTTTCCATCTTTTACTTTAATAACAACAAGCATCTGGTCGCCGCATGCAATATTTCCTACTTCGCCCCTGCCATCGCTGTCATATTTATCTTCATCATCCAAAACATTTTTTGGATTCATAAAGTGTTCTTTAACTTTTTCTGAATAAAGCCATGAATTTCCGCTCATTTTTTACTCCTATTATAAACTGTAGACATTTTTCTTATTTTTGCAATAATTGGAGGAAGTTTTTCAAGCACATAATCTATATCGCTTTCTGTATTATCTTTTCCCAAACTAAATCTAACAGAACCATGTGCAAGTTCAGGATCAAGTCCTAAAGCAAGCAGAACATGCGATGGTTCAAGAGAATCTGAAGAACATGCAGATCCTGTTGAAATAGCAATACCTTCCATATCAAGGTATAAAAGTATTGATTCGCCCTCTGCGCCTGCAAATGAAATGTTAAGAGTATTTGGCAGAATATCTTTCTGATCTCCGTTAACTGTAATATCAGGAACTAATTTAACAATTCCATCTCTTAGCTTATCCCGTAAAACTTTAAGCCTTGTTGATTCTGTTTCCATTTCAGCCAACGCAAGCTCTGCTGCTTTGCCCATTGCTATTATTCCAAGATTGTTTAATGTCCCTGCCCTTCTGCCTGCTTCCTGATGCCCTCCATGGATAAAAGGACAATATGGAGTGCCTTTTTTAACATACAAAATACCAACTCCTTTTGGAGCATAGATTTTATGTCCTGAAAGAGAAAGGTAATCAACATTAAGCTCTTTTACATCTATTTTAATTTTGCCTGCAGCCTGTACAGCATCTGTATGCATTAGCACACCATGTTTTTTGGCAATTTCTGTAATTTTTTTAATATCTTCTATTGTGCCAATTTCGTTGTTTGCCATCATAATTGAAACTAGGGCTGTTTTATCAGTAACATTTTTTTCAAGAATTTCAAGATCAATTTTGCCATTCGGCTTGACTCCAAGTATTACAGGCTTGCCTCCCTGTTCTTTTATAAAATCCATTGTTGAAATTATGCTTGGGTGTTCTATTGCAGATGTAATTATTTCATTTCTGCCAGCTTTGGCACAGCAGGTTCCTCCGCACCCTCCCTGAGGACTGCATACAACATATTTAAGAACAGTATTATTTGATTCTGATGCTCCTGCTGTAAAAATAATTTCTTCAGGAGATGCATTTATAAGTTTTGCAATACTGGCTCTTGCTTCATTAATTTTTTCCATAGCTATTCTGCCTGGAGTATGAAGGCTTGATGGATTTCCATAAATATCAAAATTTTCAGCAATTATTTTTTTAACTTCAGGACTGATTGGAGTTGTTGCATTATAATCAAGATAAATAATTTTTTTTTCATTCATATTAATATATAACCTCTATCAATTTCATTTCCGCCATTATTTAATAAACTGTATGTAACAATTTTTTATCTTGTCTATCAGATAAAAAATTGTTACATACTATAATTTTATGCATATTTGTTACTATTCCAAGACAAAAATTTATTATGGACAATTTTTTCTGTTTTTGGAATATTTTTCCATAATTTCCAGCAACGTTATATTATCAAGATATTTTTTAATATATTCCTGATAATCGTTCCAGAATTCTCTTACGCCGCATTCTGTTGTTTTATCACACATCTGTTCATAGTTAAGGCAATCAAGCAGCGCTACATTTCCTTCAAGCGCTATTGCTATCTGGTGCAAGGTTATCTGATCTGCCGGCTTAACCAGAACATAGCCGCCTTCCCTGCCTCTTTCACTTTTAATTATTTTATCTTTTTTAAGCATTTTAAAAATATTCTCAAGATATTTTCTTGAAATTGATTCTTTCTCTGAAATCTCGCTTAAATTTATAGTTTCAGTTTCTCCTTTTGAGGCAAGATAAATTAATGCTCTTAATCCATATCTTAAACGGGTTGAAATTTCAAACATTATTATCCCCTAATTCCTACTTCTTTAGTAGGATATTAACATATTTACACTATTTTTGTCAACTAATTTCCAGCTTGAAAAGAGGTTATCCCTATACTATTATTATATCAAATAGTTATGGAAAAAAAAATATTTAAAAAAATAAAAAAAATACAAAAAGATGAAATTACAGGGTATCAAATATACAAAAAGTTATCATATACAGAAAAAGATGTTATAAATGCAAAATTACTTGGAAGAATGGCAGAGGATGAGTTAAAACATTATAATTTATTAAAAGCATATACAAAAATTGATATAAAATATTCAAAAATAAAAATAATTTTTTTTACAATTTTAGCAAAAATTCTTGGACTGACATTTACCCTTAAATTAATGGAAAATAGTGAAAAAAAAGCTGATCTTGTATATGCAGTAATGAAAGGGCATGTAAGAGAACTTGATGCAATATTGCTGGATGAAAACCAACATGAACTGCAGCTTATAAATATGATAAAAGAAGAAAAACTTAATTATGCAGGTTCAATTGTGCTTGGATTAAATGATGCTCTTGTAGAACTTACCGGAGCTCTTGCAGGATTTACTTTTGCAATTCAAAACAGCAGGCTTATTGCAATTATGGGATTTATAACAGGCATAGCTGCGACTCTTTCAATGGCTGCAAGTGAATTTTTATCCAGGCGGCAGGAAGGAAGTAAATATACAGCTTTTAAATCATGTCTCTATACAGGCACTGCATATCTTATAACTGTTATACTTCTTATAATACCTTTTTTTATTTTCTCAAATCCATTTTTTAATCTTGCAATAATGATGGGGACTGCTATTTTAATAATACTTGCTTTTAATTATTATATTTCTGTCGCAAAAGATCTTCCTTTTAGACAGAGATTTCTTGAAATGGCTATTATAAGCATTTCTGTAGCTACACTTTCTTTTGGAATAGGATGGGCTATGAAAACTTTTTTCAAATTTGAAATTTAAGACTTTAAAATATATATTTTTCTGAACTTAAAGATTGATGCTATTCTCTGCTTAAAACCATTCTGGTTTTAAGCTTCTTGAGATAAAAGAGTTTTTTGTATAAAATATTTTTATGGAATGGAGAGCAAGTCATATATTAGTAAAAGATAGATCCTTTGCGCAAGAGCTATTAAAAAAGATAAAACAGGGTGCAAATTTTGAATCTCTTGCACGGGAATTTTCAAAATGCCCAAGCAAATCAAAAGGCGGCGATCTAGGCTGGTTTGGCCCTGGGCAAATGGTAAAACCTTTTGAAGATGCTGTAAGCAGATTAGGAAATGGTTCTGTAAGCGATATTGTTTCAACACAATTTGGCTACCATATAATAAAGCTGACAGGGAAAAAATAGAAATATTATGAATGCATATAATATAAATTCTTTTCCTGAAACAATTTTATAATATACAAATAAATAATAATATTAAAGAGATACTTATTTCATAACACGGAAATCAATTTTCACAAACAGTCAAGAAATCCAGGATGGTTTTAGAATCTAACAAGCAATCTAACATCAATTTGGAAATTGGACGTTTGGAATCCGTTTTCGTTTTATAGCCTTTCATCGTGTTCAGTGCGATCTTCCGAACAATATTAAGATTCTGCTGAATGTTACTATCTTCAACTCTGCAAAAATCTTCGCCGAAATGGACATCTAAAAGCCAATGCATTGATTCAACCGACCATTCTAAACGAGCATGATGAAGC
>JAVBQS010000001.1:0-44054 GCA_031548835.1 Spirochaetia bacterium
TTCGTATTCCGCTGCTTCGGCCCTTCCACAAATGTTGCGTCTACGATACTTCCTCTGTAACTGATTATTTTCTTTTCCTCCAGTTGTTGCACAAAGCGGTAGAACAGGGTATCCAATACCCCGCCGCTGCTCAACTGTTCCAGGAAGTGCCAGATCGTTTTCGCATCAGGAACGCTGTCTCCTAACGAAAGTCTTAAGAATCGTTGAAAACTCAAACGGTCTTTGACCTGATACTCTGTCTGGTCATCACTTATATTATACAGTTTCTGCAATATCAGTATTTTCATCATCATCACATAATCATAGGCAGACCGCCCTCAAGGTTCTTTGGCTTCCCGGGTAAATGCTTTTTTAAGCGGGATCCGGAATATTTCCCAATTCACATATTTGTTTAACTTTTCCAGCGGATCTCCCAATTTACTCAATTCCGCTAATCGGTCTGTTTCGTCAAAGAATCCATTTTGTTTCATTCTTCTATTTTATCATACTTTTGATTGAGTTTTTAGAAGTGCCCTAATTATTTTTTCTCGTGATATTCCATTCCCATATAAATATTTCCTGCTTTAAGTTCCCTAATCATCTGTTCAAGACGTTTTATGCGCGCATCTTCAAGTTCAGATCCCACAATCCAGTCAAGATAATCTGTCTGTTGATAAAGCGGACGTGTATGGAATTTTTTCATCAGTTTATTTTTATCAAGAGCTTGTTTAATATAATCAGGCATCGGGTTTGATGATAAGTGTTTTTTTGGACCTGAAATATTCATAGATTATATCTCCTTATTTTCCTGTACTGTAAACATCCAGTTAATACCGAATTTATCCTGTAAAGAACCGTGGAGTAACGCAAAGAAAGAAGGCTGCAGTTCCATATAAATTTTACCATCTTTTTTTAATATATCCCAAGCTTTCTTAACCATTTTTTTATCCGAGGTGGTAACAGTAACATACATATTGTTTCCGCTTGCCATTCCATCGATGCTGTCTGCACACATAAGTTCTCCATTATCAAATTTAAACCTGGCATGCAAAATCAGATTTTTATCTTCATCCTCTATTGGAAAATCAGGATTTACAGGCATATCTGAATATTTTTGAATTTCAACTATTTCTGCATGTAATGCTTTTTCATATATATTAAGAGCTTCCTGACAATTTTTATTAAACATTAGATAATTTCCAACCATTTTTTCTCCCGACTTTTTAAGAAAGATATTTTAATACATTTTTTACACAAAACAGCTATAATGCAAAAAATCTGCCATTATTTTTTTATAAAATATAAATTAAAATAAACTATGGCAGATATCATATAAAATTATAGTAAAGAGGAACAATAATTACAAATTTTTTAATTTTTATTAATAGTGAAAAAAGATTTATCTATAATAAAATTCAAGGAGATAATTAAAATGGCAAGAAAAACATTTAACGAAAAACTGAATGACAGCAAGAATATGCCTGTTGTTGAAACTATAACAGATCCAAAATCAATAACCCGCTATGGAGGAAAACAGATGCTTCTTGCTCCTCCTATTGAATATGATGAAATTATGAAAAAAATACCAAATGGCAAACTTATAACAGCAGACCGCATACGCAATTATCTTGCAAAAAAGTATAAAGCAGATTTTACATGCCCGTTAACAGCAGGAATTTTTATCAATATTGCTGCGCATGCAAGCGATGAGAGAAACAAGGATATAACCCCATATTGGCGCACTTTAAGAAAAGACGGCGAACTTAATGAAAAATATCCGGGAGGAATTGATGGGCAAAAACTTTTACTGGAAAAAGAAGGGCATATAATAATACAAAAAGGAAAACGCTTTTTTGTATCTGATTATGAGAAAAAGCTTTTTGATCTCAAATAATCAAAATCAAGCATTTGCTTTTTGACATGGTTTCCTTTGTATCAGGATAAAGTCTATATCCCCCAGAATATCTGTGTATCAAGTGGCTGATTTTAAAAAAGAGGCTGCCTTGCAACAACAATTGACATAGCCAGTTTGAATTTTTAAAAGTCATAAGAGCTCCGCCGCCGGGATGATTTCTGGTAAAGCTTTGAATATAATTAAAAAATTCAGAATTATTATTTATGGTAATTGTAACAGAAAAAGGTTTTCTTTTTATCTTACTTTTACTTGCTTTTGCCATATTTTAACTCCTTTTCATTTTATTATGGATTTGTTATTGCAAAAAATAATTGTCCACAAAATGCTATAACTATTTTAATTTGATAAAGCTAATACTCATTTGCTTTATCAAATCATTTATAAGATTTCTACTCTTTATTGCTTTTATAATTTTTAGATATGAAATTCTCGACAGCCTATATTTACTATCAGCATATGACATTGCAAGATGCTAAATTTATAAAAAATATGAAATGCTTTTTTGTAGCTCCTGTGATATAATGACTGGCTAAATTAAAAAATATTATCTATTCGGATGCCGCAGGAGTTTTCTATATGGGGGGAAGTAAAACACTCTCGTTAAGGTTGATTGTTATCATGCTTATAGGAATAAGTATGATAATTTTCATTTCACTTTTTTTCTTTATTTTTTACAATACTATGCCTAAAATGCTGTTACAGTCAGAAGATAGGTACCTGGAAAAACAGCTTGATGTTGTTGAGGGTCTGCTGGAATCTTCATTTCATACTATGCATAAAATGGCTGCTGATGTTGGAATTTGGGAAGAGCCTGTAAAATTTGTAGAAGGAAAAAATCCTGACTTTATAAAAAACAACTGGCCTGACCATTCTATACTGGATAATTATGGATTTGATTTTATAATTATTAAAGATATAAAAGGAAAAGATCTATATATTGAATTCAGCGATTATATGACAGATAAAAAAATTATGCTGCTATCTGATTTAAGTTCTGCTATCAACAGAATATCAGAAGCTGTTTTAAAAATATATGATAATTTTCAGATTGATAATACAGCAGTTGAACAGCTTGGAAAAGGCGGCATTCTTTTTTATAAAGGTGTTCCTTATGGTATTGTAACAATGCCTATAATGGAATCCCGCATGTCAGGCAATCCTGTAGGAACAGTTACTCTTGGAAGTATTATGGATAATCAATATTTCAGAGAGCTAACCCATTATGAAACAATTTCATTTGAACTTATTTCATCGCCTGCCTTAACAATAATTGAACTTCCAAGAATAGCAAGAGAACAAAAAAATATTATATCTACCTCAATGCCGCTGAAAGATATAATTGGAAATCCAATTATATTAAGAATGAGCGATAACAGGATTATATATACAGAAGGCCAGAATATTCTTGACAGAACATCTCTTATGCTGGTCTTATCAGTATCTTTTTTTATTCTTATTCTATATTTTATTGTAGTAAACCTTATTTTACATCCTATTGAAAAATTAAGTAAAGATATCAGCAATATAGCATCTGACAGCAAAGTTGATATAAAAAAATACTCAAACAACAAGGAATTTAAAACATTAGCTTTTTCAATAAATGAAATGCTTGATAAAGTTAAACAGTCAAATATTTCGATAAATGTTTTTAAAAGTATTTTAAACGGCATGGATGCATATATATATGTATCAGATCCGGAGAATGATGAAATACTTTTTATCAATGATAAGATGGCTGCACATTTTAATGCTAATAATGCTGTAGGAAAAATTTGCTGGCAGGTTTTACAGTCTGGGCAAACAAAACGCTGCGGCTTCTGCCCTATACACAAGCTTTCAAAAAATTCCGATCTTACTGTTATCTGGGAAGAAAAAAATACAGTTACGGGACGTTACTATACAAATACAGATGTATTTATAGAATGGGCTGATAAACGAAAAGTTCATCTTCAGCATTCAATTGATACTACTGATATTAAAATTGTAGAAAATTCCCTTAAAAAACAGCTCCAGCAGCAAGAGCTTATGGCTGCAATGTCGCAGAGTTTTATTTCTCCTTTAAATACAGAATTATTAATTAATAACGCCTTGCGTATGGCCGGAGAATTCATGAATGTTGGTAAAATAATGATGTCACGTTTAAATACCGTAACCCAGACTCTTGACCAGCATTTTGAATGGCATAATGAAAAAGAATTAAGTATAAAATCTGAAAAAACAATTATACCATTTCATGAAGGAACAGTTGAATATGATGGTTTTATGATGCAAAAACTTTCCTACCTTGCTTTTGACAATATACTTGAAATTGAAAAATTTGCAAAAGCAATCAATATGGGGATAAATGCTCTTCTTTGTATTCCTTTATATGTTTCAGGTTCTTTCTGGGGAATGCTTAGTTTCGAAGAATATAATAACACAAGAATGTGGAGCGGAAGCGAGATTCAGCTGGTAAAACTTATAGGAACTGTAATTTCAGGCGTTCTTGAACGCAATATAACAGAAGAAAAACTAATACGTATGTCATCAATTGCCAACAGTTCTCCCCAGTTTATTTGCTATATAAATACAGACGGCAGTTTTGAATATTTCAATCCCGGCGGTTTAAAATTACTGGGATATACAGCAGAGGATTTTACAGGTAAAGATATTTCAGTAATTTTATCAGAAGAAAATTTCCAATATTTAAAAAATACAATTATTCCATTTATTCTTCAAAATGGGAAAGAAAATTTTGAACTGCCTGTTATAACAAAAACAGGAGAAACACGCCTTCTTTTATTTTCTTTATTCAGAACCAATTTTAAGACTGCAGGAATAGGAATAATAGCGCGCGATATAACAGACAAAAGGCAGCTTGAATTAGATCTTGTTAAAGCAAAAGAACAGGCAGAAAGGTCAAGCCGGGCAAAAAGCGAATTTTTGTCAAGAATGAGTCATGAAATGCGGACTCCAATGAATGCAATTATAGGCATGACAAATATTGCAAAATCTTCAAAAGAGGCAGAAAAAAAAGGATATTGCCTTGATAAAATTGAAGATGCATCAAAACATCTTTTGGGAGTAATTAATGATATTCTTGATATGTCTAAAATTGAATCAGGTAAATTTGAAATAACATATGCTGAATTTAATTTTGAAAAAATGTTAATGCGTGTTATTGATATAGTTAATTTCAGGATAAATGAAAAAAATCAGAATCTTATTGTAAATATAGATACAGATATTCCTCATGTTATTATATCAGACGAACAGCGGCTAACGCAAGTTATAACAAACCTGCTGTCAAACGCTGTAAAATTCACTCCTGAAAAGGGAACAATTACTCTTAATGTTCACAAGATATATGAGAAAGATAACTACTATACTTTTCAAATTGAAGTTATTGACACAGGCATTGGCATTTCAAAAAAGCAGCAGGAAAATCTGTTCCGTTATTTTGAACAGGCTGACGGCGGCATTTCCAGAAAATTCGGAGGAACAGGCCTTGGCCTTGCAATTTCAAAAAGTATTATAGAACTTATGGATGGAGAGATTTGGGTAGAATCAGATATTGCGCAGGGTGCCAGATTTATTTTTAAAATTAATGTTGAAAAAGGTATCTATTTAAAAGAAAGTATTTCAAAGCAGGATATAGACTGGAAAAACATACGAATTCTTGTTGTAGATGATGCGCCGGAAGTACTTGAATATTTTATATCATTTGCAAATTCACAGGGAATTTACTGCGATGCTGCATCAAGCGGATTCGAAGCATTAAAAATAATTGATAAAAATAATAATTCTCCTTTTAATATTATTTTTATTGATTGGAAAATGCCTGAAATGAACGGGATTGAATTAACAAAAAAAATTAAGAGTATGTTTGGCCCAAACACTGTAATAATTATGATTTCATCAACTGAGTGGAATGAAATTGAAAATGAAGCAAAAGCTGCCGGCGTTGACGGATTTATTCCCAAGCCTCTTTTTCCTTCCTTAATTGTAAACTGTATTAATGACTTTTTTAGCTTAAAAAAGAATTCTACAGAAAAAAAAGAAATTTCTTCAGAAGAAAAATATACAGGAATATTTAAAGATTTTAAACTGCTGCTTGTAGAAGATGTTGATGTAAACCGGGAGATTGTATCTGCTCTTCTTGAAGAAACCGGCGTTAAAATTGATTATGCAGAAAACGGGGCAGAAGCTGTGCAAATATTTAGAGATAATCCTTCTTTATATAATCTTATTTTAATGGATATTCATATGCCTGAAATGGATGGATTTGAAGCAACCAGACAAATAAGAAAACTTAGAGATCATAAAGCAAAAACAGTTCCTATTATAGCAATGACTGCAAATGTTTTTAAAGAAGATATTGAAAAATGTTTACAGACAGGAATGAACGATCACATTAGCAAGCCTATAGATATGGAAGATGTTTTTTATAAATTAAAAAAATATCTGCTTTAATAACAGCCCTGTTTTAGAAAGAGCAGATATAGACTATGGCTGTATAATATTTTTAATATTTTATATACCAGAAACAAATAAAGCTAATCTTTATTTGCCGAAAAGAATACCCTGCTCCACAAGCTGCATATCTTTATTAAAGAAAGTACGGTAGCCGAACTCAAGCATTAAAATAACAGACAAAGCAACAGATCCCAGTATTCCAAGCATTATTGCAATCTGGTAAGCTATTGCAGTAGACGGGGCAGTTCCTGATAATATCTGCCCTGTCATCATTCCAGGCAAAATTACAATCCCCATTCCAACCATTGAATTAATTGTAGGCATAATAGCAGCATCAAAAGAATTGTTTATAATTGTTTTTACAGCTGCCTGAGGCGTTGCGCCGAGAATTAATGCTTCTTCAACAAGATTTTTCCTTGTAATAATTCCTTCCTGCAGAGAATTAATACCAAGAGATATTCCTGTCATAGAGTTTCCCATTAACATTCCTGAAATAGGAATAAAATATTGTGGATTATACCAGGGAGAAATTTGTATTACTATTAATAAAAAATAAAACAGGCAGACAAGAGTTCCTGCAGGCAGGGAAAAGGCAATTACAAATTTTAACTGTTTTGAAATTTTCCCCCTGAATTTTCTAAAAACTGTATAAATAGCAAATAGTTCCATTATTACTATTATCCCTATTGTTACCAATGCATTAGGATTTTTTAAAATAAATGTAAGAATATATCCAGCAAGCATAAGCTGCAAAGTCATTCTTATTGATGAAATAAAAATTTCTTTTTCTCTTTTTATTTCTCTTTTTTTTACAATAATAAGCAAAACTACTGCAAAAATATATGCAAATGCCAATTGAAGCATGGAAAGATTGATAATTCCATTCACTATCCTGCTCCTCCATAAATAGCTCCATTTATAATTTCAATAATATTATCAGAATACTTTTCTGCAATTGCTTTTGAATGAGTAACCATAATAATATCTTTTTTCCCGGATCTTGCATAATCAACAATCATATCAATAACAAGATTTGCAGTTTCATCATCAAGCGCAGATGACGGCTCATCCAGCAGGTAAACTTCAGGATCAAGCAGTAAAATTCTTCCCAGCGCAAGCCTCTGTTTTTCTCCCCCGGAAAGGTTTGCTATACTGCTATCAAGAGGTTTTTCAAGTTTTACTTTTTTTAATGTTGCCTCAAGCAAATTATCATCCGGTAAAAATTTATTCTGGAATTTAACTCCCGCCAAAAGATTGTCTTTTATATTGCTTTCAAAAATTGCAGGATTTTGGGAAAGCATAACAATTTTTCTTCTATGCAAAACTGCATCAGAATCTTTAATATCAAAACCTTTATATAAAATCTTTCCTTCTGTAGGAGAAAGCATTTTATTCATTATTTTTAACAAGGCTGTTTTTCCGCTCCCGCTTCGGCCTGTTATTGCAGTGATTTCTCCTTTATTAATTTTGAGAGAAGGAATATCAAGCACCCCTTTATATTTGATATTTTCAAATTCAAAAAGCACCATAAATAAAAACCTCTTATCAATATACAATTAACCAGAGAAATAAACTTTAAATTTTATATCAAAAATACCAGCGTTGCAGAATATATTGATTTTATCATAGAGAAAAATAAAACAATACTTTTAAATATTTTTTTTTATAATTTATAAATAATAAAAAATAAATAATTTTACTAAAAAGATAAATATGCTATAATGATTTTTATAAATTTATAGGTATAAAAACTTGATTTAAAAAAGGAGAAGTTTGTTGTGGAGAATCAGGAAGATAATGAAATTCTGAAAAAATATATAGATATTGATACAGCGCTATCCAGAGTGCGCGGTAACAAGGTTATTTATAAAAAAATGCTGGGAATGTTTTTACAAAGCAATTCATTTGCAGATCTGGAAAATTGCCTCTCACAAAAAGATTATTCAAAAGCTTCAGAAGTTGCCCATGGAATAAAAGGAATGACTGGAAATTTGGGAATGGACATGCTTTTTAATGAAAGCGCAAAATTAATGGTACAACTCCGCGCAGGTGCGCCTGATGAGCAAACTTTAAAAAACTATAGGGAAGCTCTTATAAAAACCCGCGATTATGCAGAAAAAATGTCTGCTCAGTTTAGCTCCTGATAAAATAAATTATTTATTTTTGGCAGAATATAGTAATCACTTTTAAATATATCTTATCAATATTTTTAAGAGATTAATAGAATATTTTTTTCAAATATTAAAAATAAGATAACTCAAATCCTGTTTATTATAAAAATAATATAAACAGGATTTATATAAAATTTTCTATATTTTATCTGTCAGGAAGCTGGACTTTGCCGCATAGTATATCTTTAATACTTACAAGACAATCAAGAAATTTTGGATTAAATACTCCGCATTCGCCATTTAATATCATTTTTATTGCTTCTTCATTGGAATAAGCATCTTTGTAAACTCTTTTTGATGTAAGCGCATCATAAACATCTGCAAGAGATGTAGCTTGCGCCCAAACCGGAATAGCATCTCCCTTAAGGCCGTCTGGATAACCTCTTCCATCCCATCTTTCATGATGATGGCGGCATACATCATAACAGTAAGTAAAATATTCCTGATCCTGCATATAGTTCAAACTGGAAAGAATTTCGCATCCCCTGATTGTGTGGGTTTTCATAATAGCAAACTCTTCTGAATTCAAAGGGCCTGGTTTTAACAGAATAGAGTCTGGTATTGCAATCTTTCCTATATCATGCACTGCTGATGCATTGCCAATCATTTCAATCTCTTCAGGAGAAAGAGGATAATATTGGTTTGCTTTCTCAAGCAAAAGGTGAGTCAATACACGAATTCTTTTTATATGTTCGCCTGATTCAAAATTTCTGAACTCAACTGTTGTGCTAAGAGTATCAATAACAAACTGATTAGACTGCTTTAATCTTCTGGACTGTCTTTCAAGCTCTTCTTTTTGTTCCTTAAGCTTCTGCTCAAGATCTCTTTTATGGGAATAGAGATCAACAACATTGTTTACCCTGCGGTATACAATATCTGAGTTAAAAGGCTTTTTTATTAAATCAGAAACTCCAAGCTTATAGCCTAAAAGGCTTTTTTCATCATCATCTTCCCCTGTTATAAGAATAACAGGTATAGTTTGAATAATGCCGGAATTATTCATTATGCGTAGAACCTCAAATCCATCCATAACAGGCATTACAAGATCGAGTAAAACAATTGATATTTCTTCTTTATACTGATCAAGAAGATCTATTGCAGCACGGCCATTTTCAGCTTCCAACACATCAAATTGTCCGCTAAACAGGTCGGAAAGAATTATCCGGTTTATTTCAATATCATCAACAACTAATAACTTTTTTTTCATAGCCCAGAACTTTTATCCTCCGCCGAACAGGTATTATTCCCAGTTAAAAACTTTTTTATCTATTAGCCAAATAAAAGGACAATTTATCTATTAAAATATCCAAATCTATTGGCTTTGCAACATGATCATTCATACCTGCTTCAAGACAAGCATCAATATCTTCTTTAAAAGCATTTGCTGTCATTGCTATTATAGGTATTTTTTTTGAATTTTCAAACCCTGAATTACGAATTTGCCTAGTTGCATCTAATCCGTCAAGCATTGGCATTTGAACATCCATCAGGATTATATCATATTTATTATTTTTATTCTTAAACATTTCAATAGCTTGCAGTCCATTTATTGCAAAATCAATTAAAGCGCCGCTATTTTCCAGAATAGAAAATATTATCTCCCTGTTGATTTCTATATCTTCAACTACAAGAATTTCCTTGTTAGCCCAATTGCACTCTTTTATGTCAGATAACCTGCTTTCTGGCATAAAAGAATGGTCAATAAGTTCCACAATTGTATTATAAAGCACAGAAGGTAAAACAGGTTTTGGCAAAAATTGTGTAATACCAATAGATTTAACTTCATTTTCAATTTCAGACCAGTCAGCGACAGATATCATAATTACAATAGTGCGGTTATCCGCTATTTTTTTAATTTCTTTGGCTGTTTCTGCCCCATTTATAACAGGCATTCTCCAGTCAAGAAAAATAAGATCATATGGAGTTGAATTTTTAACACTTTCTTTTACTTTTTTAATAGCTTCATGTCCGCCCGAAGCAATATCACAGTCCATAGAAAAATTGTTCAAAATATCTTTAAAATAAAAAAGGACATCTTCATTATCATCTACTACAAGAATTTTAAGATCTTGTTGAGCTTTTTTATTTAATTTTTTATCAAGCAGTTTATCGCCCCATTCTATTTCAACTTCAAATATAAAAGATGATCCTTTGCCAAACTCGCTTTCCACCCAGATTTTGCCATCCATCAGGCTTATTACTTTTTTACAAATAGCAAGGCCAAGCCCTGTGCCTCCATATTTACGGGTTATGGTGCCGTCAGCCTGTTCGAAAGAGTTAAATAAACGGTATTGCTGTTCAGGAGTAATGCCTATGCCATTATCTTTTATCTCTACATGCAGTATTGATCTGTTTTTTTCTTTTGGTATCTGTTTTATTGTTAGAGAAATATTTCCGCCTTCAGGTGTAAATTTGACTGCATTGCTAAGCAGGTTTATAAAAACCTGGGAAAGCCTCATTTCATCCCCAATTATTTTATGGGTAAAAATATCTTCAAAAATAAATTTGAAATTCTGCTGTTTTTCTTCTATTTTAACTGACATTATATTAAAAATATTTTCCAGCATTTTTTCAAAATTAAATTCTTTAAAAATAATTTCAAACTTATTTGCTTCGATTTTTGACATATCAAGAATATCATTTATGATTCCCAAAAGCTGCTGTGAAGCATTATCTATTTTGTTAAGACAGTATTCTATTTTGGATAAATCTTTTGTTTTTTCTGCAATATTTGTCATTCCAATAATTGCATTCATTGGCGTGCGTATTTCGTGGCTCATGCGGGAAAGAAAATCGCTTTTGGCTTTTGTGCTTGCAAGAGCTTCTTCTTTTGCCAGTATTAAATTTTGTGTTGTCTCATTCCTGAGTATTGCAGAAGAGATCAATAATCCTGCAGATTTCATTATATTTTGTTCAGTGTCGGTAAAAAGCTGTTCATTTGTGCATCTGTCAAATCCTATAAATCCCCAAAAATTGCCATGCAAAAATATGGGAATAACCATTAATGCCAAGACATCAGCCATTCCGGGAAAAGCAATTGTTGTTTTATCCAGATTTTTTACAAAAGAATTTATAGTTTCCGATTTTCCAAGAAGTTCTTCCAGGTTTGGAACAAACTCTTCATAAGGAATAAAAACAGGAGGCCTGTTGTTATGGGAAGAGGGATTATTCCTTGCCCATTCAACTACCTGGCTGCAGCAGAGTCTGGTATTTTCAATACTATTTTTCCATATATATGCCCTGTCTGCATTTACGCTTTCTCCCAGAATTCTTAAGACTTTTTTTACAACACTATAAAATTCATCATCATTAAGCTGCATTCCCATTAAAAGGTATGCAACATCATTAACAGCTTTAAGCAGCCTGTCCTGTCTTAAAAGTTCATTTTTTGCTTCTTTAAGAGACCGCAGATCAATTTGGTAAAGAACTATTGCAAAAGAATCTTTATAAGGTATTTTTTTCATTGTAACCTGCATAGGAATTCTTTCACCATTAAATATAAGTTCTGTTTCAAAATCGTTATAGCCATTTTCAACAGTATGTTTAAACCTATCAATAAAACTTATGGAAGGCATTCCGCCAGGCTGATATTCCGGAATACTTTTATTTATCAAATTTATTATATTTTTAAGAAAATCTTCTTTGTCAGAAAATCCAAAATATTTAATAGCAGCAGGATTACAATCAATAATCTTAAAGTTATTATCAAAAATCATACTTACATAAGGGTCTGCTTCAAACATTGATTTATTAAGAAGCTGGGATTCTTTAAGATTATTAATTGCATTCTGAATTTCTACTTGCAGTTTTTCATTGTACTTCTCTTTTTCCAGAAGCATTTCCTGCAATTCTTCTTCTGTATGTTTAAGTTTATCAATATTAAGATGCCCGCCTAATATGCGCAGCGCTTTGCCGTTTTTATCTTTTTTTATTATACGCCCTGTATCCAGTGTCCATATATAGCGGCCGTCTTTATGGCGCATTCGTATTTCCTGGGAATAAGTATCTGTGTTTCCATTGATAAAATCTTCAAGCGCTTTATTTGCGTTAGGCAAATCATCAGGATGATTAAATGATTCCCATTCTTCAAGAGTTCCATTGATTTCGCTCTTGTCATATCCCATCATTTTAAGATAATCGTCGCTATATGTAATAGATCCTGAAGTAACATCCCAATCCCATGAAGCAAGTCCTGCCATATTAGCTACAAAGTCAAGCTGTTCTGTTTTTTGTTTTAACTGTTCTTCCGCAAGTTTAATGCTGCTTACATCCTGAAGAACTCCGACAAGCCGAACCGGTTTTCCATTTTCATCCCATTCAGTTATGTTTCCTTTATCCTGGGCCCATATAATAGAGCCGTCTTTGCGGACCATTCTGAATTCAGCTTCATATTTGTCTGTCTTTCCTTCAAGATATTGGCTGATTTTTCTATTTGCCATTTCAAGATCTTCCGGCAGCACTGCATTTTCCCAGGTTTCAACAACCTGTTCAAGCTCTCCTTCTTCATATCCTGCTATATGTTCCCACTGTTTGCTATAAATAACTTTGCCTGAAGGAAGATGCCAATCCCATAGCCCTATTTTGGTTGCATTTATAATTACATCCATAGAATTGGAAAAATAGATTCCTGCTTCTATTTTTTTGGCGAGTTGATTATTTTGGGTAATATTATTTTTTTCAGGCATTACCGGCTGTCCATATTTGAATTATTTATAATAAAATTTTTGTATTATAACACAATATTGATAATTTTTTTCTTAAGTATTGTAAAAAACCATACAATAAACATATAATTTGAAATTATTAATTTTTGCCTTTAAATAGAAATTAGTAAATTTATAGGCATTTTTTTCTATTATTATATTTAGTATGGTTAATGTCAATCTTTTGAGAAGGCAGGAAAATATGCAGTAATAATTTTGAAAATAATTTAAAACTTTAAAATATAGGAGTTTTGTTTAAACATAAAATTAGAAGAATTTTACTAAATATCAGCAGTTTTATTGAATTTTGGGAATATCATCCAGAGAGCCCATGCAATAAGCATTTGGCCAGCCAAATGCCTGCAGCAGATTTGCAGCCATAGCGCCTCTTACGCCGGAACTGCAATAAGTTAATATTGAACGGCTTCTGGGTTCAAGTTCACTTAATCTTGCCGGCAGTACACTTAGTGGAATATTTACAGCTCCGGGATAAAACCCTCCTATATATTCATCTTCTGTTCTTACATCCAGTATAAGAGCTCCCGCTTTTATTTTTTCTGCTGCTTTATCACTATTTAATACCATAAAACTTCCGCTGTTTCGGCTAAAAAGGCTTTTGGAAAAACTATTAGCTTTAAGTATTATATAATAATTAAAATATATCAAACTTTTTATTCTATTTTTCTGTCACATACTTTAAACAAGGATGCATAAATATAGTAAAATTATTTAACATTTTGGCAGAAAATTTTTTATATAAATAAAAGATAAATTCCGCAGTTTTCAGCAATATTGGCACATATGTAGAGAATAAGGTATATTTATCAAAGCTTTATATAATTAAATTAAAGAGGATTCCTATATGAAAAATTATTTAAATACAATTATTGTGTGTGTTTCTGTAATAATTTGTGTAACTATATTTTCCATTAGTATTATTGCATTAAAAACAGCGCAAAATAATTATATAGTAGTAACAGGTTCTGCAACAAAATCATTTGTTTCTGATCTTATTGTGTGGCGCGGTTCTTTTTCCAAAAAAGCAAAAACATCAAAAGAAGCATATGAAAAATTGAAAAATGATACAGCAGCAGTAAGAAACTATCTTATTAAAAGCAGTGTTAATGAAAAAGATATTGTTTTTTCTTCAATAGAAATGAGCGAAAATTTTGATTATGAATATAATCAGGATGGAAAAATTACAAAAACAATATTTACAGGCTACACACTTACCCAAGGAGTTACTATCAAATCCTCAGAAGTAGATAAAATAGAACAGATTTCGCGCGATATAACAGAGTTAATTGATCTTGGAATAGAGTTTTTCTCAATGCCTCCTGAATATTATTATACAAAACTGGATGAGCTAAAACTTGATCTAATAGCAAAGTCTGCTGAAAATACAAAAATACGGGCAGAAACAATTGTAAAAGAATCAGGCGCAAAAATATCAAAATTAAGATCTGCCAATCTTGGAGTATTTCAGATAACTCCAGAGAATTCATCAACAGATGGTTATAGCTATGGCGGAACTTTTGCTGTTTCATCAAAAAATAAAACAGCATTTATAACAACACGGCTGGAATATTTATTAAAATAAAAAATATATTATATCGATAGATTTTATCAAATACAGATTATCAACTGGAAAAATTATATGCTGGCTAAAATTAAAAAACAGCAATTATGAAACAGTCTGGCAAAAACAAAATGCTGTATTATTTAATTATTTATTTTTTACACAATACCGCAAAACAGTTTTTAATTTTGCAGGTTCTGTTTTTCGCGGATCAAAAATATAAATTTCTCTGCATACTTTATCTTTTCTTTTAAAATTATTTTCTTCCAGAAATTGATTCATCTTTGCAAAGTTTAAATGATTATCATCATAGCTGCTGGTATGCATTATCTGAAAAGATAACCCATTTTCAATTTCTGACATATTTCATATCAATTGTTTTCCCGACATAAAAAATATTTTTTTAAAGCTGTTTCACAAATATAAATCTATATTGCTAATTTTTCTCCTATTGAAAATGCACGGTTTCTCATCTCTTCTGAGATCTGGAAGTCAGGAACACTTGTGCCTGTACACACAAGAGTATCAGCAACATCCCATCCGAAGAATTTAAAATATCTGTTAAACATTTCAATTATAGTTTTATTTGTATTTATATCGCTTGCACCTTGCACAAAGATAGTTGCAGCTTTTTTTCCCGGGTTTCTTGGTGTAAAATTGCTGCCGGAAACCATTGGAAACATTCTGTCAAGCCATATCTTTGACTGTCCTGTTACTTGAAAAAAATATATTGGAGAACCAAAAAGTATACTGTCTGCAAATTTAATATCATCATACATTGTAGAAAGATAATCATCTTTTATAAAACATGATTCGTTAGTCCTGCAGTAGTAACAGCCTTGGCAGCCGCTGATATTTTTATTATTCAGATTATATAGTTTTACTTCTGCTTCAGCTTTTTTTGCTCCTTTTACTGCTTCATCAATTAACTGGTTGGTAACTCCTGTTTCTCTTGGACTTCCTGTAAATATAACTATTTTTTTCATTTTTTCACCGCTTTCTTTTTTTAATTTATAAATATGGTTTTTATTAAATTATTATATTTAGCTGCAAATTAATTTAAAAAATCCCAGAAATTATATCCGGGAGGAATAGTTTTTCAATTTATACTGTGACTGACTCTGGCATGCTATAAAGAATAGACTACTCAATAATCTGAATCTTCTTCCGGTTCATCATATTCTTCTTCATAATAATCAGGATCATAATTATCATCTGACTCATCTTCTATTCCAAGTTCTTTTCGAATAAGATATTTAAAGCCGGAATCAAGCTCTAATGCATTTTTTAAAAGTTCTCTTTTTACAACTTCATTTTCAGCAGCATTTGCAATAGTATAAAGTTTCATTGCCTGAACATCATCATAAAATATTGTTACATTTTCTTTTTTAATAAATTTTTGTTCAACAGAATATGGTTTTTCGCCATCAACATATGCGCTAATAGAAACAAATATTTCAGATTCAGTATCAGGGTGGACAGCAACCAGGCTATATTCTGGAATAATTGAACTAGTTGCTTTAGTAATATCAGGCTTTGAATAAAGAATAGTTTCATTTCCTATAATTACTCCGGGAACAGCATCAGATGCAACAAAAACAGTTTGCACCCAATAATCTTCGCCATCTATATCAATTAATGCAAAATTTCTTTTTACATTATCATAGCGGAGAGCTTCCTTTACTTTGTTTTTCCATCCCACTATATCTGCTATATTTGCATTATTTTTTTGAACTTTCATTACTTCATCAACTTCTTTATAAAGAGCTGTGTTTTTATGCAGAATAACAGCTTCTGCTTTTTTATGTTCTTTAACAATTCCATTAGAAGCGCCTGCAGACTCTTTTGAACATGCAATAAAAAAAATAGAAATAATGAAAAGTACAGAAAATCCTATAAAATATCCGGCTTTTCTAAACACATGTTCCCCCTTTGTTTTAATTTATAATTTTTTATATCAGAAAGAATAACATATCCTGTCAAATATTTAAATTTATTTTTAATAATAGCAAGTAAATATTATTAAGTTAAAAATCAAAAAATCTGTTTATAAATATAAATTATCAATTATTATAAAATAATTTGCTATTAAAAAACTATTATACAAAAATTTTTATATCTCTATTTTATATAACTTAATAAAAAATAACTTGACATTTACAGCTAAAACAAGTATTAGAAATTAGCTGCTATTATTGCAGTTAATTATAACTTTAGAGGAGAACTTTGTGCGAAAAATCTGGCTTTTTACAATGATAATTTTTACAGCATTGTTTATCGGCGCAATCATTGGATGTGCATCTGCACCAACTGCAACTTCAACTAAAGAAACTATTGAACCTGATAAAGATCATGCAGTAGTTTATTTTTTGAGGCCGTCAAAATTTGGTTCTAGTGTAAAATTCGGCTTATGGGATAATGATTCACCTATTGGAATAATTAAAGGACGAAATTATATAGCTTATAAAACAGTACCAGGAACCCACTATTTTATGGCAAGAGCAGAAAACTGGGCAATTGTTAAAGCTGATTTAAGTGCAGGTAAAACATATTATATACTTGCAGCTCCTGTAATGGGCGCTTTTAAAGCAAGAGTTGATTTCCGGGTACAGAATCCTGATAATCCTGAAATTCAAGTATGGATAAGCAGCAGCAAACAGCTTAGCTACAGCGATGAGTGGAAAGCAGAGTATAGCAAAAACCGTGTGGATGATGTCAGGGCAGCTTTAGAAAAAGCCAAAAATGATCAAGTTAGTTATGAAAGAATGAAACCGACAGACGGTAAATAAATAATAGGCAGGATTTCGAGTTTTATTTATAAAAGTTATTTATGAAAAAACTTGAAATCTGCCATAATAAAAATAGTCTTTATGTTATAAAACTATTAATTGCAGCATAAAGACTATTTCTTTTAAAGAATAATTCAAATCTATTTTATTATTGAAATATTTTTAGTAAAATAAAACACTATAAAATTGATTTAAAAAAACTTCTAAAATCTTACACCTGCAACACCGCCAATCCATATATCTATTCCCATTCCTCCGGTTTCTTTATACCACAAAGAATAGGGAACAAACCTGAATCCCGGGTCACTGTTATCCGATCCCTTATAGTCAGATACAGAGACATTTAAAACAGGCCCAAAAAACATTTTAAAATGAGATGCAAATTCTTTTTCCAGAGTAACTCTAAGCTGGTTTAATACAGAAACAGAGTTGTTAATAAAACTTGTATCATCTGTGAAAGAATATGTACGTAATTCAAATTGAGCACTGACATTATCAGCTAAATCGAGATTGGTGCCGACTCCAAGTCCAAGTGCAAATTCAAAAGGTGTTGCAAAATAGTTAACTCCTCCAGAAAAAATTGTATAAAAGCGGTCTATTCCAAGCTTAAAACTTAATTCAGTATGTAATACATCTGAAGCAGATATTTCAAGCTCGTGTTTTCCTCCATTTTTCACAATATTAAAAAGACCAATAGGAACTCCATCATTGGTTTCAGATATATTTATAAGCCCAAGCTGAAGGCCTGAAATATTTTTTGCAATATTCATAAAACCGCTTATTTGAACATTGGAATTCTCTGCATAATTAAGGATTCCTGCCAGCTGGAAAGCATTATTTCCGCTAAGAGTTAAATTTGAAACTCCTGCAAACTGTACTTTTGAAAGCTTTGAATAATTAAAAATTCCTGATGCCTGAAAAGAGGTTTCGCCATTAAGAGTCAGGTTTGAGATTCCTGCAAACTGTGCTCCGCCAAGCTCTCTATTAACATTAGCAAGGCCGGCAAATTGAACAGCATTATCCCCATTTCCGCTGTAATTGGCAAGGCCGGCAACCTGAAGCCCTTCTGTAATTTCTAAATTGACATTATAGAGAGCTCCTGCCTCAAACCCGATATTTCCCTTGCTGTATCCGCCAAGAAGATTAAGTGAAATATTATTTATAATCAAATGCGAATAAAGACCATTTGTTCCCACAGGAGTAATAACACTAAGCTGGAAAATTCTTGTCTCAAAAGAATTTTCACTATCCTCTTCTGCAAAAACAATAAAAGGGAAACTGCAAATCATTAATATTAGGATTAATTTTTTTAGTATATGTTTCATAATATAATGAGTGACATATTTTTATACCTTATGTCAATATAACCAGCCCAAACGGGCTAACTTTAATTAACAAATCTAGCATAATTATTAAATAATTATGTTTTTACTATTATAATATTTATTATCAAGAAAGATATTGTGCCTTTTATTGAAATATTTTTAAAAACTTTAAAGGTAATAAAAATACAGACAGCAGTGATATTTGCCCACCCATGGCGTGGCAGTTAATATAAAGCAATTTTAGATAAAGTTGAAGACAGCAAGGGCATGCATCTGTTAAAAAATATTAATAAAACTATTTTATTTACAACATCTTCTGCCCCTGCCAATATGCTTATAAATAATTTTGGCAATGCTGTAAACAGGACAATAATAAAAAGAGCTTTTGCAGCAATTGGGTTTAATAATTCAAAGTGGTATAATCTTGGATTAATTCAATCAAGCTCTGAAAAGGAACGGGAAGATTTTTTAAATAATATTTCAAATCATATATAATTATTTTTTAACTTTAAGAAATTTGGCATTTATAGCAACAATTACTGTACTTAAAGTCATCAATGCTGCTCCTGCGGCAGGAGATATAATAATGCCTTTATTATATAAAACGCCCGCAGCCAATGGTATTGCAATTATATTATAACCTGTAGCCCAAAAAAGATTTTGTATCATTTTTGAATAGGTAGCTTTGCCGAAATTAATTAAAGATATTACATCTTTGGGATTATTATTTATTAAAATTATATCTGCTGTTTCTGCCGCTATATCTGTGCCGCTGCCAATTGCAATTCCCACATCTGCTTGCGCTAATGCAGGCGCATCATTTATTCCATCTCCTGTCATTGCAACAAATTCCCCTTTATCCTGGAGCTCTTTTATTTTAGTTTGCTTTTGATCAGGCAAAACTTCAGCAAAAAATCCATCAAGTTCCAGTTCAGAGAATACTTTTTCTGCAATCTCTTTATTATCACCGGTAAGCATCCAGCATTTGATTCCTGACTTTTTTAATTTATTGACAGCTTCATAAGATTCACTTCTAATCTTATCCGCCAAGACAATAGAGCCGGCTGATTCGTTATCAACAACAAGATAGACAGCTGTTCCAATGTTATTATTTTGTGCATCAGGAATTTCAATTTTATTTTTTTCAAGATATTTTCTGCTTACAAGCTTGACTGTTTGAGAATTTATTTTTCCTTCCACTCCCTCTCCTTTTAGAATTCTGAAATCTTTTACATCTATATTGCTTTCTGCTTTTAAATTTTTTGTTTTTTCAATAATTCCTTTGGCAATTGGATGTTCAGATCTTTTTTCAAGAGCTGATGAAAATTCCATAATCTTTTTTTCATCATAGTCAGCATTGTAGGCAATGACAGCAATTACTCCAAATTTACCCTCTGTCAAGGTTCCTGTTTTATCAAATACAACTGTTGTAATTTTTCCAGAATTTTCAAAAGCAGTTCTGTTTTTTATTAAAAGGCCATTTTTTGCAGATAAAGAAGTTGAGACAGCAGTCACTAAAGGTATTGCAAGGCCCAGCGCATGTGGGCATGCTATAACCATAACACTTGCCATTCTCTCTATTGCAAAAGCAATATCCTTATTTGCAGAAAACCAGAAAATAAAAGTTATTGTTCCGACAGTAATTGCGATTATTGTAAGCCATTTCGCAGATGTATCAGCAATTCTTTGTGTTTTAGATTTTGAATCCTGGGCCTCTTTTACAAGATTAATTACTTTATTAAGGTAGGAATTTTCGCCTGTTTCAGTAACTTCAGCTTCAAAAACTGAATCTCCATTTACAGAGCCTCCAATAACTTTGTCGCCCTGTTTTTTCCTGACTGGTTTTGATTCGCCTGTAAGTATAGATTCATCAATATAACCTGTCCCTTTTTTTATAATGCCATCAGCAGGAAATTTTTCTCCTGCTTTTATAAGAATGTTATCCCCTTTATTTAATTTTGAGATAGAAATATCTTCTATAATATTATTTTTTAAAATATGTGCTGCATCAGGCAGAAGCTTTGCAAGTTTTTCAAGAGCTTTTGATGCCCCGATAATAGATTTCATTTCAATCCAGTGGCCAAGAAGCATAATATCAATCAATGTTACAAGTTCCCAGAAAAAAGAACTTCCTTTTAACCCTAAAACAACAGCAGCGCTGTAGATATATGCAGCAGATATTGCAACTGCAATTAATGTCATCATGCCAGGCTGTTTTTTATTTATTTCTCCGGCAATGCCTTTTAAAAAAGGCCATCCTCCATAAAAATAAATAAAACTTGATAATGCCCATAAAATATATTTGGAACCCGGAAATTTTATATTAAAATTGAAAAAATGCTGTATCATTGGAGAGAGAATTAGAACAGGAACTGTAATAATAAGAGATATAATAAACCTCTTTCTAAAATTTTCTGCCATTCCCTCATGATGCGCATGATTGTTATGATTATCTTTAATATGATGATTGTGGTTTTTATTTATTGAATTATTATGATTATTTCCGGAAATAATATTGTCTTCTGCTTTGACAAGAACTGTTCCATCCATAGTGCATTTTCCAGGTTTATCATATGCCATGCCACATTTTGGACATATATATTTTTTCATTTTGTCCCTCCAGATTTAGAAGATACAATTATCAGCAGAGTTATTGTAAATTTTAAGCTATTTGAAAAATGAAGTAAAGAAAACTCAATTATTAATAAATATAACTTATTATATTTTTAGCTCTATATTTTTTATAAAAATTCTTTAGTTAAGACAATAAAACAGTTTTTATTAAAACTATTTACTTTTTAAATTTCTGTACTAATATTTCATTATAAGGATAAATATTTTTAAATTCAGGAGGTTGATATGAATTTTTTTGAATCTGCATTTTATGCATCAGTAGGTTTGGCAGTAAAGGGAAAGGAAAAAATTGAAGAAGCAGCTAAAAAATTTGCCGAAGATCAGAAAATGAGTGTTGAAGAAGGGAAAAAATTTGTAGATGATGTGGTAAAATCATCAGAAAAAACAAAAGAAGAAATTTCAAAAAAAATTGATACTGCAGTAAAATCAGCTATAGATAAAATGGGCCTGGCCTATAAAAGCGAGGTTGAACAGCTTAAAACCCGCATAGATGAACTTGAAGCACAGCTAAAAAAACCAAAAGGAAAATAATAAATTTTATTATTCAAAATACTATTGGAAAAATTTTGCATTTATTTTAAATACATTTTTCATAAAACATTACAGTTCAGCTGTTTTTAGAAAATTATTGCTTTTTAAAAAGTTAAATTTCTTTTTAAATTGCATCAGTATCAAAGAAGGTTGCCCAGATTATGGGATTTTTTTCAAGGACTCTTAAGCATACAAAACGTTACACTGAAATAATTTCTATTCTTATTACCTATGGAATGGGTGATCTGCTCCATAAATTAAAAATTGCAGATACTTTTCCATTTATACGCAAACTATTGCCTAAAAAAGAATCGCGTTCTGTCGATGAGTTAACCAGGCCGGAAGAATTGCGCCTTATTCTTGAAGAACTTGGCCCTACTTTTGTAAAACTGGGCCAAATGCTTTCCAACAGGCCGGATATTCTTCCGCCAGATATTATTGTACAGCTTGAAAAATTACAGGATACAGTTCCGCCTTTTTCAAGCGACGAAGCTGTAGCTATTCTTGAAGAAGAATTAAAAAAACCGGTGGGCATAATTTTTAAAAATTTTGACAAAGCGCCTGTTGCTTCTGCATCAATGGCACAGGTTCATAGCGCGCATCTTCATGACGGAACTCATGTGGCTGTAAAAATACAGCGGCCTAATATAAAAAACACTATTTCTGTGGATCTGGAAATTCTTTTTCATTTTGCCCAGCTTGCAGAACGCAACATTGAGCAAATACGGTATCTAAAACCCACCGGTGTTGTAAAAGAGTTTGAAATAAGCATAAACCGGGAACTTGATTTTGCCAGGGAACGGCTTAATATGCAGAAATTCCACAGTAATTTTAAAGATGATGACAGAATTTATGTGCCTTTGCCTTATAAAGAATATTGCTCTAAAAAAATAATTACAATGGATTTTGTAGAAGGAGTAAAAGTTTCCTGCGTTACAGAAGAATGTCTTGCAAATAACGACAGGCATAAAATAGCGCATAACGGAGCAAATCTTATTCTTAAACAGATTTTTGAACATGGTTTTTTTCATGCTGATCCCCACCCCGGCAATATAATAATACTTCCGGACAATAAAATTTGTTTTATTGATTTCGGCATGATGGGTTCTGTTATCCCCAGGCAGCAGGATGAACTGGGAGATCTTATACTTGCTCTTGTATATAGGGATACTGTTCTTATCACAAATGCAATACTGGTTATAACAAAGCGGCTTAACCATCCGCAGATTAATGAAATAGAACATACTGTACAGGATATGGTAGACAGGTATCTCGACCTGCCGCTTGAAGAATTAAATATTTCTGAAGTTCTTACAGCTATTATAGGAATTATTCAGACTTTTAGATTAAATATTCCTGTAAATCTTACTCTTATGGCAAAAGCTCTTATTACAATAGAAGGCATAGGGCTTCAGCTTGATCCATCATTCCAGATTTTTTCCATTATACAAAAATTTTCCAGTGTTATAATTAAAAACAAATTTAATTATAAAAGAATAATGACAGCATCTATTCTCAATTTCAGGGAGATGAAAAGACTTCTTGAACATGCGCCGGGTGATATTTTAGCTATTATAGAAAAAATAAAACAGGGAAAAATTAAAATAGAGTTTGAACATCGCGGCCTTAGTCCCTTACAGCGGGCAATAGATTCTGCGGGAAATAGAATAATAATTGGCGTTACTCTTGGATCATTAATTATAGGTTCTTCAATAATGGTTCATGCAGATATTGCTCCAAAATGGCACGGCATACCGCTTATTGGAGTTGCAGGATTTCTTATAAGCGGTATTTTTGCTATGTTAGTTCTTATAGCTTCTATTTTTTGGCATTTTAAAGATAAATAGACAGATATAAATCTTTTTATAGTAAGAGCCGATTTCAAAATCAAGAAATTGAAAAATTAAAATAGAGAAAAAACTTCAAAATAGAATATTTTTCTCTAAAAGTTAAAAAAATCAGGGCTCATTCTTACTAATGTTCTTAAAAAAGAAACATCATATAAATATTTATCAATGAATATTTTTAAACATTTTAATTTTGAAATCGGCTCATAATAAAAAATTCAACAAACATTTTGTTATATAAATAAGAAAAGTTTTAGGCCAGGCAATATAGAGATATTAGTCCTCTTTTATAAAATAGCAGTGCATATTCATAAATAAGTTTTCCAATTTTAAATTAATTTTTATTTAAAAGACAGCAGGAGAGAAATGGGGAATTTTACAACAATTTATTCCTATGTACAATTTTGCTGCCTCCAGGGTATATTAAAGATTGATTTATCATTAGCCAGAGGATTATTTATGTTTTGGAAACAGCTCTCTATTACTTTGTTTATTTTATTTATAGCACAAAATAGTTACCTCTTTTCCCAGGATATTATAAAACCAACAAGGATGGCAACTGAGAACCAGGAAGCAAAAGAAGCTCCTCCTGAGCCTGCATTTGGAACACTCTTGGGAATAACTCTTCAACCATGGGCATTTTGGAGGTCAGGACAAATAGAAGCTATAGCGCCGGTTGGATTTGATGAAAAACTTGATTTTAACCTTGATTCAAATACATTTACAACTTATGAAGGTTCTCTCTGGCATAAATCAGGGCTTAAGCTTGGCGTAAACCTGGATGTGGATAATAACATTGTTGGAAAATTAAATAAAATTACAGGACTACTTGGTTTTAAAAAAGTTTCGCTCCGGGTTTCTGGCGGAAAAATTACAGGAACAGCAAACTGGAAAGGCGAGCCTGTTCCGGGACAGCCTGAAACTGCAGAGGTAGATACAAAATATATAAGTATTGACCTGCTCTATAGTATATGGAAATCACATGGCAGTGTGTATGTAGGTATTTCCTATACCAGCTATGATATGCCTATGGAGATTGAAGGATTGATAAGAAATTCGAAAAACCAGGTAACAATTGCTCCAAATTCAGCATATGACGATAATGTAAAAATTCAGACATATGGTATTGTTTTTGGCTTTGATTCTTTAAACGATGCTATAAAATCAGGAAAGGAAGGTTTTACATTGTGGGCTTTTACACAGGATTCTATTTTTGCAGGACAACTAAAAATAAGCGATGAAGGAATGAGAAGGCTTGCCGCTGCAAATCCCTCATATGATCTTGTAGATAAAAACAAGTTTTTTGTATTAGGGGTTCAGTATGATCTAACGCTTGGCCTGGGGTGGACAAAAAAAATAGGAAGATCAATACTTGGCCTTGGCGCAGGCTATAATTTTTCAGGCAGAGGATTTTTTAGCTTTACAGGTTATAATGATATTGCTGATTATCCTGAAAGGGAAATGGTTGTAGATACATATCCATATTTGATAAGGCATGGTTTTGTAGTAAAAGGCGCTTTTGCATATTAAATATATAGATTTATATTAATTTTTATAAAAAAATTTTATTTTAATACTGTTAAAATAAATAAAGGGAAAAACATAAATTACACAATTCTGTTTCTTCCCAGATCTTTTGCCTTGTAAAGATTTTCATCTGCTGCTGCAAGAAGCTGTGCTGCAGTTTCAGGATTGACAGCATTGGTATATGAAATTCCAATGCTTACTGTGATATACCGTATTCCTTTTTCGTTACTTCCATTTTGTATCTTTTTTTCTTCAACTTTCTTTCTTATTCTTTCAGCAACAATGCGGGATCCGGTCAAATCAGTATCTACCAGCAATATAACAAACTCTTCCCCGCCATAGCGGAAAACACTATCTGTTTTTCTGTTCATAGCTTCAAGGATAATGTCGGCAACAGTTTTAATAGCCTTATCGCCTGCAACATGTCCATATGTATCATTAAAATTTTTAAAATAATCTATATCAAGCATTAATACAGAAAAGTTTAGTTTTGTTCTTATATATAAATCCCAAAGCCGTCCGAAAATTTCTTCAAAATGTTTTCTGTTATGCACACCTGTAAGATTATCAATACGAGTCTGCCTTTCAAGCTGAAGATTAACAGTCAGAAGTTCATCTTTAAGCCTGCTGACTTCATCAAGTCTTTTGCTGACTTCCCCTCCTTTTACAATTATTATAATACCGTAAAAAAATGCTGCTATAGCCAGAAGATAAAAAAGATAGGCTATGGGAGTCCTATAAAAAGGAGGTATAATATTTATTTTTAGCGATGCTTCTTTTGTACTCCAGATTCCGCTGCTATTTGTTCCTGTCACCCTAAATATATAGTTTCCAGGAGGAATTGAAGTATAGCTTGCATAATTTCTTTCTCCTGAATAGATCCACTCTTTATCAAATCCTTCAAGTATATATTTATATTTTCTGCCTTCGGAAAAACTGTAATCAATAGCGCTAAAGTCAAAGGAAATATGGCCGTCATACCATTTAAGGCTTGTCTCTTTTTCTGCAAAAATATTTTTACCAAAAATATCGAGATATGATTTATCAAAGATTTTTAAATCAGTAATAACAATTTCAGAATTTACCTTGTTAAGATAATAAAAAGCAGTATTGATTTTATATATTTCTTCCATTGTTCCGATAAAAATATTTCCGTTTTTATCTTTTGTAATACCGCCGTAAAAATTAATCCTGTTTAATCCAAAATGGTTTGTAAGGCTTGTTACAGTGGATAACTCTATATTTGCTTTTTTTGCAATCATTGAAATACCCATAAAAGTCACAGCAATAATATTACCTTTCTGATCTTCAGTTAGTCCCATAGCTGTATTGTGTTCAAGCCCTTCTTCTTTGGTAAAACTATAAAAATTATTTTTATCTTTGTTAAAGACAGAAACTCCGCCTCCACTAGTGCCTATCCACACATTTCCGGCAGAATCACAATAAATAGCCTTTATACTATTACTTGAAAGAGAGTGGGTATCATAAGAATTATGATTATAAATATCTATAGTATTAGTTGCAGGGTTAAAACTGTTTAATCCGTTATCTGTTCCTATCCAGACAATTCCATCTTTATTAATATCAATTGCATATACTGTATTATCAGACAATCTTTTACCAGGAGGTAAATCTTTTGAAAAATGGGTTGTTATTCCGCTTGCCTTATCCCAGATATATACACCATTAGATGTTCCAAGCCAAAGCCTTCCATATTCATCTTCTTTTCCTGAGTAAAATTTGTTATCTGCAATATTTATAGGTATATCTGCATTTTTTCTATAATTTAAAATTTTCTTTCCATCAATATAATAATGTTCAAAACTTTTAGTTTTTCTATTAAATTTATCCAGGCCTGAATCTGTAAAAACCCATATATTTTCCATGCTGTCAATTAATAGTGAATTGACATTATTACTGCTTAAAGAATTAAAATTATCAGGATTATAGCCATAATGTTCTTTATTTTTATTTTCATTATCAAATATATAAATTCCATTTTTTGTTGATCCGACCCACAGATTATCCCTGTTATCAATTAGTAATGAACTAACTCCGTTATTTTCAATTTTATAAGTTTCTCCTATATGAAAATGATATTTATAACTTCGCTGCATCTGGTTAAGCTTATTTACCCCGCTCCCATCTGTTCCAACCCATATACGGGCTGAACTATCTTCAAAAATTGAATATATAATATTACTGCTTAATGAATATTCATTATCCTGTTCATGTGAAATTTTTATATAATTATTTCTTTTTATACTTTCAAGATTATTAAAATAATAAATTCCGCCGCCCCATGTTCCTACCCAAATATGCCCTCTAGTATCATACTCAATTGTATATATCCTATTATCGCCAAGTTTATTCACAGAGTATTCTTTAGAAACAGGGTCAAATAAAATAACACCTTCTCCCCAGCATCCTATTAAGAGAAGGCCCATAGATATTTCTTCAATGCTGGTAAATTTTTCTGTATTTGAATAGATATTTGTTCTTTTATAATTCTGAAAATAATTTATAAAAGTTTCATTTTTATATAATGCTATTCCATTATAAGTACTTACCCATATATTATTTTTGGAATCGCATAAAATATCTTTTATATTGTTATCAGGCAGAGATAAAGGATCCTCTTTGTTATGCAGATAAACTGTTGAATCTTTTGTTTTGTCATCGATTTTTACAAGCCCATTAGTTGTTCCAACCCAAAAATCTCCCTTACTGTCTTTTTTTATCGCAGTAATTTCTCCATCAAGAATTTTTTGTGCTTCAATATTACTTAATGATACATTTAATATTTTTTCAGTTACAGGATTTAATATACAAAGCCCTTCTTTTGTGCCTATCCATATAAAATCTTTATCATAATCATAAAATATTGTTTTTATAAAATTATTTCTTAAAGAATCAGGATTAAATGGTTCATATTCAAAAAGGCGGAATTCTTTGCTATCATAACGATTAATGCCGTCATTGGTTGAAAACCATATAAATCCTCTTTTATCCTGTATAATTCCTGAAACATTGTTATTTGCAAGGCCGTCAAATGTAGTTATTTTTTCAAAGCGGAAATCTTGCGGGTAAATCTTTTCTGACAACACTGTTAGAGTAAAAATAATTAAAAATCTGACATATTTCAGAGGATTATCCATCATAGTTGGCTATATTATACTTTATAAATATATAAAACTATAATTTAATTTCTTTTTTCAGAATATAATCTGCAAAACCTGATTTTTTTAACAGTTCCTGACATCTTGCAATATCGTTTTCTTCAAGATCAGCAAGAACTACTCTAAAAATGCCTTTATCAGTTTTTTCCATAGTCGGGTTTAATCCATTTGAATTTAAACGTAAAATTATATTTTCTGCATTTTTTACATTGCTGTATGCGCCAATCTGAATCTTGTAGACAAAATTTTCTGCTTTGTTTCCATCACCTTCAATTATATCTATAGAAACTTTTGCCACACCGCAGTCAATTATTCCAATTTCCTGGGCAGCTGCATAGGAAAGGTCTATTATTCTTCCTTCAACAAACGGGCCTCTGTCATTTATTCTGACAATAGCTGTTTTTCCATTCTCAAGATTTCTGACTCTAACAACTGTATCAAATGGAAGATTTTTATGCGCTGCTGTGAATTTATATGTATCAAAAATCTCTCCGTTTGCTGTCTTTCTTCCATGGAATTTATCAGCATACCAGGAAGCATAGCCTGTCTGTTCAGCAAAAACAAATGGGCTTATAATAAAAAAAAGCAGTAAAAAAACAGGTAAATTTTTCATAAATTTATTATCGGTTTATATTCATATTTTAATCATATAAATCATTATTGAACAATAGGATAAAATCCATATATACTTTTGAAATATGGAAAATAATGTAACTTCTACACACTGGGCAGATATAAATGCTGATAAAATTATAAGAGAAAGAAAAAAATATCTTGGAGGAGATAAAGAATGGTTTGTCTGCGCATCAGGCATAACTCCTTCGGGAACTGTTCATATAGGTAATTTCAGGGAGATAATCTCTGTTGAACTTGTTGTAAGGGCTCTTAAAGATAAAGGCGAAAAAGTAAAATTTATATATTCCTGGGATGATTATGATGTATTCAGAAAAGTTCCTGCAAATATGCCTAACAGGGAAAATCTTGAAAAATATTTACGCTTTCCAATAACAATGGTCCCAGATCCCTGGGGCAAGGAAAAGAGTTATGCAAGGGCAAATGAGGTTGAGCTTGAATCCCTGCTTCCATCTGTCGGTGTTTTTCCCGAATATATTTACCAGGCAGATAAATATAGAAATTCAGATTATGCACAAGGCATAAGAACTGCTCTTGAAAACAAAGAAAAAATAAGAAAACTTCTTGATGCCCACAGGACAGAGCCGCTTGAAAAAAAGTGGATGCCTGTATCTGTTTTCTGCAGCAAATGCAATAAAGACAGGATAGAAGCTCTGGCCTGGGATAATGAATGGGGCATTACATATAACTGTTCTTCATGCGGCAATAAAGAAACAGTTGATCTTCGTAAAACTTCGTGTGTAAAACTGCCGTGGCGCATAGACTGGCCGATGCGCTGGGCTTATGAAAAAGTTGATTTTGAACCTGCAGGAAAAGACCACCATTCAGAGGGAGGCTCTTTTGATACTGCAAAAAATATTGCAAAAGAAGTTTTTAACCATGAACCTCCTGTTACTTTCCAGTATGATTTTTTAAGCATAAAAGGAAGGGGCGGAAAAATTTCATCATCAAGCGGCGAAGTTATAAGCCTGCGCGATGTTCTTGAGATATATGAACCTGAAATTGTAAGATACATGTTTGCAGGAACAAGGCCGAACACAGAATTTGCAATATCGTTTGATCTTGATGTAATAAAAATATATGAAGATTATGATAAATGCGAAAGAATATATTTTGGAAAAGAAGCTATAAATGATAAAAAAGCAGAGAAAGAAAAAAGAATATATGAGCTTTCTCAGGTAAAGGCTGTTCCTTCTGAAATGCCGCATCAGATTCCATTCAGGCATTTGTGTAATCTTTTGCAGATACATTCAGGAAATATCAATGCTTTATTAATAGAAGAATTCAGTAATTTGAGCGAAGCGCAAAAGAAAAAAATAGAGGCAAGAGCAGAGTGCGCATGGAGATGGATAACCAATTTTGCGCCTGAAGATTTTAAATTTACGATAAGATCAGCATCTGATTCTGCTGTTATTGTTGATGAAAAATCTGCAAAGATGTTAAAGCTTCTTGCAGATGAAACAGGAAAGCTTGAAAACCATACAGAAGTTTCTCTTGCAGAAGCAATTTATAAAATAGCGCAGGATAATGAGACAGATCCAAAAGATCTTTTTAAGCTTATATATACTGTTCTTATAGGAAAGGAAAAAGGGCCAAGGCTTTCTGGTTTTATATTAACAGCAGGCAAAAACAAGATTCTGCCACTGCTTGAAAAATATTAGTCACCAGCAGAAGTGAAGTGTCCCCCTCGTCTTCCCGGCTGCCGAAGGCATGCCGGGAACTATACAGATTCCTGCCTTCGCAGGAATGACATTGGGTTTACTCTGTCCTTAAAAAACGGAAGCCTATAAAGTCGTACCGGGAATTAGGCGTGTTGCTGACGCGGTATGCAACAGCGCAGCCAGATGCATCGAAGTTCCAGTCGCCGCCGCGTATAACACGGCCAGACTCTGGACTACTTCCCGGCCCAGAGTAATCTGTCTGAGCTGTTCCGGGATAAGTGTCATACCAATCCCAGCACCATTCATATACATTACCGCTCATATCATATAAACCCAGTTCATTTGCTGTTCTCTTTTTTACCTCATGGGTTTTACTGCCGGAATTAACATCATACCAGGCATAATCTCCTATAAGCCCTCCGCCGGCTTCGGGATTATCATCTCCTGCATATTCTTTTTTATACCCATTAATAGAAGCCACTGCTCCTATTACTGCCCACATCCACTCCATCTCGGTAGGAAGCCTGTAGCCATTTGCAGCCCAGTTTACTGTTGCTGCATTCCATACAGGGTCATCAGCTACAGGAATATCTCCATATGCCAAAGTGTTAAAATCTACTCCGCTTACTATATATACTGGTGTTTTTCCATCCAGTATGCTTAATTTATTGCAGAATGCTATTGCATCATACCAGCTTACCTGCTCTACTGGCCGCTTTTCCTGTATTTCTGTGCTTTCAGGAAGATGTGTAGCTCCCTGAAAATAACTTGGGTTAATTCCCATTACTGCTTCCCATAAACCTTGCGTTACTTCTGTTTCTGCCATTATAAAGCTTGATACTGTCATGTCTGGATCACTTGCTCCAAGTTTAAATGTCCCGCCTGTAACTGATACCATATTAAATTGTATAGTTACACCGCTTGCCATACTGCTAAGGCTGCTTTCTGCTCCGCTTGTGCTTTTTGCCCTTACCCATGCATAATATGTTGTTCCATAGATAAGGCCTGTTATTGTTGCGGTAGTTCCTGTTATTCCTGTAACATTTGGAGAACCTGGAGGTGTCGGGCTTGTGCTGTAATAAATATCATAACTTGCTGCTCCTGTTACTGCGTTCCAGCTTACTGTTATTCTTTTTACTCCTCCTGTTACTGTTACGCCTTGCGGTACAGGCATTATTGTGCTTCGGCTTTGTACTGCACTTGGAGCGCTTTCTCCTGCAGCATTGCTTGCTGTTACCCATATATAATAAACTGTTCCATCAGCAAGTCCTGTTATTGTTTTATTAAGAGATGTTCCTGCATCTGTTCCTGTTGCAGATGCAAAATTATCTGCTGTGTGGTAATAAACCTTGTACCCTGTTGCTCCTGTTACTGTACTCCACGATACATTTATTTCTCCGGCGTCCCCTGCTGTTACAGCAACGCCTGTTGGGGAAGCAGGTGCTGTTATTGCTGCAACCGGTGTTCCTGTTTTTGCTGTACTAACAGCGCTTGATCCTGCACTATTGTGCGCCTGTACCCAGATGTTATAAGTTGTTCCATTTAAAAGGCCTGTTATTACTTTACTTGCTTCTGTTATATTTTCATGTTTATTTGCTGATTCGTAATTAGCTGCAGTACCATAGTAAACTGTATATTTACTTGCATTTGACACAATATCCCAGCTTACTGTTAGCTGAGCATCTGCTGGTGTTACTCTAACATTTGAAGGAGAAGCTGGGGCTGTTCCGCCTCCGCCAGGGTTATTTCCATTATCAGGATCTGTACCGCCTGAGCTGTCGCAGCCAATTGAAATAAATACCATTCCTGTAATAAATATTAAAACTGTAATTACTTTTAATAACCTGCTTAAAGTCATAAAAGCTCCTTTTGTTGTTATAGATTGAAGATAATGTTAGCTTTTAAAAGAATAATATACTCTGAGTAATATTATTTATAAAGAGTAAAAATAGTAAACAATATCTTTTCATCATAAAAAATAGTATTTTTTACTATTTTTTTAGATACTGTTTTACAATGGTATGACTGGGCAGGATATTCCAAATTGGTGTTAATTAATAAGCCTGGTTAAGATCCCTCTTTTTTTTCTCCAGTTATGATTAACTTTAACACGTAAATCTATTTTAACAGGATAAGGAAAGATTGATTTTATCTCTTTTTTTGCAGCAATTCTTATTGCTTTTATTTTTTCCCCGCCGCTTCCTATAAGTATTCTTTTCTGTGATTCATTTTCTGCTATTAAAAAAGCTCTTACCCAAAGTTCTTCTCCCTGGGGAGTTTCTGCCATTTCAATATCTGCAATTTCAACATAAAGGCTGTGAGGGATTTCTTCTCTTGTTCTGTTTACAGCTTTTTCTCTTATTATTTCGCTTATTCTAAAAGAGACATCCTGATCTGTATAAATATCATCAGGATATAGCTTTTCTCCCTCTGGCGCTTTTTCAAACATTGCATCAAGAAGTTTATCTTTGCCTTCCCCTGTCATTGCTGAAACATGACAGATAGAAATATCTTTTTTATTATCTATTTTTCTAAGATTTTTTTTCAAAAAATTTTCAAGACTTATTAAAAACTCTTTTTTATTTTTTTCAGCTATTTCCAGAAGATCTATTTTGTTTAAAGCAATTATTATAATAGCATTAAGCGATGCAAGATATTCAATTATCTTTTTTTCTTCTTCGCCAGGCTCTCTTGTGCAGTCAAAAACATATAGAATTATCTCTGCATCATTAACAACATTTTCAGTAATATTTTTAAGTTCTGTATTTATTGTTTTTTCTGAGACATGGTAGCCTGGAGTATCCTGAAAAACAAACTGGCCTCTTTCTTCAGTATAAATACCGCGTATTATATTTCTTGTTGTCTGCGGAGTTGCAGATACAATTGAAACTTTATGCCCGCATATTTTATTAACAAGAGTAGATTTTCCCGATGAAGGCCTGCCTATTAATGTGATAAATGTTGATTTCACTTTTTTACAATACCTCAATTACTTTGCAATTAATTATATTAATATTACTTTATAAATTAAATCTATTCCAGTTCAAATATTCCAGTATAAAGCTGGTAATATCTTCCTTTTTGCATAAGCAGCTGCCCAGGTGTTCCGCTTTCAATAATTCTTCCCCCATCCATTACCATAATAACATCAGAATTTCTGATTGTGGAAAGCCTGTGAGCAATAACAAAAACAGTCCTCCCATGCATAAGAGAATCCATTCCTTTCTGGACAATCATCTCTGTGCGGGTATCTATGCTTGAAGTTGCTTCATCAAGAATCATTACAAGAGGATCAGCGACTGCAGCGCGGGCAATTGCCAATAATTGCCGCTGTCCCTGGGATATACCTTCGCCGCTTCCTGTAATAACAGTATTGTATTTTTCAGGAAGCATTGATATAAATCCATCTGCATTTGCAAGTTTTGCTGCTGCATATACATTTTCATCATCTGCATCAAGTTTCCCATACCTGATATTTTCCATAATTGTTCCTGTAAAAAGATGGGTATCCTGCAGAACAATACCCTGACTGCGGCGCAGGTCGCTTTTTTTTATTTTATCAATGCTAATGCCATCATAAAGAATTTGTCCTTTTTGAATATCATAAAATCTGTTTATAAGATTTGTCATTGTTGTTTTTCCTGCGCCTGTTGCTCCTACAAATGCAACTTTCTTTCCAGGTTCTGCATGCATAGTTATATTGTGTAAAACTGTTTTATCTTTTTCATATCCAAAATCAACATCAACAAAGCTGACATCTCCTGTAAAAGGTATGTATTTTTTGCTGCCGTCTTTTTGCAGATATTTCCATGCCCTTATTTTTGTTTTTTCTTTTGTTTCAATTAATGTCTTTTCATTATTATCATATTTTGCATTTACAAGAGTTATTTCTCCGCTATCTTCTTCCTCTTTTTCATCCATAAGGTTAAAGATACGCTGCGCTCCTGCCATAGCCATTATTACAGAATTAAGCTGCTGCGAAACCTGGTTTATCGGCATGTTAAAAGAACGGCTTAACTGCAGGAAGGCTGCAATTGATCCAAGAGTAAGCCCGCCTATTCCGCTTACAGCAAGAGCGCCCCCTGCTATTGCAAGAAATACATATTGAAGGTTTCCCATATTAACCATAAGAGGCATTAACATATTGGCATAACTGTTTGCTTTGCTTGCTGTTTCTCCAAGTTCTTTGTTATGCATATCAAAATGTTTTTTTGCTTCTTCTTCATAACAAAATACTTTTACAACTTTCTGGCCATGCATCATCTCTTCGATATATCCGTTTATTTTACCTATTACGCTCTGTTGTTTGATAAAATAAGAAGAACTTCTTCCTCCTATTTTTCTTACAATAAAAAATATTCCTACAACCATGACAACTACCAGCATTGTTAAAAATATGTTGACATAGATCATTGCAGAAAAAACAAAAATTATTGTAATAACAGAAGAAAATACCTGCGGAATACTCTGTGAAATCATCTGCCTGAGTGTATCAATATCATTTGTATAACGGCTCATAATATCGCCATGAGTATGTGTGTCAAAATATTTAATCGGAAGGCTTTGCATATGCGAAAACATCTGGTCGCGTATCTCTTTCTGCACACCCTGCTCAATAGTAACCATAATCAGGTTATATATTAATGCAGATGCAACACCTACCAGATAAATTCCTGCCATAATAAAAATAGCTTTAATAAGGCCTGTAAACAGAGGCTTGCTGCTTCCAAGCATTGGGGTTATATATTTATCAATTAAAATTTGCAGAAACAGGGAACCTGCAACAGATGCAATAGCGCTTATAAGAATACATATTAAAACAAAAAGAAAACGAATTTTATATGTTCCTGTTAAATAAGAAAGCAGCCGCTTTGCTGTTTTTCCTGCATCTTTTACAGATACTTTGCTGTAGGCAGCCGCAGTTCTTCTGTTAGGCAACATCATTTTTCCTTCCTCCTTTTGTCTGGGAGTTATAAACTTCCCGGTAAATTGCGTTATTTGCAAGAAGCTGCCCGTGGTTTCCTATAGCATTGATTATGCCGTTATCCATAACTATAATTTTATCTGCATGAACAACAGATGAAATCCGCTGTGCTATAATAATTTTTGTTGTGTCAGGAATTTCTTTTTCAAGAGCATTGTTGATAAGAGCTTCTGTTTTTGTATCTACAGCGCTTGTAGAATCATCAAGAATAAGAATTTTAGGTTTTTTAAGCAGAGCGCGCGCAATACAGATTCTCTGTTTCTGTCCGCCTGAAACATTTGTTCCTCCCTGTTCTACATGTGTATCATAACCTTGCGGAAAGCTTTTTATAAAATCATCTGCCTGGGCAATTTTGCATGCATGAATCAAATCTTCATCAGCTGCATCTTTGTTTCCCCATCTTAGATTTGCTTTAATAGTTCCGGAAAAAAGTTCATTTTTCTGGAGAACCATTGCAACTCCATTGCGCAATGTTTTTAAATCATATTTGCGGACATCTGTTCCCCCAACAGCAATTGATCCTTCTGTAACATCATAAAGCCGAGGTATTAGCTGAACCAGGGAACTTTTAGAGCTTCCTGTCCCTCCTATAATTCCAACAGTCTCTCCTGCTTTTATATCAAAATTTATATTTTTAAGAGAAAGTTTATCGTTATCGCCAACATAGCTAAAATTAACATTTTGAAAAGATATAGAACCGTCAGGTATGTTAAAAACAGGATTTTCACAATTGTGCAAATCAGTTTTTTCATCAAGGACACTTACAATACGCTCTGCTGATGTGCGGGAAATAGTTACCATAACAAAAACCATTGAAAGCATCATCAGACTCATTAATATTTGTGATGTGTATGAAAACATACTTACAAGCTGTCCTGTAGTCATCTCTGAAGAGATAATCATTTTTGCCCCAAGCCATGAAAAAAGGACGGAACATGCATACATGGAAAACTGCATCAATGGGCTGTTAAATGATAATATTCTCTCAGCTTTTGTAAACTGCTGATAAATATCTGCAGATACTGTTTTAAATTTTTTAATCTCATAATCTTCTCGGACAAAAGATTTTACAACACGTATACCGTGGAGGTTCTCCTGAACAACATCATTCATCCTGTCATAAGTTTTAAATACTTTTTTAAACAGAGGATGAACCCTGCTCATAATAAGATAAAGCCCTATTCCTAAAAAAGGAACTATGGCAAGAAATACAAATGAAAGTCTTATATTAACAGAAAAAGACATTATTAGAGAAAATATAAGCATAAGAGGGCTCCGCACAATAATGCGGATTATCATCTGGAATGCATTTTGTATATTTGTTATATCTGTTGTTAATCTTGTAACAAGACTTGCTGTTGAAAATTTGTCTATATTTGAAAAAGAAAATTCCTGGATATTATAATACATATCATGGCGTACATTTTTGGCAAAACCTGCGGCAGCTATAGCAGCAGTTCTTCCTGACATAACTCCAAAAAATAACGCAAGTCCTGTTGCAAAAATAAGAATTATGCCGATTTTAATTATCATAGACATATTTTCCTGTGAAATACCGCTGTCTATAATTCTGGCCATAAGAAGAGGAATAACAACATCCATGGCAACTTCTATTGTTACAAAAAGAGGTGTAATTATTACGTTTTTTTTATATTCTCTTATACATTTTGCCAATTTTCTAACCATTAATCAAATCTTTTCCTTTGACAGAGTTAATTTTCCTGTTTTATTAAGATTATTTTTTAATCAATGTAAAATATTTATATTAAAATTCACACTATAATTATATTATAAGAAAAATATCTTGTTTTTGATAACTATTTTGCTTTTATAGCTAGAATTTTATATTAGCCCTGTTCGATAACCTAGAAATGACAATTCCGGCATGGTAAGCCATACCAAGGTTATAAAAAAACTTTTAAGATTATGTATGCTGTAAGAGGCGAGCAGCCTGAAGCTGTAAAATTTCTCATACAGGCAGGAGCAGGTATCAATATAAAAACAAATTCCGGCGATACAGCATTGATACAAACGACAATGACAGGCCAGGCAGAAATTATAAAACTACTGCTCCAGCATGGCGCTAATGTAAATGAAAGCAATAATAATGGAGAAACAGCATTGCTTCAGGCAGCTAAATGGGGAGAAGAAGAAATTGTAAAACTTCTACTTGCTGCAAAAATAGATATACAAGATAACGAAGGATATACAGCAGTTGACTATGCTGATGCCAGGAAGCATAAAGAGGTTGTGGATCTATTGCTCAATGCAGGCGCTATTAAAAAAACAGAATAAATATCTTATAATTTATAAATAAGGGCTATCCCCTGATTTATAAAAATTATGGAAAAAACATGAATAAAAAAAACATTATTTTTATTATTATATTTTGCATTATATCACCCTCGCTCTTTGCCGGCGATTATGATCTATATATGGCATGCCTGAATGGAGATATAGAAACTGTAAAAACAATTATATCAAAAGGCGCTGATGTTAATAAAAACCTTTCAAAACAGGAGTATTTAAAATTTGCAGAAGAATATATAACAAAAACAAAAACTCAGTTTGAGAGCGAAGAAGAAAAAGCAGATTTTATAAAACAATTCAGCAGATTTCCTTTACAAATTGCTGCAAAAACAGGAAATGCAGAAATTGCCATGCTTTTAATAAAAGCAGGAGCAGATATTGATGCAAAAGATATAACAGGATTGACAGCGCTAATGTCATCTTCTTATAACGGAAATATAGAAGTTACAAATTTATTGCTGGAATCAGGAGCAGATGTCAATGCAGTAGATAATAACGGCGGATCATCATTAATGGGAGTTGCAGAAAGCGGATATTTGGAAATTGCAAATTTACTGCTGCAGTCCGGAGCAGATGCAAATGCAAAAGACAATGAAGGCTGGACTCCTTTGATGATAGCAGCATATAACGGACATCTGGAGATTGTTAAAGCATTATTACAGTATAAAGCTGATCTAAATGTAAAAAACAATTTTGGAGGCACTCCTTTCATGGCAGCTTCTGCAGGGGGAAATATAGATGTTGTAAGCCTTTTTCTCCAGGCTGGCGCAGATATAAGCTTAAAAGATGACAACGGCGAAACTGTGTTAATGACAGCTATAAACAGCGGAAATAACGAAGTTATAAAACTGCTGCTTAAATCAGGAGCAGATGTTAATGCAAAAAATAATATTGGAGGAACAGCATTATTAAAAGCATCAGCAATGGGATACCTTGATATTGTAAAACAATTAATAGAGGCAAAAGCTGATATCAATACAAAAGCTGATGACGGTACTACAGCTCTTATGCTTGCTTCATTTTATGGTTTTCCTGAAATTGTAAGATTATTAATTGAAACTGGAATTAATATCAATGCAAAAGATAATAATGGATGGACATCTTTGATGATTGTTTCAGAAAAGGGAGATACAGAAATTGTAAAATTTTTACTAAAAGCTAACGCTGATGTTAATGCCAGAAAAAATGATGAAGGAACAGCATTAATGTTTGCTTCTGGAAATGGCCACACAGAAATTATACAACTGCTATTAATAGAAAAAGCAGATATCAACGCAAAAGACAATAAATATGGAACAACCTCATTAATGTATGCAGTATCCAGAGGATATATAGATGCTGCAAAAATATTGCTTACAGCTAAAGCTGAAATTAATGCAAAAGATAACTCAGAATGGACAGCATTAATGATTGCTGCAGAAATCGGCAACAGGGAAATTATAAAACTGCTGCTTGATGCAAATGCAGATGTAAATATAAAAAATAACGGCGGCGCTACTGCATTGCTTATATCTGCCAGAAATAACCATGCAGAAGTCACACAACAGCTGATAAAAGCCAAGGCAGATGTTAATGCTACAGATGATATAGGCTGGTCTGCCTTAATGATTGCCTCTGCAAACGGCAATATAGAAATTGTAAAAATTTTATTGCAGGCGAAAGCAGATGTAACTTTAAAAGAAAATCAGCAAGGAGCAACAGCAAGAATGCTTGCACAATTCAATGGCAATAGAGAAATAGAAGCTCTTTTAAAAGAAATAGAAACAAAAACTATATTTTAATTTTTCAAACTGCTTAAATGCTTGTATTATTGGAGCACAATTATGAAAAAAACCTGCCTTGTTTTTCTCAGCTTGTTTTTTTGTGTAACTCTTTCTGTTTTGCCGGCAATATAAATATTATAAACTTGCTACTGCAGGCAAATACAGATATCAATGCAAAAACAAACACAGGCAAAACAGCATTAATGATAAATTCTTCAGAGGAAAGACAGATATTGTAAAACTGCTGATTGAGGCAAAAGCTGATATAAATATAAAAGACAACCAGAGGCAAACAGTTTTAATGATTGTCTCAAAAAATGGAAATACAGAAATTGAAAAGCTTTTAAAGCATGCAGAAGCTGACAGAATGTAATATTCATTTTATAATATAACAATTATGGAGAAATCATGAAAAAGAAAATTATAGCATTTTATATTTTATTTCTGTGTATAACACTTTCACTTTTTGCAAATGATTATGATTTTTATATAGCATGTTTAAACGGAGATGCCAATGCTGTCAAAGATCTTATATCAAAAGGCGCTGATGTTAACAAAAGCCTTTCAAAAGAGGATTCTATAAAAATTGCAGAAGAATTTATAAATATAAGAGGATTGGAATTCAACAGCGATGAAGAAAGAGAAGAGATTATAAATAATTTAAATCTATTGCCGCTACATATTGCTTGTACAACAGAAAATACAGAAATTGCCGGCTTATTGCTACAGGCAAAAGCAGATGTAAATGCAAAGGTTGATGAAACAACACCCTTAATGATTGCATCAGCCAATGGATATCCTGATATTGTAAAACTTCTCCTTAGCTATGGCGCAAAAGTTGATGAAAAATATATCAATGGTCTAACTGCATTAATAGCAGCTTCAGCCAATGGATACATTGATATTGTAGAACTTTTAATAGATGCAAAAGCTGATGTTAACATAAATAGTGAAATGGGAACTGCCCTGATATGTGCTTTTTTATATAGCCATGATATGGATATTGTAAAAATGCTTATAAAAGCTAAAGCAGATCCCAATTCAAAAATGAATAATGGCGGAGCAACGGTATTAATGCTTACCTGCGAACTTGGCTTTGCAGATGTTGTAAAAATGTTAATAGATGCCAAAGCAGATGTTAATGCAAAAGCAGATGATGGAACAACTGCATTAATGGTTGCTTCAAGCCGCGAAGATGCTGATGTTACCAAACTGCTTATTCAGGCAAAAGCTGATGTTAATGCAAAAGACAGCGAAGGAAAAACTCCATTAATTTTTGCATCATATTATGATATTCCAGAAAATATAAAACTATTATTAAAAACAAAAGCAAATATCAATGAAAAAGATAATGAAGGAAAAACTGCATTAATGTGGGCTTCATATAATGGCAGCACAGATACTATAAAATTGCTGCTTGATGCAAAAGCAGATACAAAAACAAAAGATAATGATGGGCAAACAGCTTTGATGCTTGCATCAGAAAATGGAAATACAGAAGTTGAAAATCTGCTTAAGGCAGCAACTAGCAGCACAAAAAAATAAATTTTATAATAGTTATGGAGAAATCATGAAAAAGAAAATTATAGCATTTTATATTTTATTTCTGTGTATAACACTTTCACTTTTTGCAAATGATTATGATTTTTATATAGCATGTTTAAATGGAGATGCCAATGCTGTCAAAGATCTTATATCAAAAGGCGCTGATGTAAATAAAAGTTTATCTAAACAGGAATATGCAAAATTTGCAGAAGAATATATAAATAAAACAAATGCAAAATTTGAAAGCGAAAAAGAAAAATCAGATTTTATTAATAACTTTAATAGAAAACCTCTACATATTGTCTGCAAAACAGGCAACACAGAAATTGTGAAATTATTAATAAAGGCTGGAGCAAATATTAATGTAAAAGATAATATTGGATTTAACCCATTGATGATAGCTACAGCTGGCAGAAACATAGAAATTTTAAAAATATTAATAGAAGCAAAAGCAGATATCAATGCAGAATCACCTGAGGGAGAAACAATATTAATGGCAGCTGCATACCATGGATATACAGATATTGCAAAACTTTTAATAGATGCCAAAGCAGACATAAATATAAACAGCAAAGATACTATGGGAACAGCATTGACAGCTGCTTCTGCAATGGGACATGCAGATATTGTAAAATTGCTAATAGAGTCCAAAGCAGATGTTAATATAGAGAACAGCGGGGGCGGAACAGCTCTAATAGCAGCTTCATATAATGGCAAGACAGATATTGTAAAACTGCTATTACAGGCAAAAGCAGATGTTAATGTAAACAAAGAAGCAGGAACAGCATTGATGCTGGCTTCATATAACGGCTATACAGATATTATAAAACTGCTATTACAGGCAAAAGCAGATGTTAATGCAAAAATGAATAATATTGGGCCGACAGCTTTAATTTTTGCAGCAACTGCCAGCCATGCAGATATTGTAAAACTATTAATAGATGCAAAAGCAAATGTCAATACAAAAGATGATGAAAAAGGGTATACCCCATTAATGGCAGCTGCCGGCAGCAAAAACAGCGCTATTACAAAAATGCTTATTCAGGCAAAAGCTGATGTTAATGCAAAAGATGCCAATAACGGGACACCCATAACATGGGCTGCATATTATGGAAATCCTGAAAATGTAAAATTATTAATAGCTGCAAAAGCTGATATAAATGTAAAAGATAATTATGGCAGAACAGCATTGATATGGGCGACATATAATGGTAATGCCGAAATCGTAAAACTATTGATCCAGGCAAAGGCAGATATCAACATAAAAGATAACGAAAGCTATACAGCATTAAACTGGGCGTGGCAGAACGAATTTACAGATATTGCAGAAATATTATGGCAGGCACGGCTGGATAGCGCATATAAATCTCTTGATTACAGAAAAGCAAAAATGGGTAGTTACGAAAAAGACTCTCTCTTTAAAATATTTTTTATGGCAGAAACAATAAGAAAAGAGGATGATCAATATAATATTACATGCTATTTAAAGGAAAATGAAAAAGCTGAATATAATAAAAAATATGTTTTCAAATTAATATCTTATGACAGGCCTGGATTTCTTGAAGGAGACAATATCTATGCAACAATAATGCTTAATGGAATTGAGACAACTTCAACCGGTGAAGAAGTTCTTGTTTTCGACATTATAGAAGTGCATAAAACATATTAAAACTGATAGCTAAAGTTTATATAATATGAATTTATTATTTATTGCCATAGGCGGAGGAATAGGCGCTCTGTTGCGTTATATATCTGTACAATTAATTCATAACAGTTTTAAAATAGCATTTCCTGTTGGAACAATATTTGTAAACTGCATTGGATCATTTTTAATAGGGTTGCTATTTAATATATTTGAAAAATATGCAATTGCAGGAGGGCTAAGATTATTTATTATAACAGGGTTTCTCGGCGGTTATACAACTTTTTCAGCATATTCACTGGAAACAGCAGGATATATAGTAAATGGGAAAATAAAAGAAGCGCTATTAAATATAATAATAAGCAATATAATGTGTTTAATATTTGTACTATCAGGAATGTATGTTGGTAAACTATTTATAAAATAGCAATTTATTATTAAACATTGTCATAAATATAATTACAGCAAACATAAATAAAAAAGCCGGTTTCACAGCCCATTCCTTATTAGGATTATATAAACCGGCTTTTAAAACTGGCAGGAACTTTTATCCTTACCAAGTTCTACTAAAATATTATAAAATTTATATTGTCAGTTTTATTGCCGGCCCTTCTCTCCGGCATATTACATTTGGCGGTATCATTTTAACCTCCCTCTCTCTTATTCAAACTACTAGAAGAAGAAGTAAAAAAAATTATTTATAATAAAATTAATGCCCTCCACTATTATTTTAAAACGACAAATTAAATTTGTCAAATTTTATTGTAATTCTATTATCTTTCTGCATAAATAAAGTTATTATATAGATATAAAAGATGTTTGCTTGCACAGCTATAACTTTATGTTAAACACCTAAAAAAGAGGATAAAAATGAGAAATATT
>JAVBQS010000157.1:0-5821 GCA_031548835.1 Spirochaetia bacterium
ATATATGAAGCTGCGCTCTACAAAATTGAAAGAATTCTTAATTCAGCAGAAAGAATTAATGATGAATTAAAATAATTTTTGATTAGCAATCATTTCTCTATATTTTTCAGGATCTGATTTAAAAGCAACAACATGGTCAGATCCTGAACTTGCTTTTGCAACAGCTCCTTCTGCTTCTTTTATAAATCTTTCAGATGAAACAATTCTGCTGTTTCTTGAAGTCAGCCCTGCATAAATATTTTCTATTGCAGAAATATTTTTAAGTCTTATAATAAATTCATCTGTCTTTTTAATACTCTCTTCAATAGTTTTATCAGGTATTATAATTGCAAGTTTGTTTTTGCCAAAATTAAAAGACATTTGCGGCATAAAAAAACTGCGCAAAAGAAGAGGAAGATTATCATAAAACATTGTTATTTTATTATTATCTTCAGAAATAAAAGAAAGAAATAAAAGAGATAAATCTGTATCATTTGATGCTGCTTTTTCAAGTTCATATGTAAGTTTGGGAGTGAAATATTCGGTATCTGCAAGACCTGTTTTTTCATCAACCTTAATTACCTCATCTGCAACTGTATCAAGTTCTTCAGGAATATTGGGAGAAGCAGGAGTTTCTTCAGCTCTATCTGAAACACTTAAAGGCTGTTCTTTTTTAAGATTTTCATTTTTAATAGTTTCATTAATTTCTTTTATTAAAGGAGCATATTTTATTGTCATACTGCTATCCTGCTCAAGAGTATCCTGTGCAGGAGCATCATCATCATCATTATCTTTTTTCTGCTTGCTTTCTGTTTTTTCAGGAACAGTATTTATAGTTTCGCATGGAACAAAAAGAAGAAAAAAAGCAGTTAAAATAATATATACCAGAAGACAGATAATTATTATTTTAATAAGGCTTGATATTTCATAATATCCTATAACTCTATAAACAGCCTCGATATTTAAAGTTTTACTTCCAGGGATTATTACAGAAGTTGAATACAGATTAAAACAAAATTTATTAAATTTATATTCAGGCTTTGTTATAAAATCATTGGTAAATACAGGCTTTTTTGAAAGAATAAGAGGATTTTTTACATAAAGATATTCCATCTTGCCATTATTATCAGAAATTGCAAGCGATTGAAGCGATTTATCAGAATTAAAAAAATCATTCATATTTTTCTTAAAAAGAGTAGAAGAAAAATCATTATCTGACAGATATTGTGTTGTAATATTATTTTTAATTCTGTTAAATAATATTAAACCTTTTTCGCTGCCATGTTTATATTTTTGACTTAGATTATATGTTGAAAAAGAAAAGATAAATAAAAAGAAAACAATGCTAAATATTATGTAATTTGTATAATAGCGGTTTTTCATATCAATATTATTACCCAAATTTTATATAATGTGAATACATTTTTTTTTATCAATTTATAATAAAATATGATATTATTAGTTTATGGGCAATGAAATAAGAAAAAGAGCTCTTCCTGCAGGCTGGTATCCCGGGAAAAAGGAAGAGATTCTTGAATTGTTCCATAAATGGGACAATAATGAAACAAAAAATAAAGATATCAAAGCATTAATAATACCTCATGCAGGATGGTATTATTCAGGTAAGATTTCATTTCAGGCTTTTTCATATCTGGATAAAAGTATAGATACTGTTATTGTTGCAGGCGGACATCTTGGCAAAAACAATCCTCCTCTTGCTGCAAAAAATAAGTTCTTTGATGTAACATTGGGAAATATTAATAATGATATAGAACTTGTTGATTATTTATCTGAAAATATTGATCTTTATGAAGATATTTATCCTGACAATACAGTTGAAATACAACTTCCGATAATAAAATATTTTTTACCTGAAAGCAGGGTAATATGGCTTAGAATTCCGCCAAATTATAGTGTTGTTTCAAAAATTGCAAAAATTATTCATAATTATTCAACAGAAAATAATAAAAAAATTATAATAGCCGGTTCTACAGATTTAACTCATTATGGAACAAATTATGATTTCGAGCCGCATGGAAGAGGAGAAAAAGGGCTAGAGTGGGTTAAAAATATAAATGATAAAGAATTTATAGATTATATATCTAATTTTAAAATTCCTGAAGCAATAGAACATAGCCTTAAGAATTTTTCATCATGTTCAAGCGGAGCCGCAGCTTTGGCTGCGGAATATGCTTTTATAAATAATGCAAAAGAAGGCAGGCTTATAAAATACCAGACAAGTTATGATATTTCACCTTCAGATTCATTTGTAGGATATGCAAGCATTATTTATTATTGATTGTTTTTTCAATTTCCTTTATACACCATTTTCTTGTTATGCTTAATATTTGAGGCGCTGAAAGATTTTCTTCCTTTAATTCTTTTCGGAAAGTTGCACACACAGGATAAATTGTTGTCCATATTTCCCTCTCTTTTTTTGAAAGAGAGAGAAAATATCTATTATATTGATTTTTAAAGTCAGGCAACGCCTCAAGAGATTCTTTATAGTTTTCCAGAAAAATATCCCATGACATTTTCGGCGAACCTGAAGAAAATAATTTATATTCTTCTTTGTTATCTCTTTTTTTACTTTTATGAAATATTTTTCTCGGAGAAAATGGAGCGGTTTTTACATTTATATCTTCGTTACTTATATATGAAAGAATTGAATTATAATAAAAATCCATTCTATTATTGCTATAGACACCTTTTTTTGAACATTCATATAAATTGCTGTCAGATGAAAAAGAATAGATAGAATTTTCAAGCGGATTTGTTTTTATACTATCTCTGTTAAAATATTTATAAATAAATGTATCTTTTGCATAAGGCTTATGTTTTATATATGAATAATCTACTCCATATAAAGTAATTTCGTTAATTCCTATTGAAGAAGCTATTGAAAGCCCAGCATAGCTTACATTACCGCCTGCAGTATCAATATATTGAAAATAGCGCCATACAGAAGCAATAAGACAGGATAACGGATTTCCTGATGTAACATATATTCTATTTTTAAAATATCTGGAAAGAAAAAGAGGAGAGCCAAGTTCAATAATTATCGGAATATCTTTTAGATTATAACCTGTTAAATGGTTATACGTTATATGCTGGCAATCAATAGAGATAATATAATCAGGAATTATGTTATTTGATACAAGATAACCTGCAGCAGTATCTGATGAAAAGACAAGTGTGTCTTTGATATTATCTTTAAGATGCTCAAGCTGAAATTCAAGCGAAGATCCCGCGCCTACTATTGCTGCTTTTTTTTTAGTCATGGGAATAATCTGCCGGCCTTCAGCATATTTTAAGTTATTTATAATATTTTTAAACCATCTTTTTCCAAAAAAAGCCTGGCTTGCAAAATCATTTGAAACTTTATCAAGAATAAGATTGATTTGGTTTGTTATTTTTTCAAAAAAAACCGGCTCTGACTGCACGCGGTTTTTAAGATGCACAATATTTAAATTTCAAAAAACTGATGGAAGATATTTTTCACTTATTATTTTTGAAAGTTCTTTAAAATCAGGATCAAATAATATACTTATTTTTGGATTTGTAAAAATAGCACTAAGGTCTATATCTTCCACTATTTTCCGCAAATATCTTTTGCCAGTATCAATAATAAGAATATTTTCAATAAAATCATCATTAAGATATGGCAGGATATGATATCCTCCGCCAAGCCCATAAATAACTATAAAGCTGCTTCCTTTTTTTGATGTCTGGTATAGTTTCTCAGCTTCAGAAATAGGATTATACATTGAGTGAAGCTGAATTTTTGTATTATTTTTTTCCATTACAGGAATTATATTGCCATCTTTTGCAGGTAAAGTTGTAACACTGTTTAAAGGCTTGAGTGAAGAAATTTCAAAAGAAAGATTTGAATCATGAGAAGAAAGAGCCAATATATTTTTTTTATATAATAGATCATCCATACTTTTATCAATTGATTTTATAAATCTTTATTGAGGTTTTACCAATCCTTTAAAAAATTATTTTTCTATTTTTTCCAGCTCTTTTTTTAAAAAATCTATACATTCTTCAGAAAGATTATTATATCTTTTTTTTAGAATATCTTTTGAATTAGATAACAACAGATCAATAAGATCAAGATATTTGGAAGTATTAAAATAAAATAAAAGATTTTTATCATATTCCAGCATCAGTCTTTCATAAAATAGATCTGAAATATCTGTTTTTATATTATTAATAAGCTGTTTTATAAGTTTTATAATATGAATTATATGCTGTTCTTTATCAATAACATTAAGTAAATAGCTGATTTCTTTATTTATATAATAATTTTTTATAATTCTATATGCTGCCATATTATCAATAGGTTTCATATTTTTTATTTCTATTGGTGAAGGATTTAGGCGGTAATAGTTATTTTCAATTAAAGTAGTGTTAAACCATCCGCTATATGCTTTTAATTGCTGAGAAGTTCTGCAATTATGCATTATATTATCTTTTATGTTATAGTTTGTAATTGCCTGGTTATAATAGATATTTAACAAAGGATTTATTCTTTCTGCTTTCTTAAATAAAATATTTTCAAAAGCATGAGGGGAACAGTGTGTTTTTATATCATTTGCACAAAAGTCAATGCCTGCAAATATTACAGGATTTTTTGTTATACCTGCTGTTAAAAAATATGCGCTTCCAGCAACTGTTCCATTTGGAGGAATATTTATATATGGCAGCAAACTGTTTTTTAAAAAATAATCTTCTATAAAAGTTCCCTGATTTATTATAAGATACGGATTTTTATGATTATTTCCAAAGTTAGCTGTAAGAGGAGAGGAAATTAACTGACTGTAATCATCCAGATTATTAATATGAAGCGATGCATAATAACCAGGGTCTGTAGAAATAATAATATCAGGTTTTATGTTATTGTATTTTAAAATATTATATGAAGATGATAATGCAATTAAAAAAACAGAATCTCTTGTCTCTTTAATTAATTTTATAGCATGATCAACTGTAGGGCCTGATGATATAACAATTATTGGTTTTTCTATATTTTTTACCACTGCTGTATTTTTAATTAATGAAATATTTTTCAAAATATTTTTTATATATTTTTTCCCAAAATAGTTTGTGGTTGATATATTTGAATTATATTCTGTAAGAACCTGTTCAACTATTTCTGAATATTTTTTTGCTTCTAAAGGAAATATTCTTATTATTGGTTCCCATGTAACTGTAAAAAGTGTTTTTACTTCTATTTCCCTAATATTATTATATAAAAATTGTTTTAAAGATAAACCTGAGCCAGGATGCCATGTTGTATTATTATTTTTATTATCTGCAACAGAATGCTTATACATTTCGTCATTAATATGTATGGTAACTATTTTTGTGTCAGGAAAATAGTTTTTTAAAATATTATATAAATAATTAAGGCCTGGGAAAAGTATAAGAATTAAGGATGGATTTTCTCTATTTTTTATTTTATTTAATATATATTTTTCAGCCTCTTTTTCAGGATCAATTCCTGAATGAATATGGCTTTCATTAAAATTTGCTGTTAATTTGCCTGTTTTGGATAGATAAAAATCAATCATTTAAAAACTGTTTTAAAATATCATTTTCTTCAGATAAATGGAAAACTTTTATAAGATTGCTTATAATTTCCTGGTCTCCAGGATATGTTGTATTTTTTGGTATAATATTTTTTATAAAAAAAGATATTTGATATGCTATCATATCTTTATCATTTAAAGATGGGGCATCTTTTAAAATAGCAACAGTATTATTATCTATTATATATATATTTCCGTTATTTGAAACAAAAGATGAAAAAAGATCTATAAGATTATTGTAAAAATTA
>JAVBQS010000111.1:0-8008 GCA_031548835.1 Spirochaetia bacterium
CCGATGGTACTATTACGATGGGAGAGTAGGTCGTTGCCAGACTTTTTTTATTTTCTCCTTACACTCCAAAACAACTTCTTTTCAAATAAATTTATAAAATATATGATGAATATGAGCCAGTAGCTCAATTAATTTCTTAAAAATTATATCTATAAATAACTTTTTTAGCTTTTGGGAGAAGGAGATTTATAAATAACTTTTAATAATAGATTAAGACAAGGATTAGATTAGGTAAAAAGCATATCTCTTCTTTCAAATTTATAATATTAATTTCCGAGAATATACTTTTTACCATAATTGAAAAAGAATATTATTTTATTACCATTACATTTGTTTTAGCTCTGTGCACTACCTGAACGCTTACACTTCCTGCTATGAATTCTTCAAGCTTTCCTCTGCTTCTTTTTCCCATAACTATAAGATTACATTTTTCCTTTTCTGCAAAGCTGCAAATCTGATCTACAGGATGCCCTTTTAATACTTTTGAACTTGTCTTAATTCCTTTTGCAGAAATTACTTTTGCCATTTTTTCTACTGTTTCAACAGCATAAACATCCTGAGTATGAGTTATCTCTTTTTGAAGCTTGCCGTCAAGATCAGGAGCAAAGATAATGCTATCAATGTTTTGCATAACAAAGAGGACTACAACCTCAACCTCTTTACCCATAGGAGCTGCAATTTTTATTGTTTCGTCAATTGTCTTTTTTGACTGTTCAGACCCATCTGTTGTAACAAGAATTTTATACATATTTTCCTCCTTAAAAATCAAAACACTGCATGAACTTTTACCAGTCAATAGACCGGCAATCAATATTTATTGATGTTCTCACAGTCTATTATATTTCTTAATTTAAGAATAGGTAAAGTTAAAAACAGAGTCAAGAAAAAAAAGAAAATAGGATTTTTGTAAATATATTTAAAGAAATATTATATTTTATTAAAAATTATGTTAAACTGATATTATATAGAAAAGAAAATTGATAAATAAATAAAAATAATGCATAATAATTACAAATTTATGAGGATAAGAAAATGATGTATGATGAAGATTCTGTCCAGCTTGTAACATTTAATCTTGGAAAAGAACAGTACGGCATTGATATAATGAAAGTTGAAGGTATTGTAAGAGAAGAAGAGATAAGAAATATTCCAAATGCGCCTGTTTTTGTGGAAGGAATATTTAATTTAAGGGGAGATATTATTCCTGTAATCAATTTACATAAACGGTTTCATATTCCTGAAATGAAAAAAGATGAAGCAGATGAACTTTTAAAAGGGTTAATTATTATAAGAGTAAACAATATGAAACTTGCTGTAAAAATAGATAAAGTAGCCAAAGTAATCAATATAGATAAAAAGAAAATACTGCAGCCCCCGCAGATGAACAGGGGAATTGGAAGTGAATATATTCAAGGTGTTACATCTCTGGATGATCAATATATTATAATACTGGATGTAGAACGCCTTTTTGCTATTAAAGAACTTAAACAACTTGAAGTATTGAAAAAATAAAGAAAAACATAATGAGCACCCCTGTATTTAAACCATTTATTAATAGAAAAGACATGGATAGTGTCTTAAGCTGTTTAGTCAGTGAAAAACTTGAAACTAACCAAATATCAAAACAGCTGTGCAGCGATATTTGTAAAACTATTGGAGCAGATGAAGGCTATATTCTAAAAGAGTATAGGAGAGCAATTGAAATAGTGCTCAAATCTATAGATGCTGCAGAAAAAAAATTTGTAATTTTATCGCCGCTGCTTCCTTTATATTACAAATTTGCAATAGAAGATGCAGGGCTTAAACCTCTATATATTGATGTAGACAGTGAAACCGGCTCTATATCTTTTAATAAATTAACAGATGCTATTGTTAATAATGAAGGATTTATTCATTCTATAATTCTTGATTCTCCTTTTGGATATATGCCTGAAGCTGCAAAAATAGCAGAATTGGGAATCACGCTTATCGAAGATATATCAAGTTCTTTTGGAGCTTCTATGGATGAAAAAAAAAGCGGTTCTTTCGGCGATTATATTATAATGAACATGGATCCTGATAAAATAATAACAACAGGCACTGGAACATTTGTTGCTGTAAAAAATAAAAAACAGCGTGAAGTTATTAAAAATAAAATAGCAGAATATGACAAAGATATCTTTTTGCCGGATTTTAATGCTGCGCTTGCTGTTAATCAGATAAATAATCTGGAGAAAGTAATAAAAGCAAGAAATGATATTGCAGCAATCTATTCCCAGGCTGTTATGAAGACAAAAAATAGAACTTTTACACAGGTAAATAATTCTTTGAATACTTTTACAACTTTCCCTGTTATTGCAGAAAGCAGTACAAAAGAGATAAAAAAATATGCTTTAAAAAAAGGCGTTGAAGTTTTGGATGCATTTGAAAATTCAATTATCAATAAATTTAATATTGATAATTGCCCTGAAGCAAAAATTTTAGCAATGAGATGTATTCTTTTTCCTCTTTATCCAAATATTGGCAAAAATAATGCTGAAAAGATTGTCAAAATTATATCAACACTTCCATAAAATATATTTTAAAACAGGTGAATTATTGAATGAATAAAGATCCATGGCCATATAGCAGCCTAATATTAATAATTTATAATCCTGAAAAAAAAGGAACTTTTGAACTCGCATCTGAAATTTATAATTATCTTGAAATTAAAAATATAGATAATGCTGTTTGCAGCAGCAAAGAAATACCTGAAGAATTCCTGAATAAAAATTACAGCCTTGTAATTACACTTGGCGGCGATGGCACAGTCTTGTATTGTTCAAGACTTTTTTCTCCTTATAATACTCCTATTTTTGCAATAAATTTCGGAGAAATAGGATTTATAACAGAGATTGAAAAAAACACCTGGAAAGATGCGCTTGAATCTTTCATTAACAATAATTATACACTAAAAAAACATCTGCTTATTAAAGTTTCTGTTTTCCGTGATAATGCTAAAATCTATGAAGCTAACTGCCTTAACGATGCTGTAATAACTGCAAATGGAGCTGCAAAAATAATCAACCTGGATGTTTATGTTGAAAATCTGTATCTTGGCAAATATAAAGCAGACGGCATAATTGTTTCAACTCCAACAGGTTCTACAGCCTATTCTGCAGCAGCAGGAGGGCCATTGCTCTATCCTGAAATGGATGCTTTTATACTAACTCCTATCTGCCCATATTCGCTTTCAAACCGTGCAATTATTCTTCCTGTTGATAAAGAGATCAGAATTAATATAGAAAAAGAACAGCGTGTTGAGATTATTCTAACAACTGATGGACAGGAAATTTTCAAGCTTAAAAAAAATGATTCAGTTGTTATTGAAAAATCACCTTATAGAGCCCATATTATAAAGGCTGAAAAAAATGTTTTTTTCAATAAAGTAAAAGCCAAGCTTAACTGGTCTGGAGGGCCAAATAATGCTTGAAGAATTATATATAAACAATATTGCTTTAATTGATAATATAAAAATAGATTTTAAACCTGGTTTTAATATTCTTACAGGTGAATCAGGCTCAGGCAAATCTCTTATAGCAGGAGTTATCGCTCTTCTTAAAGGAAATAAAGGAGACAGCAGCATTATAAGGACAGGCGCTGACTCTGCAGAAGTATCAGGCATTTTTACAATAAATAATGACCCGGAACTTAAAAAATGGCTTTTAGACAAAGAAATAATTACGGAAGAAAACATCCTTATTATAAGAAGAACTTTAAAATCAAATGGCAGGGGAACTATTACTGTACAATCTGTCCCTCTTGGAAGAAATGAACTTGTTGAACTTTCATCTTTTCTTTTTGACATACATGGACAGCATGAGCAGCACACTTTAATAAGTGAAGATAAACAGCGCACTCTCTTGGATAATTACTCTGGCATTAGCGGAGAAACTTCTGCATTTGCATTGCTATTTGATAATTTATCAAAATTGAAAAAGAAGTTATCAGAACATGAAATTTCAGAAAAAGAAAGATTAAGAGAAATTGATGTTTTAAAATTTGTAATAAGTGAAATTTCAGAAGCAAAAATAGTTCCGGGAGAAGATGAAAAACTTGAAAAAGAACATAAAATGCTTCTTGACCATGAAAAGCTATTTAAGTTGGCAGAAGAGGCTCACGAACAGCTTTCAACCAGCCATGAAGGAGTTTTATCCAGGCTAAAAATAGCTCTTAACTCATTATCTTCAGCAGCTTCAATAGATGAAAATCTTGCCGGTTTTGCAGAAAGAATATCAAATTCATTTTTTGATATTGAAGATATTTCTGAATCACTCAGAGATTATATTTTTAAAGATAATTTCAGCCCTGAAAAACTTCAATATTATGAAGAAAGGCTTTCTGTTATTTATAAACTTAAGAAAAAATATGGGCCGGCACTTGAAGATGTGCTTAAATATTTTGAAAATTCTGTTGCAAGAGTTTCAGAACTTGAAAATTTTGATATAAACAGGGAAGAGTTAAAAAAAGATATAAGAAAAAAAGAAGAAGAAGTGGTAAAAAAAGCTGCTGAACTTTCTGAAAAAAGATTAAAAAATGCAGCAATACTTGAAAAAAAGATTGAAGAAGTTCTTAAATCTCTTGGAATGCCTAATGTCAGATTTAAAATTTCTGTTAATACAAGAAAAAATGAAGCAGGAAAACCTGTCTGTTCATTATATGGGTTTGATAAAGTTGAATTTTTAATATCTCCAAACACTGGAGAGCCTCTTAAACCAATTGATCAGATAGCATCAGGCGGCGAACTTTCCCGCATAATGCTTGCTATAAAAAGCGTGCTTTCTGCAAATGATCCTGTTGATTCAATGCTTTTTGATGAGATTGATTCAGGAATTGGGGGAGAGATAGCTGTTTCTGTGGGTTATCATCTGCAAAAGCTTTCAAAAACAAAACAAATAATTTGTATTACCCATCTTGCTTCTATAGCTGTTAATGCCGATAATCATATTAGAGTAAAAAAAATCATAGAAAACCAGAGAACTTTTACCAGAGCCGAGAAGGTTGAAAATGAAGCAAGAGTGGCTGAAATTGCCAGAATGCTGTCCGGAGACCAGAAAGGAGATGCTTCTCTTGAACACGCAAGAGTAATGCTTGAAAAGAAAAAAGCTTAAAAGAGGTATGCATGGGGAAGATAACTCAGCAGGCAAGAAAAAACTATACCGACCATATAACAAAATATAAAAAAATAATTGATGAACTTGTAACCAGAGAAAATAAATTTAACCTGGATCTTAAAGCTGGAAAAGCAGGTGAAAACGAGCCATCTGCTAAAATTGAAATGGCAGATGCTATTTTAAACCTTAGCTCATATTTTATTTTGTTAAATACTCTCTCCTCAACTCTTCTTGGCGTAAAAAATGAAAACTATCTGAATGAGGCAAGGAAAGCTGTATATAGGGCATTAATTTTTATAGAAGGTGTTGTTACCAATACTATTGATATCCCATTCTCAGAGTTATCTGAACATCTTGATAAAATAAACGATTTCTCAGATATAAAAAGATTTGAAATTTCAAAAAAGCTTGGTTTTACCATAGATATGTTAAAAGATGCATTTGGAGATAATTCAAAATGGAAGTGGTCTTTTGTAGAACTTGAGGGAAGATCTGCCACAGTAATAAAAAATCTTATAAATTATAAAACACTAATTGCAGGAATGGATCCCACTTCTGAAAACTATGAAATTAGAATGATGCACTTAATTATGGCAAAAAAAATGCTTATGGTTGCTGCAACAAGATATAGGGAAAAATATGAGCTTAATACTTTCCGCATTGATGATTTTAAACTTGCATTAAACTATCTTTCAGCATTAAGAAGGCTCCATATATATCTTGGGGAAAATAACGAAGCTGAAACTGTAAAGAAAAATCTTGAAATTTGGAAAGTTAAAATGGAAAAAGATTCAAGCAAAAGCATATAACTTATTAATCCATGCAGACAACATCTGGAATTTATTCTTTTTTAAGATCATGCAAAGAGTCAAAAGGATAGAGGTCTTTTATTAAAATCATTTTAAAATTCTTATCTTTCCCTGAGGAAAAAACAGGCACTTCACTGCTGCAAAATTCTGTAAGAACCTGCCTGCATGCTCCGCACGGCGGGAGAGGGTATTCAGAATCAGGAGAGTAAATAGCAACAGCTATAAAATCTTTTTTTCCATTTCCAACTGCATTAAAAATGGCTGATCTTTCAGCACAGTTTGTAAGTCCATATGATCTGTTTTCAACATTGCATCCTGAATAGATTGAGCCGTCGCTGCACTGCACAGAAGCGCCAACATGAAAATTTGAATAAGGAGCATATGAAAAATTTGAAGCAGTAATTGAACTTTCTTTGACCTTGCTGTAATCCATCTTATAATCCTTTATTTTTTTCAACTTGAAACATATAATTATTTAAATCACATATATGCAGATATATTAGCTGCATTATAGTTAATCCATATTTTATGATTAAACAAGTCCTGTTAATTTACGTTGACACCTGTAAATCAATTATATACAATTAAAAATAACTTTCGCAAGAATAAATAACTATGAAAAAAAAGCGGAAAAAAATAAGTTTATTAGCTTTATTACTTCTTTATATACTATTTGCGCCTGAAAAAGAAAATTATGCATTAAAAATTCTTCCGGCATGGCAGGCTAATCTTCAGGAGCAAAATAAAAGCGATAATATTGATAAAAGCCCTGTAATACCATTTAGGGTTGAAAAAAAATTTGGTTATATAACAGAATCAGGCAGCATCTCCTATATTGATGAAATATTTTATAATGTAACACAAAATAATAACTATTTTATAAATTATTCAACAATTACAGATAACCTTATAATAAATAAAAATGATGGAAGCTTTTCCTCGAATTTAAAAACAGCAGGATTTCCTTTTTTCATAGATGAAAGATTATTTATTATATCTGCAAATAGTAAAATAATTTCAGAATGGAACAGTGAAGGAGAAAATCTTTTTACTTTTGAAAATGAATCAGAACTTATTTCATGCGATGCAAATAAAAATACTCTTGTAGCCGGTTTTATCGATGGGACTATTACAGTTGCTGATAAAGAGAGAAAAGCGGAAAAACTCTTAATTCCCGAGCTAAGCAGAATTAATGCTGTTTATGGAATTTCTGTTTCAGATAGTTCTGATTTTATAGCTATGATAACAGGCATTGATCCGCAATATATGATTGTAATGAAGAAAAAAAATAATCAATATAACAGATTTTATACTTATCAGTTTTCAGAAAATTTAAGACATTCAAGATATATCTCTTTTTTTAATAATGACAGATATCTCTGCTTTGAAAGCGGCAAGACATTTTACTGTTTTGATTTTTTTTCCAAAAATCTTAATAGAATAGAGCTTTCTGCTGTTATTACAAACATAAAATATATAGATTTTCTGGATTCTTTTGCTGTTACAGCTAAAATAGAAAATGAAAAATCTGTTTTTTATTTAATTAATCCTGCCTGCAAAAAACTTTATTCAAAAACAATATCTTCTGATTTTAGTTATATTGATAACAGCAAAAACAGAATATTATTTGGATCAGGAGATACTATTTTTGCGGCAGATTTTATTAAATAAATATTAATTAGCATCAAGATATTAATGTTTTTGATAAAAATAATATATGAAGGAGAAAAGAATAAAGGTTATATGAAAAATATTTTTATAATCTGTTTCTTTTTAAATACGGTTTTTCTATTTTCACTTCAATGGCCTGTTGAAAAACCTGTGATAAAAGCTAATTTTGGAGATAAAAGCAAAAACTGCTATAATACAGGAATTGATATTACAAGCACAGCTCCTGATGTTTTTGCAGTTGATAATGGAGAAGTCATTTATTACCAGGAAGAAAATAATCATTTTTCAGCTTTGCCTTCGGGACTTGGGAATTTTATTATTATAGAACATGAAAGGCTTTTAAGAACAACATATGCCCATCTTGATAAAGATTTAGCAGGAAAAGAAAAAATAAGT
>JAVBQS010000054.1:0-15290 GCA_031548835.1 Spirochaetia bacterium
TTACTCTTGTGGGAGCAACAACAAAATCAGGAAATGTATCAAGCCCTCTATACAGCAGATTTGGTATAAATATAAGAATGAATCTTTATGATCAGAAAGATATAATCAATATATTAAGACGTTCTTCAAAAATTCTTGACATACCATGCGAAGAAAATGCGATAAAACTGCTTTCAACATGCTGCAGGGGAACTCCAAGAGTTGCAAACAGGCTGCTGCGCCGAGTAAGAGATTTTGCACAAATTAAGGGAGACGGAATTGTAAGCGAAAATATTGTAAAATACAGCCTTGGAAAACTTAATATAGATCAGCTGGGACTTGAAGCATGCGACAGGCAGATACTTGATGTAATTATAAATAAATATTCTGGAGGGCCTGTCGGAGCAGAAACTATTGCAATTTCTGTAGGCGAAACTGTAGAAACACTTGAAGATTTTTATGAGCCTTATCTTATACAAATAGGAATGATAAAACGCACTCCCAGGGGAAGAGTTGCAACCCAGTTTGCATATGACCATCTTAAAATAGTTAAAAAAGAAGATAATATTGAAAACCAGCGACTTCTATTTTAACCTGCCTGAAGAGTTAATAGCACAATTTCCTACTGAAAAACGGGGCGAAAGCAGGCTCCTTGTTTTAAAAAAAGATAGCGGAGAAATTATCCATTCATCAGTAAAAGATTTATCCAGCTTTATTGATAGAGATACAGTTATTGTCTTTAACAATACAAAAGTCCGCAAAGCAAGACTTTTTGGAATATCAGAAACAGGGGGAAAAACAGAATTCCTGCTTCTTGAAAAACTGGATGGTAATAAGTGGAATGCGATAAGCAGTAAATTAAAAAAGCAGAAGCCTGGCAAAACTTTTACTTTTCCGGAAAATCTGACAGGCATTGTAACTGAAAAAGATGAAAAAGGCATGACAATCGAGTTTGATATTGCCATAGATGATACATATCTTGAAAAATATGGCCATATACCTCTTCCTCCATATATTAAAAGAACTGATATAAAATCTGACAGCGAAAGATACCAGACAATCTATTCTGAAAAAACAGGTTCTGCAGCTGCGCCTACAGCAGGGCTTCACTTTACAGAAGAAATTCTTGAAAATCTGAGGGCTAAAGGAATTAAGACAGCTTTTATAACACTCCATGTCGGAATGGGAACTTTTAAACCAATTCATTCAGAAACAGTTGAAGAACATATTATGCATGAAGAAAGCTATGAAATAAGCGAAGAAACAGCTGAAATAATTAACAAGGCAAAGAATAGCGGTAAAAAAATATTGGCTGTTGGAACAACTACATTAAGAGCTCTTGAATCTTCAGCTTCTGTTAATAATGAAATAGTTTCTGGAAAAGGAAAAACATCTATTTTTATCTATCCAGGGTATAAATTTAAAATTGTAGGCCAGTTATTTACAAATTTTCATACTCCTGATTCAACTTTGATACTACTTGTTTCAGCATTTGCAGGGATTTCAAAAATAAAAGAGAGTTACAGGGAAGCAATTGATAAAAAATAAAGATTTTTCTCCTATGTAGATGCTATGCTTATTTTATAACAAGCTTATTTTTGTAAATTCTGATTAATAATAATCATTATGTTTTAATTTATATATATTAAAACAGATTTTGAGTTTTTTTATATTGAGTAACTATTTAGAATAAGGTAAAAAACGCCGTAATATAGAATATATGAATTTTGTGTCCCGTATTTTTGCAACAGTATATATATTTATAGTTGTATATCTCTCGCTATCATTTATTTACGGGAAGACAGGCCTATTATCAACAAGAGATCTTTCCTTATATAAAGAAAAAGTTTATTCAAATATTACAGAACTTAGAAAAATAAATACTGAACTTAGCAAAAAACTCCAGCCTCTAAATACAATGGAAAAAATAAAACTTAAAGCAAGAGAAATGGGATATATTGCTAAAGATGAAAAAAAAATATTTCTGGCAGGGCTTGAAAAACCAGATGTATACCATTCTCTTGGTAATATAATTTATGCAGATAACTATTCAGGCAAAGATAACAGCCAGTTTATAAGAGCAATGAGTTTTATTTTTTCATTGTTATTTTACATTCTTTCCAGTATATTATTACCTGTAAAAAATGGTAATAAAAAAATCAGACAATATAATAAACAAAATTACGGAGAAGCTGAAAAACAACGGTATTATAATAATGCCGTGTGATACTATCTATGGCTTTGTTTGCAGCACGGCAGAAGCAGAAGAAAAAATAGCAAAAATAAAAGGAAGAGAAAAGAACAAACCTTTTATAAAACTTATCAGTTCTCAGGAAAAACTGCAAACTCTAACACCGGATAAAATCGAAAGCAGAATATTATCTCTTTGGCCAGCTCCTCTTACTTTAATTGTTAATTCTTTAACAGGAGGGACTATTGCATTAAGAGTTCCCGAAGATGATTTTATGATTAAAATCTTAAATAATATTGATGCTCCTCTTGTTTCAACAAGCGTTAATAAAAGCGGCATGCCATCCATAAATAAGATTGGTGAAATAGTTGAAAATTTTGAAAATTTTGTTGATATTATTATAGATGGCGGAGATCTTGAAAATCCTGTGCCATCAACAATTCTTGATGTAAGTAAGCATCCTTATAAAATAGTAAGACAGGGAAAGTCAGTTATTCCTGAAGAATATTTAATCAATTAGATAATTCAGGATAAAATTAGCTATGGAAATAGATAACAACGATAACGGAAAATTTTTATATTTTGATTTTTCAGATCTTTTACCTGATGATAATTTCTTTTATAACAGTTTTGCATCTCAATGTATGAATTTGGGGTATAGCAGGGTATTGGCAGATTGGGGAAGTTCTTTTCCTTGGAGTATAGATAAAAGGCTGGTTTTTCAGGAACATCTTGATGAAAAAACTATTACAGCATTTGATACAAATATTAAAAATAAAAATTTTTGTATAATTCCGCTGTTTCCTTTTATAGGCGGAATGGAGTTTTTATTATCATTTTTCTCTTATAAACATTTGAGGCTGGAGGGAAATTATAGCTCAATTGATCCTGAAGCTGCAGGAGCAGAATCTTTTCTTAAAGATATTATAGATGATTATACAAGCATTTTTTCAAATACCAGGTATGCGGCTTTTAATCTTACAATGGCATATCTTCTTAACTCAAATAATATAAAAAAAGCTGTTTCACAAATAATATCTGATATTACAGATGAAAATAATTTTGAAGAAATTTTTTTGGTTGGATATAGAGCCAGTTTAGAAGTTATAAATAATATTAAATATTTAATAAACAATGACAATATTAGAATTTTTATAATTGACAAAACAGAGACAGATTTTATTAAAAATAAAATAGAAACAGCAACCCCTTTTTTTTACATAGAAGATAAAAATAAAGAAATAATATATAAATATGAAAAAGAATTAAAAAAAGCATGGGATATAATTATATTTTTAAAAACAGTTTTAAATAAAACACAATATAAGCCATGTTTATATTACAATATTTCAACTATTTTCAGTTACTACAAAGAACTTGTTGATATTTTTTCAAAAATCGGGAAAACTGTCACTATCATTAAAGAAGCGCTGGCAGGAAGGTTAAACAAAGGGAGTCTTGATAATTATTTTAATTCCAGGCTGGCTCTTATAAAAACTGAAATGATGAAAATCAATTGTGATATTGAAAACATTAATTCAAGCCTTAAAGGGGAGGTTTAAATGAATCTTAAGACAAGATATTTGGGTCTTGAACTGAAAAATCCTATCATTGTTTCTAGCTCAAAACTTACAGGAAGTGTTGAAAAAATAGCAGATCTTGAGGAAAAGGGGGCAGGAGCTGTTATTCTTAAATCTATTTTTGAAGAACAGATATTACTGGATACCCAGAAAATGGTTGATAATATTGATACTTCAATGCATGCAGAAGCTTTTAATCTTTTTTCCGATTCCACAATCGGGCATTTTCTGGATGAATATATAAATTTAATCAATAAAGCTGAAAAAAAAGTTTCCATACCTGTTATTCCAAGTATTAATTGCACAACAGCCGGCAACTGGATAGAGTATGCAAAAAGATTTGAAAAAGTAGGCGCTCCTGCTCTTGAATTAAATATTTTTATACAGCCCTATGATATAAAAAAGACATCGCAGGAATTTGAAGATACTTATATAAATATTTTGAAAAAAATAAAAAAAGAGATCAATATTCCGGTTGCAATAAAAATAAGCAGTTTTTTTACAGGACTTGCAAATGTTGCAAAAAGATTTGCAGATGAAGGAGCAAATGCTCTTGTTCTTTTTAACAGATATTACAGAACAGATATTGATATAGATAAACTTAAAGTAATAAATGGCCCTATTATGAGTAACCATGAAGAACTTTTTATACCTCTCCAGTGGATTGCTCTTCTTGCAGGAAAAATAAAAACAGATATTTCAGCAACAACAGGAGTTCATTCAGGAAAAGATGTTATAAAACTTCTTCTTGCAGGAGCAACAACAGTTCAGCTATGTTCTGTTTTATATCAGAATGGAACAGGCTATATTACAGATATTTTAAAAGAACTTGAAAACTGGATGAAAGCGCATAATTATAATTCAGTTGATGATTTCCGCGGCCTTATGAGCGAGGAAAACAGAGTAGATAATTATAAAAGAGTTCAGTTAATAAAAACAATTACAGGAATTGAATGATCCCGGCCTGTGCCGGGATCTCATGAGCCTTTCCCTGACATTCTGGCCTACGCCAGAATGTCGGAGCTGGAATTTATTAAAAGTATTTTTTACTACTCATTAACCAAGTCATAATATTTTACTTAAATAAACCATATCCACAAGCTGAATACTGTTTTCAAAAATTGGGCGGTCATAGTTATCTATAAAAAAGTCTTTTATTCTATGAGAAATTTTAAAACCATTTTTCTCGTAAAATTGTTTTATTATTGGACTGTCGCCTGTTCCCACAATCATTGTTTTGTATTTATTTTTGTAATATGAAAATATGTAATGAAGCAGTTTGCTTCCATAGCCACTACCATGCCATTTTTTATATGTGGCAATATTTTTAAGCTCACATATATCATTGCTTTCTTGCGTAACTACACAAACACTTTTCAACTCATCATCATATAGAGCAAAAAGTTCGCCTTGTTCTAAATATTTATCTATCATTGATTCTTGTTCATCACCTAATAAGAGTAAATCTAAAAATTGTTTTTTATTTTCCCTAATAATTATTATATCCAAAATAGATCATCCAATCTTTTATTACTAGCAAAATAAATGCTGATCCCGATTTTCATCATCATCCCCATAAAAATCAGTATTTACATCATTATATCCTCTATAAACAGCCTAGTTTGCTTAATATTACAGACAACCCTGCAATAGCTGCTGTTTCTGTTTTTAATACCCGTTTTCCAAGGCTATATAATTTAAACCCATGATTTTTAAGTAAAACTCTTTCCCTGCTGCTAAAACCGCGTTCTCCGCCAACTGCAAGTATAATTTCAGTAATTTTGTTTACAGAATAATTATTTTCTAGATTATTTTGAGCAATCAATTGATCTTTGGAATATTCAAGCGAAGTAAGCGGTTTTTCTGCTTCATAATTATCAAGAGCTGCTCTTATACTGTTTTCAGGAAGAGCTTTAAGACATTCATCAAGATTTGAAAATAAAAACAGGTCGGGAATATCACAGGCACAAGCCTGGCATGCTCCTTCTATCAAATATTCTTTATAGTTATCCTCTTTCCATAAATTACTATCAAAATATGATTTTTCACTTTTATCAAAAAGAGAGAGATAAATAGCTGAAACTCCCAATGTTGTACAGTTTTTAAGTATTTTTTTTGCATCAATAGGGCGGGTTATTGATGTAAGAAGCGAAACAGGATTTTTCTCAAACTTTTTCCCATCATATTGAAAAGTAAAATAGAGGTATTTATTATCAATTTTATCTATTTTTGCTTTGCCTGTCCCTTTATTTATTATTCCTGCAAAAAAAGAGTCTCCTTTATTAAATTTTAAAATATTAATAATATGTTTTGCTCTATAATCATCAATTTTTAAGGGAAGATGAATTTCTTCCTGGCTAAAAAGTACTATATTCATTTTTTGTATTAAAAACTTATCTGCGATAAGTGTAAAGCCTTTTCTCTATTTTTAAAGAAGCATTTTACCCCGATAATCTCATCGGGGTAAAGCAATCAATCTATTTTAATTTAAATAGTTTTTCTGCATTTTTATATGCGATTTTCTCTTTATTCTCTTGACTTATAGGAGCATTTTCCAGAAAATCCCTTGCACCTTCATTCGGGTAATATGGGTAATCTACAGAATAGATAATCCTGTCGGCCCCCATCATTTCCATAGCGTTTTGCAGCTGAGGCAGATTAAACATGCCGCTTGGTGTGATGTAAACATTGTTTTGCATATAATACTTGAAATCATGCTTCATGGGCGATGCAGAAGCAGGGAAAAAAGTATTAATTCTATCCATATAAAAAGGAAGCAGTTCTCCCCAATGCCCCATAATAATTTGCAAATTCGGATAACGGTCAAAAACACCTGCAAAAATCAAACGCATAACATGGACTCCAACTTCATAATGCCAGCCTATGCCTGCAGAAGCAAAACGCGCTGCAAAAGCAGGGTCAGCATTGTCATAATAAGCATCCCGCACCTCTTTTTTTACAATTGTAGGATGAATATAGAGCGGCACATCCAATTCAGCTGCAGTTGCAAAAAACACTTCAAACCGGGGCTCATCCATAAAATGGCTGTGAGCTGTTCCGTTGATCATAGCTCCCACAAAGCCAAGTTCGTTGACGCATCTTTTTAACTCTTCCGCTGCTGCTTCCGGGTCAGACATTGGTAAAGTGGCAAAGCCAATAAACCTACCAGGATATGCTGCTATTGCTGCAGCAAGCTGATCATTTGCCTCTTTTGCCAATTCTACGGCAAGAGGCGATGGTAGTAATTCAGTTGCAGGCGAATTATATGAGAGTATCTGCACATCAATGCCATTTGCATCCATACTGGCAATTCTTCCTGCTCCTATGTCGAACAGTTGTTCCGGCTTCATTGTTAGCCGTGAACCAAAGTCAGCAACAAATGCACGGGCATGGCCGGGAGCTATTTTTTCAATTTCATCATGTGTTGCATCAGTGATGGCTGCATTGAGAAAATGTTCTTCTATGGTTATGATTTTTATTCTTTTAGAATCCTTTTCCATTTTATTCTGCTCTTGTGTACCATTATTGCCAGCTAGCTTTGTGGCGATTATAGCAGCAGCCAATATCATAAAGACAGCCATCATTATAATTATAATTTTTTTAGTTTTCATAAATATCTCCATAAATATGTGTATAAGTTGCTACTATCGCGCAGCGCTCCGGTGACCATAGACATCCTTGCAAATCCCAATGCTAAAACCTTGCATTTTGTATTTGACATAATAAATCCTTTCTTTTATAATTTAGTACACATATGCTAAAATAGCACATACGTACTAATGTGTCAACTATTTTTTTATAAAACTCAAGGAGCGCAAATTTATTGGCAATCAGAAATATAAAAAATGAGATTCTTGAAACAGCCTGTAAAATGTTTTTGGAAAAGACATATGATGAGATTTCTGTACGGGATATTGCAAAGTCTTTGAATATCAGCGTCGGAAATTTAACTTACTATTTTAAGAAAAAGGATGACCTTGCAGAAGCTGTTGTCCTTGATATATTTAAGCAGCACACCCCTAAGCCTCCATGCAAGAGTCTGGAAGAGCTGGATGCCTGGATTGCATTATTTGAAAAATCCAAAGACGAAGATACTTTTTATTTTAAAAATTTTGAACGCTTGGCGCAAATTAGCAAAAAAATGAGGGATATCCGGCAGGAGGTTTTTGCAAGAAACCTCCTGTTTTGGAGAGAAACTCTAAAGACACTTTGCAAAACTGGGATATTGCAGCCGGAGGGATTTGAAGGCCAATATGACGCATTTATCCATAATTTTTACCTGATTAAAGCCAGATGGAATGAACAAAGCATGGTAGAGGCGAAGCTGGGTGTTAAAAAAATAGATTTTTATTTCCGCGCATGGGCATCCCTCTATCCCATGTTGACTGAAAAAGGCAAACAGATTTTCAAGGAAAAAATAGAGAAAAGAATCAAAAATGTTTAAGCATTTTTAACATAAGCATTTTTTACATTGATAAATACTCTTTTTTTCTATAAATTCTCTGATAGTTTTTTAAATTTATAGTCTTATATACTCTTTTTCCGGCTAAAAAGTGTTATATTAATTCTCAATTTACTCTTTTTATATTAAAACAAATAATTTCATAAAATTCTAAAATAATAAAAATTAAATTGATATAAAACTAATTGAATACACAGTTATTTATTTATGTTATAATTTATAGAAAAAATTATAAATAGTAGTTATAGTTATTATCTATATTTTATATAGGAGATTGCAGGCTTTATGGAAAAAACAGATAACCCGCTGTTTATTGAAGAATTTAAAGAAATTGAGCCATATAGAGGCGATGATTTTCTGGCAGCATTAAAAAGGCTTAAAACCAGTAAAGCTTTAATAAAAAGTCTTAGAAAAGCAGTGTTTCCCAAAGTTCCTTTTATATTTAACCCTGTTCTTAATTTGCTTATTAAAATATATGTAAAAAAGAATCTTATGGGTGTTGATACTCCTTATGAGTTTCAGCGCACAATTATAAGAATTGCTGTAGGCACAGTAGTAAAAAAGACAATTACAGAGATTACATTTTCAGGACTTGAAAAGTTTGATTCAAAAAATCATTATCTTTTAATCTCAAACCATAGAGATATAACGCTTGATCCTGCGCTTGCAAACTATTCAATGACAAAAAATAATCTGCCTACATTTGAAATAGCTTTCGGAAATAATCTTCTTATAAATGATCTTGTAACAGATCTTATAAGAATAAATAAAGGTTTTATTGTAAAAAGAAACCAGAGTCCCAGGGACCAGCTTCACTCCACTGTAATATTATCAAAATATATCTGGTATACACTTAATACAAATGATTCTGTCTGGCTTGCACAAAGGGAAGGAAGGGCAAAAAATGGGGATGATACTACTAATCCTGCAATAATAAAAATGCTATATCTTTCACAAAGAAAAGGCGGACTTGAGTTTTCCGATTTTATTAATAAACTTAATATTGTTCCAATGGTTTTATCTTATGAATTTGATCCATGCGACAGATTAAAAGCAAGGGAACTTTATAGAAGGGATACAAATGCTGTTTATAAAAAAAGAAGAGATGAAGATTTTATAAGTATGGTGCAGGGTATAACAAATTTTAAAGGCAGAGTACATATTGCTTATGGCAATGTTCTTAAAGGCGAATGGAAAGATTATAAAGATGTTGCTGATGCAATTGATGCTTTTATTCAGACAAATTACAAACTCTGGCCGTCAAATTATATTGCTTATGATATTTTGCATTCAACAGATAAATATGCATCAAAATATGATGCAAAATATAAAGATTTTTTTCTAAAAAGATTTCACAGGCTGCAGGATAAAGTAAAAATATATGCTTATAAAGCATATGCAAAACCGGTGGAAAATGCAGAAAAATATCAAAAATAAGTTAAATTATTTTATATTTCCAATACTCATATTTATTTTATTTTCCTGTTCTGAAAATCAGCCTGAAATAAATCAGATATTCTGGCAGATTACAAAATATCATGATGTTGAAAATAACACATATTATGACAGGCTCTCTCTTTTTATGGAACTTGCTGATGAAGATGGAGTGGAAGATATAAAAACAATTTATATTATTAATGATGCAGAAGAACTTTTCTGGAAAATAGAAGATAAAAACTGGATATATAAAACAAACAATAATGAAAACTGGTTTGGTTCAGATAATATTGTAATGAATGATTTTTCAGGTTTTCCTTTAGGGCAGTACCGCGCTTTAGTTCTTGATGATGCAGGCGAGCGCCGGGAAACAACTTTTAATATTTCTTCATATGATAAAAAATTTCAGGAAAACCAGTTTCCATCTGCAGCTATAGAAAATAATATTATCTCTTTTTCTGCCAATTCTGAAACTATCTGGTTTTATAATGAAAATATGAATTTTTTAAATGAGATAAATGCTGCAAACAACAGCAGCAAAACAATGGCTTTGCCTGATAAAGCAAAAGCAATATTTTTATATAGATATGACAGAATAAACGGCTATGGATTATTATCAGGCCCTTATAAACCTGCTGTGCCTAAAAATTAATTTTTTGAAATTCTTCAACCATCTGTTCTTTTGTGACAATATCAACAGGCCTATTTTCTATAAATGAAAGAGCTTTTCTGGTAAAGTTAGATGTTGAATATATAATACCTTTAATAATATTAAGTTTTCTCATCTCTTCAATAAAGGTACGCATATATGGCTCATCAACAGGCTCAGGCATACGGAAAAAATTTATTAAAGTAGATTGTACTTTAATATTTCTCCATTTTCCTGCATTTTTATCTAATGCAACTACCTGGCAGCCGTTTTTTATTATCCTTGCATCCTGATGGGAATAACCTTTTGCATCAATAATTTTAAGGCACATTTCAAGAAATCTTTCATTACCTGCAATAAGAAAATCTTTCATTGAATCATCTGTGCGTATCTCCTGGTATTGGGCAAGCTTTTTTTCAACATCTTTAAAATTAGGTTTTTTAGCATTTATTGCTTCCCATTGTTCAATAGCATTTATAATTTTTCTCTCTTTTTCATAACATGTTGCAAGAAAATATCTGGCATGTATAATCTCATTTTCCGAAGCTTCTTTAGTAAGCCTTATAACACGTTCAAATTCAGAAATTGCTGAATCATTTTTCCCGGCAAGCATTGAACATATACCTTTTTCAATTATTGATTTTATTTTAAATTCAGGATCTTTCTGCGCCTTATCAAAAGCAGTTATTGCTCCGGCAAAATTATGGCTGTCTTTATTTATTTTTCCAAGAAAAAAATATGATTCAAAACTATTTGGGTTATATTTTATAGCTTCTTCAAGTTCTGATTTAGCCTGCGGAAGCTGTTTTGTATTATAATAGAGCTTTCCAAGATTAAAATGCGCTTTATCATTACGCCTGTCAAGTTCTATTGCTTTTTTATAATGGCCTATTGCATTCTCTGCTTTTCCTCTTTTTTCCAAAAGAGTTCCTACAAGATACTGATAATCTGAATTATAGGGATCTTTTTTTATAAGCAGCATATATTCTTTTAAAGCTTCTTCATCCTGGTTAAACTGCATAAAAAGTCCTGCAATTGTCTTTCTAAATGACTGTTCATCAATAATTCCGCCGAATTTGCCTATTTTATTGACTTTATTAAATTCCATAAGAGCTAATTCAGGCTTTCCATCAAGATTATACGCCTGCCCAAGCAAATAATGTAATTCAGAATTAGCCTGATCTTTTAGTAAAAGCTGTTTGCCAATTTTTATTGCAGACTGGTACTTGCCATTTTTTATAAGATTATTTAGTGTTAAGATCTTCCTTGGGAATAGAAAAGACTTGATCAACAATATTATCAAAAGAATTACAGCTATACCGACAATAGAAATAATGACAATAAACATTAAAAACCCCTATAATAGAGCATATATTATGCTAAGAAATTTTCTTATTTTTATAATATTATTATTTATCAACTCTTTTATCAATCTTCATGGACAAGAAAAACTTTTTAAGAGCGCAGAAGAACTGTTTTTAAATAATAAACCTGCAGATGCTATTCCTTTGTTTGTTACAGCGCTCCAGCAAGACCCAAATAATGAGAAAATATATATGATGCTTGGAATTTCCTATGCCCAGACAAAAAATTATACAAAAGCTATTGAAACTTTCCAGGAAGGAGCAAAAAAAGCATTAAAAGACAGGGATATATTTTACTATAATGCAGGAAATATTTATTATGTTACAGGCCAATATGTCCCTGCCAATGAAATGTATTCAAAAGCAATCAGGGAAAATGGAAATAATGCAGATATTTACCTTAACAGGGCAAATACACGGCTTAATATGCAAATGTATGAAGATGCAGTTGCTGATTATAAGGTATATTTGGCTCTTGACCCTCAAACTTATCAAAGAGAGTCAATTTTAAAACTTATAGGTATTCTTGAAGGCAGGCTTGCGCATGAAAAGCAGTTAAAAGAGGAAGAAGAGCAGAGAAGGCTTGCAGAAGAACAGAGAAGACAAGAACTTCTTAACGAAGTTCTGGGGTCTCTTAAAAATGTAGGAGATGAAACACGCAATGTTTCTGCAGGATCGGAAAAAATAAGCGATTATGAAGAAGAGCTTGATCTAAATGAATAATTTTAAATAAATAATAAAAAATATATTAAATTTATAATGTAAATAATTTATGGAGAAATAGATGATTGACCGCAGAATTATAATTATACCGGTAATAGCGCTTATTGTGCTTCTTTTGGGTTTTCTTGGATTTGCAATATTTTCAGGAGCAAAGGGAAACAGTAAAGCTGCAAAAGAAGTAAGCAGTAATGCAAATGAAACAGCGCTGTCTGAAGCAGAAAAACTTAGAATAAATACGCTAAAGCTTGCAAAAGAGTACTATGAAAAAGGCGAATACCAGAGAGCGTTAGATCTTCTGGATAATGTATTACTTAAAAATCCAGATGATGGAGATGCTATAGCTTTAAGAGATGCTATTATATCAGAAAAAAATCAGAAATCTGCTGAAGACAGGGAAAAAGATCTTGCATTACAGGGTAATATTAAAAAAAGTATAGATGATCTTGGAACTACTTTACAGGAAAACAAAAATGCAGCTCCGCGCTATGTTCCTGCCCCGCAGCCGCAGCAGCCTGCTTCTCCTCCACAACCTGCTGCCCAGCCTTCTGCGCCAAAAGGGCCTACCAAAGAAGAGCTGTCAGCTGCTGAAAAAGAAAAGCAGAAAAAAGTTAATGATCTTATAAAGCAGGGTATTGATAAAATGAATGCAGGCAAGCATGATGCTGCAAGAGCAGATTTTGATTCTGCCCTAAAACTTGATGATAATTCTTCAGAAGCATGGGCGCGCAAGGCTGAATCATTTTATAATGAAAATAGTTCAAATCCTGATAATTTAAAACAGGCTGTTGTAAATGCAAGAAAAGCTATAGAGAAAGATCCCAACAACTGGCTTCCCCATTATGTGCTTGGAGAGGTATATAACGAAACAAAAGACTATGCAAGCGCAATAGAAGAGTTTAAAGCAGCGGCAAAACTTAATCCTGAAAACTACACAATTTATTATGAACTTGGCAGGGCACAATATTCGGCAGGGCAATACCAGGCTGCAAAAAGTTCATTTGAAAGCTCTGTGCATCTTAACAAGAATTTTCCAAACGGACAGTACAGGCTTGGAAAAACATATCAAAATCTTGGAGATGAAAATAGAGCTGTTGCTGCTTTTCAGGAAGCAGTTAAACTTGATAGCAATTTTGATCTTGCATACTATGAAATAGGCAATAGTTTAAAAAATAAAAATGATTATAACGGAGCATATCAGGCTTATCTTAAAGCATATAACATAAATCCGCAGCAGCCTGCTTATGCAATACAGCTTGGCACTGTGCTTTCATGGCTTAACAGAAATAAAGAAGCAGAAGAATATTATCTTAAAGCTCTTGCATTGCGCCCCAATTCTGCTGATGTAAATAACAATCTGGCTATTCTTAAAGTAAATACAAAACAGTATGATGAAGCTGTTGCTTATGCACGCAAAGCTGTAAATATTGAGCCAAGATCTGCAAGATATAACTATACACTTGGGCAGGCAGCAGAAGGAAGCAATGACCAAAATACAGCAATAAAAGCTTACAGCGATGCAATAAAACTTGATCCAAATTATCAGCTTCCATATATAAATCTTGGCAAGATATATGATGATAATAAAATGTATGACCAGGCTCTTACTCTGTTTTTAAAAGCTTATCAGCTTGATGGAAGCGGCTTTGCTGTTAACAATAATCTTGGAGCTGTTTATCTTCATAAAGGGCTTTATAATGATAGTATAAAACATTTAACTGCTGCAATAAAAATAGTTCCTAATTCAACTTCTGCAAGATATAATCTTGGAATTGCATATATTGAAACAGGTAACGATGATCTTGCAATAAGCGCTCTTAATGAGCTTGTAAAAATGGATCCAAATTATTATGATGCTTACTACAGGCTTGGGTCTCTTTATATAAAGAAAGGAGATCAGGCAAAAGCAGAAACAACATTCCGCACTCTTCTTGATAAAAAACCTGATTATGAAAAAAGAAGTGAGATTATGAGTCTTATTGGTAAGTAAAACATATACAATGTCATATTGGTTTCCATTTGTCATACCGGCGCAGGGCCGGTATCTATTTCATAATTCCTGGCTCTTATAGCAATCCTGATGCCTCGGCAGAATCAGAATTTAATTACTCTTGGTTTTTCTGTTAATGATGAAATAGTTGCAACAGCATTTTTTAAATACAACACCTGTGTATTATCATCATCTGCCTTATACATATTCTTAAGCATAGGATAAGCATCAAGCATATGCTGTTTTGGTTCAATTCTGTCATCTTCTACAGCTACTGCCTGAATACGTATCCATCTGGAACCATCAAAAGCACAAATTTCTATTTTTGGATTTTTACTAATCTGTTTTGATATATCTTTGATTTTTCCTGTTTGTATATATAGCTTGCCTTCAAAAATATCAATTGTGCCAAACGGGCGCACCCTTGGCTGGTCGCCATCCATAGTAGCAATATAATATGTTTCACACTTTTTTAAAAAATCATAAACTTCCTGCATAAAATCCCTCCATTGTTTTTATATAAAATTATTTTTTTATAAATATAATATTAACAATAATATCATTTATAAATATTCAAAATCAAACCAGCCTTATTTAAGCAAGTTTTATCTGCCAGCTACACAATTCTATTAATCTGCTGGAGAAGTTCATCTTTTGTAATACATTTCCACACAGGCCTTCCATGAGGGCAGTAGGGAGATTTTAGGCTAAATGCTGCTTCAATTATTGCTGCTGCTTCCATATCAGAAAGATAATCTCCTCCCTTTATTGCTTTTTTACATGAAGCAGTTGAAAAAAGTTTTTTATAGACTTCATCAATATTGCCTGGAGATTCAGATATAACAGCTGCTATATTATTTTTTATATTATTTAAAATTTCAGGAAGAGAATCTATAAAGTAATTTTTTGTATCATCCT
>JAVBQS010000194.1:0-2514 GCA_031548835.1 Spirochaetia bacterium
GCAGATATTTTGTCGGTTCCCAATCTTTATTCATAAAATCTCTCTATTTTTATTACTTGGTAAAAGCAGCATTGTATCTCTCTTTTATATTTTGAAATATATTTAATAAGCATTATCAGGCAAAATAATTTTATACTGACAAATATTGTTTCATCTTTCTTATAACTTCATCAATTTCAATAGGTTTTCCAATATGGTCATTCATTCCAGCTTCTCTGCATTTTTCTATATCTTCCCTAAATACATTGGCTGTCATTGCAATAATAGGAATTGTATTTGCTTTTGGAAAATTCATTTTTCTTATTCTTCTTGTCGCTTCATAACCATCTACTTCAGGCATGTGAATATCCATAAAAATTATATCATAAGAATCAGGATTTTCAGCAAACAGTTCATATGCTTCTCTGCCGTTTTCTGCAGTAACTATTTCAACTCCTGTGCCGTCAAGAAGAGCTATAAGAATTTCTCTGTTTATTTCTATATCTTCTGCAAGAAGTATGCGTTTTCCTGCAAATATAAATTTGAGATCTTCTGTTTTTGACAGTGACACACTTGGCTGTATATTTACATTATTCAAGGTTGCGCTAATTCCTGCAGTTATAGTAAAAATAAAAGTTGAGCCTTTTCCAAATTCAGATTTAACAGAAATATTTCCATTCATCATTTCAATTATTTTTTTTGAAATTGCAAGGCCAAGTCCTGTGCCGCCGTATTTTCTGGAAATACTTCCGTCTGCCTGTTCAAATGAGCGAAAAAGTTTCAATTGCTGTTCTGCTGATATTCCTATACCATCATCTGTTATTTCAAATTGTAATATGCAACAGTTGTTTTTTTCTTCAAGCTTATGAATAGCCATGCTGATGTTTCCTCTTTCAGGGGTAAACTTGCTTGCATTGCTTAAAAGATTTGTTATAACTTGTGCAAGCAGCTGTCTGTCAGCTATAATATTCTGGGGCACATCGGCATCTATATTTATATTAAAATTTTGATGCTTTTCTTCCATCTTGAAATTATTTACATCAATTATCTGCTGCAGCATATCTTTAAAATGAAATTCAGTTTCTGATAATTCAAGTTTTCCTGCTTCTATTTTTGACATATCAAGAACATCATTAATTACCCCAAGCAGATGATTTGATGCATTTTTTATTTTACCAATACAATATTGTATTTTTTCAATATCAGAACTATTTTGTGCAATATTTGCCATTCCGATTATAGCATTCATCGGCGTACGCATTTCATGGCTCATGCGCGCAAGAAAATTACTTTTACTTTTACTTTCTTCATCAGAACGCATTTTTGCAACACGGGTGCGTATAAGAATATAGCTTAAAGTAGTCATAAGAACAAAACCGAGAATGCTTAATACAAATGCTAAAACATATACCTGTTTATAATAATTTGCCCTGGGTATAATTACTCCAATATGCCAGCCATTAAAAATAGTCCGGAAAAAAACAATGCTGTCTGTCCCATCTGCATCAGTAAATCTTAAAGCAGATATCTGTTCTCCTTTATTAAACATATCAACAAGTTTAGGATAATCGCCTCCAGCATCTGATATATTTGTGCTTATTAGAAATTTATCCCTGTGCGCGGTAAAATTCATTGTATCGCTAATTAAAACTCCATATCCATTATTTGAAATCTGCTGATGAGTTACATAATCTGTAATACGGCTAAGTTTTAAATCTATGGATAATATGCCGCGGGGATAGGCATTTTGGTCAAACAATTTCTGTGAAAAAGAGATACATATTCCGCCTGTTTCTGCATCTATATATGGTTCTGAAAAAAACACTTTACCGCCGTTTTTATCAGCGCCGATATACCATGGCCTCTTGGTGGGTTCATAATCGCTGGGCGGTACCCATCCTGAACCATCAATAAATTCATTTCTTATATATCCGTATATTTTCATAAAATCAGGCAAAGAAGACCTTTTTCCTGCAAAGTAATTATTTATATCTACCAGAAACTGTAGTATTTCTTTATTTGTTTTACCTGAAGCAAGCATGCTTTCTACTGTACGCGCAATATTTGTAAAAGAGAGCTCTGTTTCCGACAAATTTGCTGTAACAGAAGCCTGGGTTGTATTCATAATTTCTTCGCCAATTGCACCCATCAAATTTCTTACAATACTACTTACATAAAAGTAACTTACAAGCACCATTGCAAGAAATGCAAGAAACACAAATAATATAGGCTGATAATTTGCTCTGATTATTTTTTTTATTTTAGTCATAAAAATCAGGTATATCTGCTATTTTAATTGCCGCAAATACACACATTTGCTCCTGCTAGAAATTTGATAAATTATTAAAGAGTATATACTAAAAAAAATACAGTGCCAATCTTTAAATAAATAACATAATAGCAGTTAAAGTTGTTTAATAGATTGATAAATAAATAGTGATTTTGTCTGCTTCCGGCTTGCATTGAGATGGAAATTATGAAAAATAAGGCTAAATAAACTTGCAGTTTGAATAAAAGAGAAAACTATATTTAGAA
>JAVBQS010000203.1:0-9236 GCA_031548835.1 Spirochaetia bacterium
AAAAGAATTGAAGTCAGATACATTTTATAGTTGGGATAAAGTGTGCCATCAACATCAAATACAACTGCCTCTATTTTTTTATAATCAAGCATGTTTATTTTTAACGCAAATAGGCTTTAGATGCAATATTACCAGGCTAAATAGGAGAATTTTAAATCCAGCTATTCAAAAACAGGAGGATCAGGCAGGGAAAAATTTTTATCTACTTTTATCTGCACAAGATGAATAGATTCCTGTAAATATTTTTTTATAAATTCATCAATAGGCCTTTTTATGTTGCGCTCATAAACAACAGGATAAAAATTCCCGTTTGGGCCTATATAAGGAATAAATAGAACAACATGGTAGTGCTGCCTTAAAACAGGGTCTTTGCCAAAATCTCCATTTACAGAGCCAAGATATATATAGCCTGGATTTGTGACAGTAAGATAATATAAAAGAGCTTTGAGATTTGGAACAGAAAATCCTATATCTTCTGAATATATTTCATATGGATAATCTTTTACATCTATATCAGACAGTCTGACTTTTTTTTGAGGATTATCAAGTTCATAAATAGTCATTGCAATATTTCTTGTCCAGTCAAGGCCGAATAACGGGTCTCTTTCATCTTCATAAAGAAGGCTTAAGGTATTTCTTCTATCAAGCAGGTTTTTCTTTTTAAGAGTGCCTATATCCATAAGCTGTTTGGTTTTTGCGGAAAATACTCCATCTGCAACCCATTTTACAAATCCTGAACAGTTAAAACCTTTTTCAGGATTGGGCTGGCTGTCTTTGATAAAAACAAAACCTCCCTTACTGTCCTGCGCGCCATCATCAGAGTCTTTTAGCAGAGGCAGTTTTTTATCAATTTCCTGCGAGATATTCATAACATATTTATTTTCTGTCTCATTGTAAAATGAATAAAGTATATCCCAGTTAACTATGTAATCAGACAGCTTTACAATTGTTTCAAAAGGTTCTGTCATAAGTTTATTAATAGAGATTGGAATAAGAATATCTTTGTATACCATTGATTTAAACAGGCTAAACTCAAGCATTGAGCCTTCATTATGGGGAACTATTCTCACAAATGTATCAGCATCGTTATTTAAAAAGATTTTTATCTGCCCAATCATTCCATTTCTGGCATCTCTTTTTATTACATAGGTGCCGGCAGAAACCATGTGAAAATCATTTGGCGAGGAAGCTGTTGCTTTTTCATTGATAAAAATAAAATAGTAGGAACCGCTGTCATACACAACCTGAAATTTGACTTTTTTGCCTGTCAAAAAACAGTCTCCAATCACCGGCCTCTGGTTATCCAGTTCATTATTAGAGCCTGTCATTATATGGCTGAATTCCCTTCTTACTTCATAAGTTTCGGGAAATGAATAATCATAGCTATAGGCAGTGGCAGCAAAAACTGCTGTAAGGATTTGAATAATTATAAATATTGCTGCCATTTTTGTTTGAGGCAGGATAGAGAATACAAAATTTAACTTACCTGATTTTCTTTCCATGTTTTTTCTGTTTCTTTAATATCAATTTCAAATGGAATAGATCCAAGCCCAAAACTCTTTTTTATTTTATTTTTAATATATTTTATATATGAGGCAGGAAAGCCTTTGTGTTTATTTACAAAAAGTAAAAACCGGGTAGGTTTTATCTCTGTCTGAGTTATATATTTTATTTTAAATCTTATCTTGCCGTCTGAGGGAGGCGGGTAATCATCTACCCATTCTCTTAATGCTTTATTAAGGCTTGATGTTGAAACCCTTATTTCAAGCTGTCTGTTAACTTTTAGAGCTATTTTAAGAAGCTCTTCAATGCCTGTGGAATTTATCGCTGAGATAGGCACAATTGGAGCAAATTCAAGAACAGGAAAAAGAAATCTGATTCTGTCTTCCATTGCTGTTATCATATTTGAAACCTGGTTCATCCTGTCCCATTTATTTACAACAATAATTATGCCTTTTCCTTTTTTTACAACATGGCCTGCAATTTTTTTATCCTGATCAGAAAGCCCTTCTTCCGCATCAATTACCATAAAAACAAGATCGCAATCATCTATTGCTTTTATTGCGCGGCTTACAGAATAATATTCTATATTTTCAGAAATCCTGTTTTTTCTTCTTATTCCTGCAGTATCCATAATTTTGAATCTTGTATTATTGTAAGTGAATTCACCTTCTACAATATCTCTTGTAGTTCCCGGAATATCAGAAACAATTGATTGTTCTGTTCCTGTAAGTTTATTTGATAATGTTGATTTGCCTGTATTTGGTTTTCCCATAATTGCAAGGCGCACAACTCTTTCGCTTTTCTGTTCTGCTTCTTCAGGAATCTCAGGTTGATCTTCTTTTTTCCCTAAAAATTCTTCAACCTGTTCTTCAAGAACATCAATATTATAGCCATGGGCAGAAGATACAGGCACAACTCTGTCAAACCCGTATGAGTAATAGTTCCAGACATCATTTTCTTTTTCAGGAGTATCAACCTTATTTACTACAAGAATAATTTTGTCTTTATATCTTCTGATTTTTTCTATAAATATTTCATCTTCAGGCAGTATTTCTTTTGCATCAAGAAGAAAAAGAATAAGATCAGCTTCCTGCATAAGAGTTAAGCTTCTGTCTGTAACAATTTTTTCAATTCCATCTCTAGATGTATTAACTCCGCCTGTATCCATAAGCTTTATAGTAGTGCTGCCAAGTTTATAAAGCTCGCTTACAGCATCTCTTGTAACACCAGGAGTCGGATCTGTGATTGATTTTCTTTTTCCTACAATTCTGTTAAAAAGCGTTGATTTGCCGACATTCGGCCTTCCGGCTATAACAACAACAGGATATTTTCTATTATATAAGTCCGTTAAATCTTTCATTAAACCAGTTCTCTATAAAATTATTTATTTCTGTTCCTGAGCCGTTTTGTAAGATAGTATCTATAATCTGTTTTGCTTCTTTTATTTCAACATTTCTTATTACTTTCTTTACTGCAGGGATTGATGCAGGGCTCATACTAAGTTCTTCAATACCTAAACCCAGAAGCACAATAGTAGCTCTCGGATCTCCTCCCATTTCACCGCAAAGGTTAACAGGAATGCCTGCTTTTTTTCCTGCATCAGCTGTCATTTTGATAAGCCTTAAAAGCGCAGGATGGTACATCTGGTAAAGGTAGGCAATTTTTTCATTGCCTCTATCTATTGCTATTGTGTATTGGATTAAATCATTTGTTCCAATAGAAAAGAAATCCACTTTTTTTGCAAGGAATTCAGATGCAAGCACAGCAGAAGGAACTTCAATCATTATTCCAAGAGGTATTTTTTCTTTAAATTCCTGATTTTTCGCTTTTAATTCTTTCTTAACATCTTCTATTATTTGAAAAATTTCATCTATTTCTTCCACACATGCAATCATTGGAAACATAATCCTGAGATTTCCAAAAACAGAAGCTCTGTAAAGCGCGCGGAGCTGTATTTTAAACATATTTCTGTTTGAAAGGCAGAATCTTATGCCTCTCCAGCCAAGAAGAGGATTTTTTTCGCGGAGTTCTTCATAGTTGGGAATAATTTTATCCCCTCCTATATCAAGGGTTCTTATTGTCACAGGCTTTTCTTCCATATTTTGAAGAACTGTCCTATATACTTCAAACTGTTTATCTTCGCTGTTATAAAGCTGCGATTGTAAAAGAAGAAATTCCGACCTGAAAAGCCCTATGCCGTCTGCGCCGTGGCTTTTGACAGATTCAAGCTCCTGAGGGACTTCTATATTGGCTTTTACTGATATTTTTTTACCATCATTTGTAATAGCTTCTTTTTTTACATAAGGTTTAAGCAGAAGATCTATTTCTTCCTGTTTTCTTATTTTTTCAAGATATATTTTTTTTGTCTCTTCATCAGGATCTAAAATTACAACTCCTGCATTTCCATCAAGAATTATGTTATCTCCTGTTTTAATCATGCGGGTTATGTTAAATAAGCCTACTACAGCAGGAATTTCAAAAGATCTTGCAATTATGGCAGTATGTGAGGTTTTGCCTCCTGCATTTAATATAATTCCCTTAACTTTTTTCTTATCCATTGATATTGCATCTGAAGGCAAAAGATCATGCGCAGCAATTATACATTCGCTTTCAAGGTCGGCAAGTGTTATTCTTTCTGTAAACATCAGATTATTTAAAATACGTTTGCCAATATCCCGCAGGTCGCTTGCCCTTTCTTCCATATATGCATTTTCTGAAGCAGTCAGTTTTTCAATTTGAATTTCTATTGCTTCAAAAAATACCCAGTCGGCATTAACAAGCTGTTCGGTAATAGTTGTTTTTATCTGCTTGATAAAAGATTCATCAGAAAGCATCATTATATGGGAGTCAAGCATAACTATTTCATTTTCGCTTATATTCATCATTTTGGCTGCATCTTTAATTGCTTCAAGTTCCTGCTTTGATTTTTCAACTGCCACAATAAATCTTGAAAATTCAGCCTCAACTTCTTCTTTTCCTATTTTATACTTTGGAACATTAAGGCGTTCTTCCTGATAGAGAAAAACTTTGCCAATGTAAATACCTGGGGATGCAGATATGCCTTTGATTGTTTTCATTTGTTTATAAATATAGAGCCTTTATTAACACTTGTCAAATAGACTCTTTCCTGTTAACAGGCAGAGATAGATTATTTTTAAAAAAAATATCTATTTTTTAGTTCTATTTTTCTAATTTTATATTACTATTTATGGAAAGCTTTTATAAAAGTCTCAATTTTATGATTGAGTTAAAAATGCCGATATTAATGCTGTCATGAAGCAACAGAACAGGAAAAAAAGCAAAAAAAGAAATTTAAAGCCAGGCTGTATATTCTGGATAGCTCTTATTTTGCTTGTTATTACTTTATTTATTGTAAAGCATAAAAAAATACAGGATGTTTTAAATTCAACAGGATTTTTAACTTTTTTTTCAAAACCCACTGATAAAAATGAAAATTCACAGCCTGATGTTTTGCGCGTTATAGAAAAACCTAAAGAAGAAAAACCCAGGCAAACCCAGCCTGCCGCAGAACCAAAGCAGCAGGAAGTTGAAGTTGCGAAAAATGAGCCAAAAGAGCTGGCAAATATACCAAAAGAAAAGAAAGAGCCTGCATCTGAAGATAATAAAAAAGCAGCAACTGAAATGCCATCTTATAAAGTAAGAGACAGCATTCTCTATTTTGTTGTAATCAATGAAGATGGAACTACCCAGCTTAGAAAAGTAACAAGAAGTATAAAATTTACAGATTCCCCCCTTACATCTACAATAATTTCTCTTCTTGGAGGAGTATCTTCTTCTGAAATAAATAATAATTATATATCTCTTATTCCTGAAAAAACTAAATTAAATAAACTCTGGATATCAGAAGGCACAGCTTATATGGATTTTAATGAAAATTTTCTTTTTAATTCATTTGGCCGAGAAGGATATGTAGGACAATTAAAACAGATTGTCTATTCTGCTACTGAATTTTCCACTGTTAAGCGGGTACAGATACTTATTGATGGAAAAACCTTAAATTACCTTGGCTCTGAAGGGATATTTATAGGAAAACCTATTTCCAGAGATTCTTTTTAGCTGAAAGCGTATCCCGCAAATTGTTCCATAGATTCACTTTACCCCAAGCTCAAGCATCAGTGAATAAGTCTGATAATTTTTTCTTTATTTCATCTTTTTTTCTCTCTTTTCTTATAATTAAAAAAAGAAATTCAGAGTTGCCTTTTGTTCCTTTTATTGGAGATGGAATAATATCTTCGACAAATGATTTTTCATCAAATAATTTATCTATTACTGTTAAAAGAGTATCTTTAAGTATCAAAGAATTCTCTATAATTCCTTTTTTAAGATTAGACTTTCCAGTTTCAAACTGAGGTTTTATTAAAGCAATCAGTTTTTTTTCCAAAGTAAGATCAAGTATTTTTGAAGCAGCATTTGCTATTGAACGGAAAGAGAGATCAGCAACCCCTATATCAGCAGCAGGAGAAAGTGAATTTATATCCATAATATTTGTTTTTTCATAAAGAATTACTCTTTTATCATTTCTCAGCAAATAATCTATCTGGTTATATCCGACATCAACAGAATGGACAAATAGCGCGCCTCTTTGGAGAAGGCAGTCGGTAAAACCGCCTGTGGAACTGCCTGCATCAAGAAAGACTTTTCCTTCTACAGCTATTTTCCAGTGATCAAGCGCATATTCAAGTTTATATCCGCCTCTTGAGACATATTTTTTTTTAATTATTGTTATTTCAGAATCTTTATCAATTTTTTCAGCAGGATTTTTTATTTTTTCACCATTAACAAGAACATTGCCGCAGAGAATAAGAGCATAATTTTCTTCTTTTTTATCAATTCCAAAACGCTTGTTAAGCAGTGTAAGCAGAGAGAGATTACTCATACTCTTTCATAAATACGTTCTATTGAAATGGTTTTTCCTGTCTGGGGGTCAATTTCAGCAAATACGCCATTTATCATAAGAGGTGTTTCTGCTATTTCCATTTTAATAGGCATTTGAGTTAAAAACCTTTGTATTGCAATATTTTTTTCACTTCCTATAACAGAATCTTCAGGGCCTGTCATGCCAATATCTGTTATATAACCGGTGCCTTTGGGTAAGATTTTTTCATCTGCTGTCTGAATATGGGTATGTGTACCTGCTATAAGGCTTACCTGTCCATCAAGATAGAGTGCAAGCGCCTCTTTTTCCATTGTAGATTCAGCATGAAAATCTATTATAATTATATTTACAGATTTATCTTTTTTTATTTTTTTTATTATTTCTGAAGCAGTCCGGAACGGGCAATCAAGATCCGACATGCTTTCTCTGCCTTCAAGATTTATAACAGCAGCTTTTACTCCTGCTTTTTCAATAATACAAAATCCATGGCCTGGTGCGCCGTCAGGATAGTTTGCAGGTCTTAATACGTTTTGAGTTTCCTGCAAAAGCTGTACGCCATCAGGTTTTTGCCACACATGGTTTCCTGTAGTAATAACATCGCTGCCGCTTTGCATAATCTGCTCTACTGTTTTGGGAGTAATTCCAAAACCATCAGCAGAATTTTCACCATTAACTATTACAAGGTCTGCTTTTTTCTTTTTTATTATATTTTTAAGATTGAAAAAAAGGGCTCTGCAGCCGGCTTGCCCAAAGACATCGCCGAGCAGCAGAACTTTAAATTTATTATCTTGCATATTCTACAATACGTGTTTCTCTTATAATTGTTACTCTGATTCTTCCAGGATATCTTAATTCAGATTCTATTTTCTTTGCAATAGCTTTGCAAAGTTCAGATGCCTGTTCATCATTTACAGCTTCATTATTGACAAGAATTCTAAGCTCTCTTCCTGCCTGTATAGCATATGCTTTATCAATACCCTGAAAATCCATTGCAATTTTTTCAAGGTTTTCAAGCCGCTTTATATAGTTATCTATCGTCTCCCGCCTTGCGCCAGGCCTTGCAGCCGATATTGCATCTGCAATCTGTACTATTATTGATTCAATACATGAAGGTTCAATATCATTATGGTGCGAACCAATTGCATTTACAATTCTTGGATCCTCGCCCATTTTTTTTGCTGCTTCCATGCCAAGCTCTGCATGGTTTCCATCGCCGTTTGTTTCTATTCCTTTTCCAATATCATGTAATAGCGCAGCCCTTCTTGTTATAGCTTTGTTAGCTCCAACTTCTGATGCAATAAGGCTTGCTATTATTGCAACTTCTTTTGAATGCTGCAGCACATTTTGCCCATAACTTGTCCTGAAATGCAGCCGTCCAAGGCTTCTTATTCCTTCAGGGCTCATATTATGAATTCCAAGATCAAATAATACTTTTTCGCCTTCTTCAAAAATAGTCTGATTAATCTCTTTTTTAACTTTCTGGACTATTTCTTCAATTCGCGCAGGATGTATTCTTCCATCAATTATTAATCTTTCAAGCGCTACTTTTGCAATCTCTTTTTTTACAGGATCAAAGCAGGATATAACAACTGCTTCAGGTGTATCATCAATAATAATATCTACGCCTGTAAGTGTTTCAAGTGTTCTTATATTTCTTCCTTCCCGTCCGATAATCCTTCCTTTCATTTCATCATTTGGAAGGCTTACAGATGATATTGTTACTTCTGAACTTACATCTGTTGCTATTCGTTGAACAGTTGCAACAAGTATTTCTCTTGCTTTTTTCTCTGCAGCAAGCTGTGCTTCCTGTTCAATTTTGTTTAAAAGCGCCTGGGCATCATGCTTTGCTTCATTTTCAAGAGATTCTATTATAAGTTTTTTTGCATCAGCAGAAGATAAACCAGAAACTTCTTCAAGTTTTTTCTGCCACTCTTTTTCCTGCCCGGCCAAAATAGTTTCTTTCTTTTCTATATTGCTCTCACGGTCTGAGACTGCCTGTGTCTGTTTCTCAAGCAGAGCTATCTTACTATCGAGGTTGTCTTCTTTTTGAAGTAATCTTCTTTCAAAACGCTGTAGTTCGCTTCTTCTTTCCCTAAATTCCTTTTCCTGCTGATTTCGTTCTTTTAGCAGCTGATCTTTTGTTTCCAGAACCAGCTCTTTTTTCCTTGCCTCAGCCTCTTTGACAGCATCTTGTTTAATACGCTCAGCTTTCTGTTCTGATGATGATAGCTGAACTCTTGCATATAACCACCGAATTACCCAACCTAATATCAAACCAATGAGAGGAAGAGTGATATAAAAAATAATTTGCATAGTCTTCCTCCATTTTATTTTTTAATAGAAAATAATAACTATTTTTAATGATAGTTGTCAAGAATTTTTATGAGAGTAATAGCTATTAAAATATGCCGGCTTTTACCGCAAGCTTTTATGCTTTATAATAGCAGGCAAAAAAAAGTTAATATTTTTTACGCAAAATAGCAATTTATATAATTACTTAATATTTACGTTATTTATATTAAAGTTCAAAAATAATGGAAATTAATTTAGCTTATTTGAATCTTTGGATATATAACTATAATTTTATTTGATAAATCTATTTTTCTCTAATGGCGATGTTGTTTTATATTTTGCATATAACCATCTAACTAACCGGCCCAATACCAGGCCAATAACTAGAAAAATAACATAAACAAAAATTTCCATAGTTTTCCTTCATTTTTAGTAAAAATAATAATGTTTTTTAAATAGTTCCGAAATTTTTTATAAAGTCAGAAACTATTGGAATTAGAGGATTTTAACACAAATCTTTCTGATTTACAATATTGTATAAAAC
>JAVBQS010000191.1:0-25146 GCA_031548835.1 Spirochaetia bacterium
TTATTTACTTATTAAAGATTTTTTAAAAGAAGCAAATCTTGACTGGACAGGTTTTTTCTCATATTCAAAAGAAGAAGATACTAAAGCATTTAATATGGGTTCTCCGCTTGCCAATTTTATTTTATCAAAAGAAACTCCCAAAAGAGTGTTAAAACTCCAGGAATATCAAACAGATATAACAGAAAAAAACCTTACCCGCTTTGAAGGGAAAATTCTTGATATTCTTGCTGAAGAAGAAATTCTTGGAGAAGATATTATTCTTGGCCGCGGTTATATGAATGCGCCTGATGTAGATGGAGCTGTTATAATTCATACCAGCGATGTAAAAGATAAAATAAAACCCGGCAATGTTATAAAATGTAAAATAATAAGGCGCAACAATATTGATCTTGAAGCAATGCCGCTATAACTTCTTGTATCCTTTTATAAATAAGATGTAATATAATAAAATATCAGGTTTAATAAATTAATTATGCAAAAAATCAGCTATTTAAAAAAATTAAGGGTAGCAGTAATTTGAAAAAAAAACCCCCATATCTTGAAAAACTTAACAAACCGCAATATGAAGCAGTTATTCACGAAGGATCTCCTCTTCTTATTCTTGCAGGAGCAGGTTCAGGCAAGACAAATGTAATAACAAATAAAATTGCATATTTAATAGATATAAAAGGTGTTGATCCATCTTCAATACTTGCAGTTACATTTACAAACAAGGCAGCAAAAGAGATGGAAGAGAGAGTCTCTTCTATTCTATCAGCCCATACAGATACAATTTTACATGCTCCCCCAATGATTCGCACATTCCACTCTTTCGGCGCATGGATATTAAGAAGAAACGGAAGCGCAGTCGGACTTACCCCAAATTATACAATACATGATGAAGAAGACATGCTTACCCTTATACATTCGGCAAGGGGAGGCGATGAAGCAAAAAAAGATTTAAAACCTTATATAAATATGATAAGCAGGGCAAAAGATTATTGTCTTTCGTATAACGATGATCTTTCTGCTATTTCTTTTGACCCTCTCTTTCCTGATATATACAGGGATTATCAGCAAAAGCTTGATTCAACAGGCGGAGCTGATTTTGGCGATCTTATTATGAAAACCTGGATTTTATTAAGAGATAACGCTGCTGTAAGAGAGAGGCTAAGGCAGAAATTTAAAATAATACTTGTCGATGAATACCAGGATTCCAATGTTGCCCAGTTTGAGCTTTTAAAACAGCTTGCAGGAGATGGAGAAAATCTTACTGTAGTAGGCGATGATGACCAGTCTATCTACCGGTTTAGGGGCGCAGAAGTAAAAAATATTCTTACCTTTCCGCAGGTTTTTAAAAAAACAAAAATAATTAAACTTGAGCAAAACTACAGATCTACATCCAATATTCTTGATATTGCATCATCAGTTGTTGCAAATAACAGGGAAAGGCTTGGTAAAAAACTGTGGACAGAAAAAGTTGTAAAAAGCAAAAGTGTTGTTGCTGTTCTTGAAACACAGGAAGATGAAGCACAGTTTTGCGCAGAAATAGTTTCAGATGGAAATTTCAGCAGCACTGCAATCCTTTACAGAACAAATGCGCAATCGCTTGCTTTTGAATCGCTTTTTTCAAAACTTAAAATACCTTATAAACTTGTGGGAGCTTTAAGATTTTTTGAAAGAGAAGAAGTAAAAGATATACTTGCTTTTCTTTCACTATTTATCAATCCGAAAAATGAGGCATCTTTCAGAAGAGTTATAAACAAGCCTGCAAGAGGAATTGGAAAAGCAGGGCTTGAAAAAATAGTAAAAGCTGCTGCCGGATTTGATGGAGATTTAACAAAAGCATGTGAGCAGGCAGGTAACGGATTATCAGGCAAAGCTGCAAAAGGAGCTCTGGGCTTTTCCAAAATTATGCAGGAGCTTAAAGAATGTTTTAATGACAAAGACAATAAAGAAGAACAAAATTTATCAGACTTTGTTAAAAAATGCGCTATTATAACAGGCCTTGCGGAATATTACAGAGAACTTGATAAGACAGGCGATACGCAAAAACTTTTAAATATTGAAGAAATTGTAAACTATGCAGCTGATTTCTCATTTTCTTCTGATGGGCTTATTGCTTTTATTGAAAATACAGAACTTGACCGCACTGCATCAGAATCGGGAAAAACAGCTCCTGGCGGAGTAACTCTTATAACAATGCACAATACCAAAGGGCTTGAATTTGACAGAGTTATAATAACAGGACTTGAAGAAGGGCTTTTTCCAAGTTTCAGAAATATGGAAAGCAATGAAGATATAGAAGAAGAAAGAAGAATTTTTTATGTAAGCATAACAAGAGCAAAAAAAGAGCTTTATATGACATGCTGCAAAAGCAGAAGAATATGGGGAAAAATAAACTATTTTACTCCATCAAGATTTCTTTCTGAAATTCCTGAAGATCTTGTTATTTTTGAAGGCCTTAATAATTTATCTTCCTTTTCAGAAGAACTTAAAGAGGGCGATGTTGTTTACAGCAAAGATTATGGCAAAGGGCAAATTGTAAAAAAATGGATAAGCAGAAACGAACCTGTTGTTGTAGTTATATTTGAAAGCGGGAGAACTGCTCAGTTTCTTCTTAATTACTGTAATCTTGAAAAAATTAAAAATAATTATTTCTGATATATTCATTTAAAAAAAGTGGTATAATTAATAAAGTAGATTGAACTCTTTAATACTATATATAATAATTTATTGTGACCTATTTTTGAGGAGGAATATAAAATGCAGGAAAAGGTAGAAAAATATTTAAAACTTTTAAAAATAGAAATTGATGATCTTATAAAAGGCATAGAAGATGCTGAGACACTTTTAGAAAAAAGGCTGAAAGAACACAAAATTAGGGATTTTGTGTTTTTGGAAAACCTTTCTGTATTTAAATCAGAACTCCAGGGTTTAAAGGTAATGGAAAAAGAGCTTGATGGCCAGGCTGAAAAAGCAAAGAATGTTGAAGATTTTTTATCCCAGCTTGATGGTTTTGTAAAGAAAAGAGTTAAAGAACTGGGTTTTCCCAATGCAGTATATGAGCTTATTAAAAGAAAACTTGAAAAGCTGGGAAAATATACAAAAGAATCGCTGATTTAACTTAAATTAATACTTATGTGCAAATTTATAAGAGAATCTTTCCCTTTAATAAAAAGAATAAGAGGCTACAGGCTTTATACGCAAAATGGAGAAAAATATCTTGATTTTTATCAGGAGGGCGGAAAATCTATTCTCGGAAGCAGGCCGCGGGGATTTTCTCTTGCACTTAAAAATGAAATAGAAAAAAGCACTTATTATAATTATCCTTCAGGTTATTTAAAAAAAATATCAAAAGGGATTTCAAAATTATCGGGAGATAAATCTGTAAATATTGCCTATTTTAAAACTGAACAGGAAGCATGCAAATATGTTTCTAAAATAGAAAATAAAAATTATTTATTATGTAAAGATATTTCACCTGATTTTTCCGTAAAAAATAATTTTATATATTTATGGTTTCCTTTTTGCGGAAACTCTCTTGGCCAATATCTTGAAAAATATGATTATGTATTGCCTGTTCTTCCTTTTCCTGGCGATTTTGCGCCTGTGGTTTTACTTTCTTTAAAAATCAGTATGGATAGAAGTTATCTTCCTTCTCCAATTTTGCTTGCAGGCCTAAACAGCATTATCTACAGCCTTATTAATTTTATGGAAGAAGATCCATATATCTACTGGAGAGAATATATATCTATGCTTAACAAGATATGGAAAGTAAAAGGGCCATATCTTATTCCTGTTTATAAAGAAGAAATTCATGAATCAATTTTTAAAACTTTTCTAAAAAACAAAATTGTAATTCAGCCATGTTATGGTAAAATGTCTGCGCTTCCCTCTGAAATTTCAGAAGGAGAGAGAATACTATTTTTGGAAACAGCCTATAATGTTATAAGGAGTCTGCCTCATGGATCCTCAAGTTTTTTCAATACTGCTAGATAACATTCTTGCAGGAATAGCTGCATTTATAGCTATTATTGTATGGGTAAAAACAAGAGATATAAGCTGGATTTTTATAGTTCTTTCTGTTATAGGATTTTATGTTTCTGTAATTTATAAAACACTTCTTTTCTTTGGAATAGTTGTTTCCGGCAAATATACTTTTTTTGGAATTGATATTGTAGAGATGTTATTTAGCTATATGCCATTATTATTGATGATAGCTGCCCTTACATTAAAAGCAGTCAAAAACATGAAGAGATAATTATTCTTTTATTAATTCTTCATGTTCTCTTTTATTAATCCCTCTGAAAAAGATTTGCTGTGTTTTTATATGCTTAAATCCCATATGTTTATAAAAAGCATGTGAATCTATTCTTGTTATATCTGAACATATTTTAACAACAAGACAGCCTTTCTCTTTTGCCCATTCTTCAGCTTTTTCAATAAGTTTTCTGCCTATTTGCCTGCCTCTGTAATTTTTATCTATAAAAACGCCTAAAATATTACATGTTTTGTCTGAAAAAATAAAATTACTTAACTCAAGCTGTATCCAGCCTACAGCTTTATTTTCCTCATTTGCAGCAACTATAATTGCAAGCCTGTCATTTTTTATAAGTTCGTTAATCCTTTCTGAAAAACTTCCATACCTTACTTCATATCCGATTTCCACACACATATGAATTATATTTTCAATATCCTGCTTTTTTATATTTCTAAACCTGATATTCAAGCTTTTCCCCTTTTCCAAAAGATTATAAATAGAAATTACCAAAATATATTAGGCCGGATTTCGAGTTTTTTCATATAAGTCTGCTGCTGGGCCCCGTACCTTATATGCAGCAATTTAGTTTTATGCTTATATGAATAGCTCTTTGCTATGCCTTAAATATTAAGCATAATAATCTTATAAATAAACCCTGGATTAGGGCAAGCCATGCCAAGATGTAAAATTCGAAATCTGACCTATTATATTTTAGCAAGATAATATTTCTAAAACAAGAAAATTCGTTTTTGGTTGTTATAATTAATTTAGAATTTTCTATAAGATTGTTATAGTATATTATAAAAGATTTTATTCAAGAATATATGCTTTAATGATAATAAATATTTATAAAATTAGCTATATGAAATATAAGTTTTTATTAAACAATTTTCTTCTAAATAGATTTCTCTTAATTTTACAGCTAGCTCTTGACTAAAGGCTATTTTCAGGTAATTCTTTTAAAATCCATACTATGCTTAATAGCATGGCAGATTTTACCGCATCCTGTACTTATAGCCCCGTTATACCGGATCGCAGAATAAAGATGTCTATGCAAAAAATATATAAAAAAGGCAGATAAAATGAAGACAATTTTTTTGAAGCCAAAAGATGTTGAAAGAAAATGGTATATAATTGATGCTGAAGGAAAGATACTTGGAAAAGTTGCTGTAAAAGCAGCAGATCTTTTAAGAGGCAAACACAAACCATGTTTTGTTCCACATCAGGAAATTGGCGATTATGTTATTATAGTAAATGCTGAAAAAGCAGCAGTAACTGGCGGAAAAGAAAAGAAAAAACTCTACTATAATTACTCAGGTTTTGTGGGTGGTTTAAAAGTAGAAAGCTATGAAAAAGTTCTTGCAAAAAAACCAACTTTTCCAATGGAAAGAGCGATAAGAGGAATGCTTCCAAGAGGAACTCTTGGAAACAAGTTATATAAAAATGTTAAAGTTTATGCCGGGGCTGAGCATCCTCATAAAGCTCAGAATCCTGAAGCAATTGAGTTATAAGGTATAGGAGATAGTAAGTGGAAAAAAATCTTGCATTAGGAACAGGAAGAAGAAAAACTTCTGTTGCGAGAGTTTACCTCAGAAACGGAAAAGGAAATATTGTTGTAAATGGTAAACCGGCTGAAACTTATTTTTCAAATCCTGAACATATGTATACTGTTAAACAACCCCTTTCTGTTACAAATAATGACGGAAAATTTGATATCTATATCAATGTTACAGGCGGAGGAGTTAGCGGTCAGGCAGGAGCATGCAGACATGGAATTTCACGTGTCCTTGTTCAATATGATGTATCAAACTCTTCTTCATTAAAAGCAAATGGATTTCTAACCAGAGATTCAAGAATGGTTGAAAGAAAAAAATATGGAAGAAAAGGAGCAAGAAGAAGGTTCCAGTTCTCAAAACGTTAATATTACTGTTGTTGAAATTGAAGAAAGAGGAGCTTTTATTGGGATTATTCTCTCAAATGGTTCCTCTTTTTTTATTTTTCCCGAAGATTTTACATCGCTGGAATTAGCTTCAGGCAAAGAAGTTTCTTACAAATTATTAAAAAAAATTGAATTACTAAATAATATCTCTCTTGCATATAAAAAAGCAGTTAGCATCCTGTCTTTTGCGCCTACAACAGCTTTTTTATTAAAACAAAAGCTGTTAAAAAAAGGATTTGATACTGTTTCTGTGGCCAAAGCTGTTGAAAGGCTTTCTGAAAAAAAGCTTATTGATGATAAAAAATTTGCATCAGGCTGGGTCGCAACGCGTTTATCGCGCAACCCTGAATCTCCCTTTTTGCTTAAATCTGCGCTTATAAGAAAAGGTGTTGATAGGGAAATAGCAGACGAAGTTTTAAAAGATTTCACCCCAGACAGCGATATTTATATAGAAAGTTTTGAAAAAGCGCTTGCAAAACAGCTTAGAAAAAGCAGCAAAACGGCGGAAAAAATAAAAATTTCTCTTATAAGAAAAGGCTATCCTATCTCATTAATTAACAAATATTTAACTAATAATCAGTAATTATACATTTTATTATTCAGTTTTACATATATGTTATATAATAGTATTGATAGAGATAAAATTTGATAACTGTTTTTCATCTGTAGCGGCAGCTATCCGGTCTTGAATATAACACAGAAGGAAGGTGTTTAGTAATGCTGGAAATAATTGAATCAGATGGTTACCTTAAGCCTTATGCAGCTGTAATAGAAAAAAGATATAAGGATTATCTTGCTGTAAAAAAAAGAATTACCGAAGACAGGCTGCTTTCAGAATATGCCTGCGGCCATCTTTTCTATGGTGTTCATAAAAAAGGAAAAAACATTATTTTCCGCGAATGGGCGCCAAATGCCTCAGAAATTTATTTAATATCAGATCTATCTGGATGGAAGCCTGATCCTGAATATAAATTTAAAAAAATAGATGGAACGGAAGACTGGGAATTTATCAGTAATAGTAAAGATATAAAACATGGAATGCTGTATAAACTTTATGTTAAATGGCCGGGCGGCGAGGGAGAAAGGCTGCCTTCTTACATAAAAAGAGTTATCCAGGATGATGCAACTAAAATATTCAGCGCACAAATATGGTTTCCAGAAGAAAAATATAAATGGAAATATAAATCTCCTTTAAATCCTGCGAAAAAAAATTCAGACCCTCTTCTTATCTATGAAACCCATATAGGCATGGCACAGGAAGATGAAAAAATAGGCACATTTGCAGAATTTGAAAGGCAAGTACTTCCTATTGTAAAAGAATCAGGCTATAACACCATACAGTTTATGGCTCTTATGGAACATCCGTATTACGGTTCATTCGGCTATCAGGTTTCAAACTTTTTTGCATTATCTTCAAGGTTTGGAACTCCTGAAGAATTTAAATCTCTTGTAGATGCATGCCACAAGGAAGGGATAAAAGTATTTATGGATATTGTCCATTCCCATGCTGTAAAAAATGAGAATGAAGGCCTTTCAAAATTCGACGGAACTGACTACCAGTATTTTCATACAGGAGAAAAGGGAAATCACCCTGCATGGGATTCGCGGCTCTTTGACTATGGCAAGGATAAAGTGCTGCACTTCCTGTTATCAAACTGTGCATTCTGGCTTACTGAATATTGCCTTGACGGCTTCCGTTTTGACGGAGTAACAAGCATGCTTTATAAAGATCACGGGCTTGGAAGAAATTTTACATCTTATGATGACTATTTTTCAGAAAACTTTGATGAATATGCAGCAATATATCTTGCTCTTGCAAACACTCTTATTCATGAACTTAAACCAAATGCAGTAACAATATCGGAAGATATGAGCGGGTATCCCGGAATAGCAAGAGATGTTTCACAGGGCGGACTTGGTTTTGATTACAGGCTTGCAATGGGTATTCCTGATTTCTGGATAAAAATTATAAAAGAAAAAAAAGATGAAAACTGGTCTGCAGGAGAAATATGGCATCAGCTTAATAATAGAAGAATGGATGAAAAAAGCATTGCATATTCAGAATCGCATGATCAGGCTCTTGTCGGAGATAAGACAATAGCATTCAGGCTTATGGATTCTCACATGTATACTTCTATGGATGTAGAGTCGCAAAATATAGTTGTTGACAGGGGAATTGCGCTCCATAAAATTATAAGACTTTTAACTTTTTCCGCAGGAGGCGAAGGCTATCTTAACTTTATGGGAAATGAATTCGGTCATCCAGAATGGATAGATTTTCCAAGGGAGGGAAATAACTGGTCATACAGTTATGCAAGAAGGCAGTGGTCTCTTCTTAAAAACAGATTGCTTCGTTACTGCCATATGGGTGATTTTGACAAATCCATGATTAAAGCGTGCGAAGAAGCTTTGCTTGCAGGGCCTGCCATAGCTGTGAGAATAGATGATCCGGGACAGGTTATTGCATTTAAGAGGGGAAAACTTTTATTTGCAGTAAATTTAAATCCATTTGTATCACATACTGATTATGAACTTGATGTTGACAGGGGAAGCTATAAGCTTGTTCTTAACAGCGACTCTCCGCTTTTTGGAGGTTTCGGCCGTGTTCCTGATTCCCTGGCTCTTGGCTCACTTCAAAAAGAAAAAAGAACTATTATTACTCCATATATTCCGACAAGAACAGCTTTAGTTTTTAGACAGGAGGGTAAAAAATGAAATTGGTAAAAAAAATAAACATTGCTGATCATAGCGCTCCCTGGCTTGATAAAGAATGGCTTGAAACAGATGGACGCGGCGGTTATTGCAGCATGACAGTTCCTTTGTGTTGCACAAGAAAATACCACGGACTTCTTGTTGTTCCAATAGAAAATCTTGAAGGAAGATATGTTCTTTTATCAGGATATGAAATATCAGTTACAGATAAAGATGGAAATTCTGTGCGGCTTGATACAAATCAGTTTCCTGGAACATTTTATCCATGGGGTTTTCAATATCTTGAGAAATTTGAGAAAAAGAGTTTTCCCGAATGGAGCTATAAAATAAATGATACTCTTATTTCACTGGAAATTTTTATGGCAGAAGAAAATGGTGTTTTTTTAAATCTTAAAAATAAAAGTAAAACAGGGGAAAATACTTTTACAGTAGAGCTTTCTCCTGTTATCTCATACAGAAATTCCCATACTCTTACTTTTGAAAATAATGATCTCTCTTTTGCAATTGATAATAATAAGGGAGATATCTTTAGCATGAAATTTTATGAAAATATGCCAAAGCTATATTTTATGACAAGCGAACAGACTGCTTTTAATAAAAAAGGAGTGTGGCTGAAAAACAGGGAATATATAAGAGAAATGGAAAGAGGTTTTCCTTTTTGCGAAGACTGTTATGTGCCAGGCAGTTTTTCTTTTAATTTAAAAAGCGGGGAAAATATTATTGTCAGCGCAGGATTAACTGCTGGAGATAAGTCAAATAGAGGCAATATAAATGAATATCTGCATAATATTTATTTAAAAGAAAAAAGAAAACGCGAATCTATTTCAAGACATTTTAAAGAAGATCCTGATATTATAAGAATTTTAAAACAGGAAGCAAGGCATTTTCTTGTAAGAAACAGAGATAATAATCTTTCAATAATAGCAGGATATCCCTGGTTTGGAGAGTGGGGCCGCGATACCATGATTTCGCTCAACGGCCTTACTAACTGCTGCGGAAAAGCTGATGAAGGTTTTGAAATTCTTAAAGCCTATGGTTTATATGTTAAAGACGGGCTTCTTCCTAACACGCTTGGAGGAGCACAGGGTTTTGAATCCTATAATTCAATAGATGCAGGGCTTTTATATATATGGGCAGCCCAGCTTTTATGGCAGAACAGAAAATATAAAAAAGAGATAAAAAGTGATATTTTTCCTGTAATAGAAAAAATTATAAAAGCTTATCTTGATGATAAAGTTCCAGGCCTTAGAATAAACAGCCTTGGTTTTCCTGAAGCAGGAAACAGCAATACCCAGCTTACCTGGATGGATGCAACAGTTTATGGAAAGCCTGTTACTCCGCGCAATGGAAGCCCTGTTGAAATTACTGCGCTGTTTTATAATGCGCTTAAATTTTATCTTGAGATGCTTGCTTCATCAGGAATGGAAGCTGATAAAAAAGCCGCAGATGCAGCAGGACTTATTGAAAAAAATTTTATGAAATCCTACTGGAATCCAGATGGAGAATATCTTGCAGATGTTGCAGGAGAGACATGGCAGGATAGGTCATTAAGGCCAAATATGCTTTTTACTGCTGCGCTGCCTTATCCGCTTGTTGACACAGAAACAGGAAAAAAGATAATAAAAGTTATAGAAAGAGAACTTTTAACTCCATGCGGGCTTAGAACTCTTGCAGTAAATGATTCGCGGTTTTGCAGTTTTTACCAGGGTGATGTGCCAAGAAGGGATGGATGTTATCACCAGGGAACTGTATGGCCATGGCTTTTTGGAATATATACTGATGCAGCCCTCTACTGTTCAGATAAAAAAGAAGCAAAAGCAGCAGAAATAGAAAAAATTCTGATAGCTTTTCTTGAAAAACATATAGATAATAACGGAATAGGGTTTGTGTCAGAAATATTTGACGGAAAAAATCCTGCAGAAGGAAAAGGAACATATGCTCAAGGCTGGAGCAGCGCTGAAATTATAAGAGCATGGGAAAAAATAAAAAAAGTTAGAATTAATCCTTAAACAGCTATTTAAACTAGTATTGAAAAGAAATCCCGGAGGATATTTAATGGCTAAAGATAAAAATGTTTTTTCATCAAGAACAGGAACAGATCCTGAAAATATTAAAGCAGGATTTGAGGAACACCTTAGGTACAGCCTTGCAAGAGATCCTGAAGCTGCAGGAAAATATGATGAATATTATGCATTAATCTATACAATCAGGGACAGGTTGATAGAGAGATGGATAAATACTAAAAAAGCACAAAAAACAGATACTGGAAAAAAACTCTACTATTTTTCAATTGAATATCTTATGGGGCGGGTAAGCGCCAATAATGTTATAAATCTTGGGTTTGATGAAGCTCTTCGAAAAGCAATGGATGAAATTGGAGTGCCGTGGAAAGAAATACGGGAACTTGAACATGATGAAGGATTAGGTAACGGCGGTTTGGGGCGTCTTGCAGCATGTTATCTGGATTCTCTTGCAACAATGAACTATCCTGCAATAGGGTATGGGCTAAGATATGAGTTTGGAATATTTAAGCAGGAAATTGTCGGAGGTTACCAAATTGAAAAACCTGATGACTGGCTTAAATACGGCAATCCCTGGGAAATGAAAAGAGTTGATATTCCCTGTGTTGTACAGTTCGGCGGCAAGCTTGAAAAAAATGAAAACGGCTATGCAAACTGGGTAAATACAGATGATGTTATGGGAATTCCTTATGATATGCCTATAGTAGGATATGGCGGAAAAACCATAAACATTCTAAGGCTATGGAGAGCAAAAAGCCTTGAAAAATTTGATTATTCAAAATTCAACCAGGGAGATTATTACTACTCTGTTGATAAACAGGCAAAAGCAGAAAGCCTTACAAAAGTTCTTTATCCAAATGACAGTTTCTATAATGGAAAAGAGTTAAGATTTAAACAGGAATACTTTTTTGTTTCCTGCTCGATCCAGGATATATTAAGAAGATTCAGAACTCTTGGAATTCCTGTCACAAATCTTCCTGACAAAACAGCAATCCAGCTTAATGATACACATCCTGCTCTTGCAATAACTGAACTTATGAGAAGGCTTATTGATGAAGAAAGGCTTCCGTGGGATGTTGCATGGAATATTTCAACCAAAACTTTTGGATATACAAATCATACTTTAATGCCTGAAGCTCTTGAAAAATGGCCTGTCGAGATGTTTGAAAAACTTCTTCCCCGCCACCTTGATATTATATACAACATAAACCAGAATTTTTTAAGAAAAGTTTCTGTCGCATTTCCCTATGATATAGGCAAACTGGAACGCATGAGTATTATAGGCGAAGGGCATGAAAAACACGTAAGAATGGCAAATCTTTCAGTTGTTGGGGCGCATACTGTAAATGGAGTTGCGCAGCTTCATACCAAACTTTTAAAAGAAAGGCTTTTAAAAGATTTTGATGAATTCTATCCTGGAAAAATAATAAATATAACAAATGGAATAACACAAAGAAGATGGCTTCTTAAGTCAAACCCTTCTCTTTCAAATTTATTAAAAGAAACTATTGGCGATGGGTGGATAACAGATTTGCTTCAGGTTAAAAAGATTTCCCAATTTGCAGCAGATTCTGCTTTTGTTGAGAAATTTATAAAAGCAAAGCGGGATGCAAAACACCGCCTTAGAAAAACATGTATAAGAAAATATGGAATTGATCTAAATCCTGACTCAATCTTTGATATTCAGGTAAAACGTATTCATGAATATAAAAGACAACTTTTAAATATTCTTAAAATTGTCTATTTATATGATCAGATTAAAAAAGGAAAGAAAATTTATCCCCATACATTTTTAATGGGAGGCAAGGCTGCTCCAGGCTATACAATGGCAAAGCTTATAATAAAGCTTATCTGCAATGTTTCTACTGTAATTAATAGAGATACTGAAACACGCGATATGCTGCGGCTCTATTTTCTTTCCGACTATGGAGTTTCGCTTGCTGAAAGAATTATACCTGCTGCAGATATTTCAGAGCAGATATCTACAGCAGGAACAGAAGCATCAGGAACCAGCAATATGAAGTTTATGCTTAATGGAGCTCTTACAATAGGAACTTATGACGGCGCTAATATAGAAATAGCAGAAGAAGTGGGAAAAGACAATATTTTTATTTTTGGAAAAACAGCGGAAGAGATAACTGAAATAAAGAAAAATTATGTTCCTACAGACTGGTATATGAAAAACCAGGATATTAAACAATCTATTGATTTAATATTTTTCGGTAATTTTGATCTTAACGAACCAGGCGTATTTGCTCCTATTCATGATGCTCTTTTAAAATATGATACTTATATGCATTTTGTAGATTTGCCTGAATATATTAATGCGCATAACTCTGCTTCCAGCCTCTATGCAGACAGCGCTAAGTGGAATGAAAAAGCAATATTAAATGTTGCATCAGCAGGTAAATTTTCAAGCGACAGATCTGTAAAAGAATATGCTGAGAAAATATGGGCAATAAAACCAATTATAACCGAATAATTTATCTGTCATGTAGCGGCAGTCTTAACATATTATAATTGAATAAATAAGCAACACGGAGGACTTATTTGGAAAGAAAACCTATCCCTGTGCTAAGGGCAATATATGGACAAACTAATGAAATAATTTTTGCTTATCCATATAAAGATAAAAAAATTATACGTATTTACAGGGATGTACCCCTTTATCTTGAAATTGAAATAGAAAAATGCACAGAAGATACTCTTGTCGAAATATATGCTAATTTTCCTGATGAAGAAGAAAAAGCAAGATGGAAAAATATCCCAATGGAAAAAATTTCCTGCGGCAGATATAAGCTTAACTATAATTTTAATAAATGCGGATTGTTTGAATTTAAAATAAAATATTCGCAAGACGGCGGGCACACATGGTTTCTGGATTCAGGGCCTGTGAGAAAAGTTTTTGTCGACCCGCCTAATATGAGAAGTTTAAGAGTCTATACTTTTATACCTACTGTCTCAGGGACAATTACAGATTGGAAAAAGAAATTAATTGAAATAAAAGATATGGGCTTTAATGCAATCCATCTTCTTCCAATTACAAAAATGGGAAGTTCTGAAAGCCCTTATTCTGCAACAGATCTTTTTGACATAGATCCTTCATATATAGATCCTGATAATCCTGATGATAGCCTTTCGCAATTTGAATCTTTTATTGAAGAAGCTAAAAAAAACGGGATAAGGCTTTTTATGGACATTGTTGTAAACCATATAAATCCGGAAAGCAATGTTGCAAAAAAATGCCCTGAATGGATTGTTAGAGATAATAATGAAAAAGATGGATTTAAAAGAGCGGGAGCTATTCACAACAATTCATGGATAAGATGGGAAGATCTTGTGCTTATTAATTATAATATGGGCGATCCTGCAATAAAGCATGAAATCTGGAACTATTTTCATCATTATGTGGATTTTTGGGCAAATTATGCATATTATACAGGCGGCGGCCTAAGGTTTGATAATCTTCATAGTTCAACACCTGATTTTATAACTTATCTTACAGGAAAACTTAAACATGAATATCCTGACCTTATTCTTATTGGAGAATATTTTTCTTCAAAAGAGGATTTTTATAAAAATGTACCTGACTGGCAGCTTAACCTTATACTTGGTAATTCCTGGGAATACAGGCCTGCTCCTGCAATAAGAAGATATATAATGGATATTCACACTCAGGGAGGCCTTGAGTATTTTCTTCCGCTGACAACTCATGATACAGGTTCTCCTGCACAGGAATACGGCAGTGTATATTCCACAATGCCGCGCTATCTTATATATGCATTAATGGGAACAGGCCAGACAGGAATTGTGCAGGGAAGTGAAACAGGAATTGGGAAAAAGATTGAGTTTATTGGCAGAAAAAACAGTTCTCCGGCATCAGGAAAAGAAAATTTCAGGGATTTTTTTACTAAAATAAATGAAATTCTTGCAAAAGAAATTGTTTTTCAGGATTTTGGAAATATTCAGTTTGTAGACAATGGCCATAATTCAATTTTGGCAGCAATAAGAAGCGATATTACAGGAAAAAGCGCATGGCTTTTGCTTGCAAACCTGGATATATATAATGGAGCAACTGTAACATTAAATCAAAGAAATTTTAAACTTCCTTTTACCAGATTTAAAATTATAAATATAATGACTGGAAGAGAATTGCATGTAACAGATATGGTTTTTGATTTTTCTCTTGAGGCATGTGAAACAAGAATTTTTCAGATAAAGGAATAGGCTGTGTTAAAAATTCTTATGGTAACATCTGAAGCTGCGCCTTTTGCAAAAACAGGCGGGCTTGCTGATATGGTAAGTTCATTATCCTCTTCTCTTAAAGAACGGGACATTGATGTAAGAATTATTATGCCAAGATATTACCGTATTAATAGAGATACTCTGGAAAGGCTGCCGCCGCCTCTTAAAGTTCCAATGCCTTATGGCGATGAGTGGGCTGCTGTGCTTAAAGGCGAACTGCCTGATTCAAAAGTACCTGTCTATTTTCTGGAGCATGAACAGCTTTACGGGCGGGATGGTATCTATGGTTATACACCTGATGAAGGATTTTTTGATAATGCAAGAAGATATTCATTTCTTTGCAGAGCTGTTTTTCAAATCTGCAGAATGATAAACTGGATTCCTGATGTTATTCACTGCCACGACTGGGCAGCAGCTCTTGTTCCATATATTTTGCGCAAAGAAGAATATTTAGGAGAATTTTCAGGAACCTTCTCAATGCTTACAATACATAATCTTGGCTACCAGGGAATATTTCCGCTCCAGGATGCCTGCTTTGTAAGAAAAAATATTTCAGAATGGGATATTGCAGATCTTGAATTTGACAGAGCTCTTAATTTTCTTAAAACAGGAATAATGTTTTCAGATGTTATAACAACAGTTTCTCCTACCTATGCAAAAGAAATACAGACACAGCAATTCGGCGAAAGGCTTGATTACCTCTTGCGCTTAAGAAAAAATGATATTTATGGTATTTTAAACGGCGCTGATAATATAGCTTGGAACCCTGAAACAGATAAATATATTTTGCCGAATAATTATTCTGCATCAAAACTGGCAAATAAAAAAAAGGTAAAGAAAAATCTTCAATTAGAATTTGGGCTTCCACAGGATGTCAATATTCCTATATTCAGCATGGTTACAAGGCTTGTTTCGCAGAAAGGTGTAATTGAATTATGCTATCCGGGAATAGGCAGCCTTTACAGTATCTGTCATGATTTAAAACTGCAGTTCATTATTGTTGGCTCAGGAAATAACTGGTGTGAAGAAGAGCTTAAAAGATTAGCTGCCCGCCTTCCGAATCTTAAAATCTGGATTGGCCACAATGAAAGAATAGCCCATGTTGTGGAAGCAGGCAGTGATTTTTTCCTTATGCCAAGCAGATATGAACCATGCGGACTTAATCAGATGTATTCAATGCGCTATGGAACTCTTCCTATTGTAAGAAATACAGGAGGGCTTGCAGATAGTGTTGAAAATTATAATGAAACCACAGGCAGGGGAACAGGTTTTCTCTTTAATGATTTAAATCCTGTCTCGCTTTATAATACAGTAGGCTGGGCGCTGTCTGCATGGTATAACAAGAAAAAAGATATAGACAGTATGAAGAAACAGGCTATGAAAAAAGATTTTTCATGGACCAGGTCTGCTGTGGAGTATATAAATCTATATAATAATCTTTGCAGCAGAAGAGATAATTTTTTTAAATAAAATAGCAGATTAAGAAAATATCAATTAATAACCGATATATTAATTGGCCATATATTTATAAAATATTTTGCAGTAAATGCGGTAAAATGAAGAGTTGCAAAAAATCATAAACCAGATAGTGTGCTTTATACTGCAGTTTATTTATAAAAATAAATTGAATCCTGATAAAATTAATTTTTCTGAATCTTGCATTTTGTCCAAGTAATGTAAAAATTATAATTGGAAAAAAGTAATTTGTATTTCCATAAATAATTGTTTGACTTTTATAAATTAAAGCTTTTTAATTAATAGAGGTGTAAAAATTATCCACTTAAAGGAGGCCTGTATGAGCAGAATTATTTGCGTTATTCTTGGCGGCGGAAAAGGCGAAAGGCTTTTCCCTCTTACAAAAGCAAGAGCAAAACCAGCTGTTCCTTTTGGGTGCAGATACAGGATTGTTGATATTCCTATTTCCAACAGTATTCATGCCGGTATAAAACAGATTTTTATTGTTACACAATTCAACTCTGATTCTCTTAACAACCATGTTTCTTCTACATACCAGTTTGATACATTTTCAAGAGGTTTTGTAAGAATAATGGCAGCAAAGCAGTCTTTGGATTCATTTACCGGATGGTTTTTGGGAACTGCTGATTCAGTAAGAAAAAACTTTAACAGCTTTCTGGCGCAAGATCCTGATTATGTTATGATACTTTCGGGAGACCAGCTTTACAGAATGGACCTCCGTAAATTTTTTGATGAACATGTTGAATCCAAAGCAGAGATAAGTATTGCATCAACTCCTGTGACAAGAAAAAATGCAGGTTCTCTTGGAATATTAAGCATTGATAAAAATGGATTTATCAATAATTTTAGGGAAAAGCCGGGACCTGATGCAGATATTTCTGAATTTAAACTGCCGGAAGATAAAATATCAGACAGGGGAAGGGGTGATAACAGGAAAGAATATCTTGCTTCAATGGGAATTTATATATTTAATACCAATACTCTAAAAAAATGTCTTGATTCAGAATTTTCTGATTTTGGCAAAGAATTAATTCCAGATGCATTAAATAAATATAAAGTAAAAGGATTTGTCTATAATGGGTATTGGGAAGATATAGGAACTATAAGAAGTTTTTATGAGGCAAATCTTAACCTTGCATCTTCATATCCATACTTTAATCTTTATGATGAATTAAAACCAATATACAGCAAAAGGGCAGAACTTCCGCCGTCAAAAATAAATACCTGTACATTCAGGAATGCGCTTGCGGGAGAAGGTTCTATAATTACTGATGCTTTTATAAGCAACTCTCTTATAGGAATAAGAACAATTATTGATTCAGGAGCAAGCCTTGAAAATGTCTACTGTATGGGAGCTGATTATTATGAGACTGATGACCAGAGAAAGGAAAATGCTGCAAAAGGAATTCCAAATATTGGAATAGGAGCAGGGTCAATAATAAAAAATACAATAGTAGATAAAAATGCAAGAATAGGAAGAAACTGCAGGATAGGTATTGATAATATTGACAGAAAAGAATGTGATCATAGTAATTATTATATAAGAGATGACCTTATAATTATTGGTAAAAACTCTACTCTTGGCGATGGTACAGTAATATAGCCTGAAAATATTTGATAAAGCTGAATTTCCGGGCAGCATAATCCAGATGATAGCAAAAATCAATTTTTCTTGTTATATTAGAGAGGAATCTGGCAAATCAGCTATTTTTAATTCTTAACATTCAGCCTGATAAGTTTTACAAATATATTGTACAAATTATTTCAGGTAAGGCTGGTATGAGAAAGGACGAAGATAAAGTAAAAACATTTTCTGCTTTAGAAATTGCAAATATGTGCGGAGTTGTAAACCAGACAGCTGTAAACTGGGTAAAGGGCGGACATTTAAAAGCTTTTGTTACTCCAGGCGGGCAGTATAGGATATATTCTGAGGATCTTGCTGAATTCCTTAAGGAACGTAAGATGAAAATTCCCAAAGAGCTTCTGCCTTTTATAAAGGAAAAAATAAAAAAATTTTTAATTATAGATTCTGATAAAAATTTCTTACATCAGATTGAGGAAAATATAAATAAAAACTGTCCTAATTGCGATATCTCCACATCATCAAATGGATTTGATGCCGGTATTTTTATTGTAAAAGAAAAACCGGAATATATAATTGTATCTGAAAATATAAAAGATATAACAATAGAAAAACTTAGGCAATTACTGGAAAAAGATGAAGAAGAATCTCCTGCTTCTAATAGCTATAAAATTATATATATCAAAAATAAAGAAATAGATGATATTAATAATGATCTATTTATGGAAGCAGATCTTGTTTTGGTAAAACCGGTTGATTTTTCAAAAATTAATTTATTTATTAATTCTTCCGGGGGAAAAATCAATGATAGAAAATTTAAATCAGAAAAAAAGTTTTCATGTTTTTGTTAAAGGCTATGTGCAGGGAGTAGGATACCGGTATTCAGCTGTAAGAGCTGCCGCAAAATTCAGGATTTCCGGATGGGTAAGAAATAATCAGGACGGCTCTGTCGAACTGGAATGTGAAGGATCTTTAAAAGATATGGATGATTTTATTAAATGGCTCAAGGTTGGGCCGCCAGGCGCGAGAGTGCTTTCTGTAGAAGCACAGGAAAAGCCATATCAGGGTCTTTATTCAGGCTTTGTAATTGAATATTGATTTGTATTTATTTAATCTGCTTATTATAATCAGCCTGCATCTAAATAACAGTGCAGGGATTGCTTCTATAGTTTGCAGGATTTAAGATTTTCTGCCAGGCAATGGATATTTTTATATAGTTAACTAAGAAAAATATGATATAATAGCAACAATTATAAAAAGGAGAAATTTATGAAACATTTCTTTTTGCTGGTGCTTCTGTGCTTATTTGCAATAAGCGGACTGGCAGCCCAATCACTTAAAGGAAAAACAGTATATGTTGCTATTAAATCAGGAAATCTGAAATCATCTACAGATTTTTTTGCAAATAATACAGGATCTGTTAAGTATGGCGATAGTTTTAAAGTTATTCAGGAAAAAGAAAAATGGGTGGAAGTCCAGGGAATATCTAATCAGTCTCTGCGTGGATGGATAGCATCAGGAAATGTAACTACAAAAAAAATTGTATCTTCCGGCAGTTCCGCTTCTGCATCAGCAGATGAACTTGCTCTTGCAGGCAAAGGTTTTTCCCAGGAAGTTGAACGCTCTTACAGACAGTCTGAATCCTTAAACTATAATGCTATTGATTCAATGGAAGCTTTGAAAATTTCAGAAAAGGAAATTCATGATTTTCTTATAGAAGGGCATCTTGAGACAGGAGCTGAGCTATGATTGCATATATAAAAAAAATATTTTTCTGTTCTTATATTATATTGTGTTTTACTTTAGGGTCTGTGTTAATATCATGTTCAACTGTTGCAACAGCAGCAGGCAGTTTAAGCAGTATCAGCAGCACTGCAGATGCTATCAGCAAGTCAGCTTCTGCAATAGACAAAGCTTCGGAAGATTTTACCCCGGAACAGGAATATTATATAGGGCGGGCTGTTGGCGCAAATATTCTTGAAAAATATAAACCATACACCAGCGGCCGCGCATTGACAATTTATGCAAATAAAATATGCCAGGCTATTACTGTAAACTCTCCAGCGCCTGAGCTTTACAATGGCTATCATGTAATGATACTGGATAGCGATGAAATTAATGCTTTTGCTACATCTGGCGGGCATATTTTTATAACAAGAGGGCTGCTTGCATGCGCTAATTCGGAAGATTCGCTTGCTGCAGTTATTGCACACGAAGTTGCGCATATTCAGCTTAAGCATAGCATTAAGGCAATCAAGGCAAGCAGGACAACACAGGCAGTTGTTGTAACAGGCACTTCTGCAGCAAGTGTTGCAGGCCAGGGGACAGCGCTGGGAGAACTTACCAATCTTTTTAGTGAAGATGTAAATAAAGTAGTGACTGCTATGGTAAATAACGGATATTCGCAATCCCAGGAATTTGATGCAGATGATCTTGCAATGTCTCTTATGGCTGCATCAGGATATGAACCTTCATCTCTTATAGATATGTTAAAACTTTTACAGCAGAATCAGCCTAAACATCCTGGAGGTTTTGGAAAAACACATCCATCTCCTGATAAACGTATAAAAAATGCCCAGGAAAAAATAAAAACATACAAAGTTGCGGATACAAGAGAATATAGAGAGCCGCGTTTTAAATCTGTTAAGTAGCAGCAGCTTAAAGCAAAAGGCTGGTTTATGAAAAAATACCTGAAGAAATTCCGGAAAAATTTTGCTGCACTGATTATGACTGTTTTTATTTTTGCAGCAGCAGCATTTGCATACCTCTTCGGCATATTTGATTATATTGAATATAAAACATATGATTTCAGGGTCCGCCTGCTTGCAAATTCTTACCGCCCTTCTGATGATATTGTTGTGGTGCTGCTTGACCAGGCAAGTATTGATTGGGCTTATAAAGAACGGGGCTGGTCATGGCCGTGGCCCCGCAAAGCTTATGGCGAATTTATTGATTATATGAATAAAGGAGGCGCTGCTTCTGTCTCTTTTGATGTTATTTTTTCAGAGCCTTCACTTTACGGCAAAGCTGATGATGAATCTTTTGCAAAATCAAGCGCAGATTTCGGCAAAGTAGTTCAGACAGTTTTTTTTAGCACTCAAACAGGAAATACTTTCAACTGGCCGCCGCATCTTGAAAAACCGCTATTTGAATATAGCGGTTTTGAAGAAATAGCCGAGAAGTTTAAATTGAGTTCCGGCAGTGATTCAGCCAATTCAGTGGGAGCGCAGTTTCCTGTGGAAGCTATTCTTAATTCTGCATCAGTTATCGGCAATGTAACAGGAAAACCTGATTCAGACGGACTATTCAGAAAGTCATCGCTTTTTGTGCTTTTTGACAGTAAAGCTGTTCCTGGGCTTTCTTCTGCCGCGCTTATTGCTTCAGGCAGGGATAATCATGTTTTATATAATGACAAAAAACAGAAAATAGAGTGGGGAGATTATTCAATACCAGTCGATAAGAACGGCAGAACACTTCTAAGGTTTAAGGGAAGCCTGGACCGTTATATACCATACAGTGTGTCAGACATACTAAAGAGCGCTGAAGATTATAAACTTGGAAAAGAACCGCTGCTTTTTCCTGAAGATTTTTCAGACAAGCATATTTTTTTCGGCTATTATGCGCCAGGGCTTTTTGATCTTTGCAGCACGCCTATTTCTTCAGTTTATCCAGGCGTAGGCATACATATCACAATGCTGGATAATCTTCTGCAGCAGGATTTTATTAAACAGACTCCTGCCTGGGCCGGATTGTTGATTGTTTTTCTTGCTATTGTGCTTGTGAATTTTGTAACACTATACTCGCCGCGCATATCTTTTACAATAGCAGGCATTTTTTTTGCAGCAGCTCTGATTATTGGCGGAACTATTGGAGCATATGCTGCAGGCTGCTGGGCTCCTATGATGATGCCGTTATCTGCTGCTTTATTTGCTTTTTTATCATCTACTCTTTACAATTATTCTACAGAAGGCAGCCAAAAACGTTTTATTAAATCTGCATTCAGCCAGTATTTAAGCCCAACAGTAATAGAAAAGCTTATAGCAGATCCAGGCCGCCTTTCTTTAGGAGGAGAGCGCAGGGAAATAAGTATCTTTTTTTCCGATGTCCAGGGATTTACATCTATTTCAGAAAAGCTTGATCCTGCAAAACTTACAGAACTGCTTAATACATATCTTTCTTTTATGACAGATATTATTCTTGATTCTGGCGGCACAATTGATAAATATGAAGGAGATGCTATTATTGCTTTCTGGAATGCTCCGGTTGACCAGGAGGATCATGCAGCAAGAGCATTGGGAGCTGCTTTGGAATGCCTTGAAAAACTTGAGGAAAAGCAGGAATTTTTTGAAAATAATTTTGGTTTTAAATTAATAACCAGAATAGGCCTTAATACAGGATATGCTGTAGTAGGAAACATGGGTTCAAACAAGCGTTTTGACTATACAATGCTTGGAGATTCTGTAAACCTTGCTGCAAGGCTTGAAGGTTTAAATAAACAGTTTGGCACCTATATTATGTGTACCAAAGCTACTATGGAAAAAGCAGGCAAGTACTGTAATTTTAACAGCCGCAGGCTTGCAGATGTTGCTGTTGTTGGGAAAAAAGAAGCAGTTACTGTTTATGAACCTATGACAGAAATAAATTTCAGAAAGAAAGAGCCAGTAATAAAGCAGTTTGATGAAGCTTGCACTCTTTTTTATAAAGGAGAGTTTGCTCCTGCATTAAAGCAATTTGAAATACTATCGGATAACGATGCTCCGTCCTTTTATTATGCCGGGCAATGCCGTTATTATATGGCCAATCCTGAAAAATGGAAAGGATTCTGGCAGGCATCAAGCAAATAGTTAAAAATATTATAAATAAAGCCTAAGAAAACTTTTTTGTAATTAAACAGATAAAAGAAATAAATTATTAAAAACAAAGAAAAAGTGTATAAAAAAATAGCTTCTGCTGTTGTTTTTTATTCTTTCCAAAACAGCTTTTGGATTACTGTATTTTTTAAATTCTTTATTTCCCTCATTTGAATTTTAATATCTGCAATTTTTAAAAATAATTAAATTGTGTTATTTGCAATTACAAACTTTCTGCGCTGGAATGTAAAGAATGCACTACTGCTCTTTTTTCAATCTCAGATATAAATGTATCAATATTTTCTCCATTTAATGCAGATATAAAAAGAGAATCGTCAAATTCTTGCTTTAATATTGAAAGTGAAAAAGGATCGGAACATAAATCTGTCTTGTTAAATACTACCATAATTTTTTCCTTATCCACTCCTATTTCATTTAAAACATCTATTGATGTCTGATAATGGCTTTTAACTTCGCTGCTTGAAGCATCAAGCAAAAGTATTACAATATCTGCAAAAACTGTTTCTTCAAGAGTTGATTTAAAAGCTTCAATAAGCTGGTGGGGAAGTTTTCTTATAAAACCTACAGTATCTGTTATTACAATTTCTTTTCCATCAGGAAGATGCATTTTTCTTGTTACAGGATCAAGAGTATCAAACAGCCTGTTGTTTGCACTTACATTTGCTCCTGTAAGTCTGTTAAGCAGTGTTGATTTTCCTGTATTTGTATAACCTGCAATTGCGCAGGAAAAAACTTCTCTGTTTCCCCTAAGCTTTCTTCTTGTATTTCTCTGCTTTTCAATATCTTTAAGTTCTTTTTTAAGGACTGCTATTCTTTTTAGAAAAAATCTTCGGTCTATTTCAATCTGTTTTTCTCCTGCTCCTTTTGTTCCATATCTTCCTCCTCTTTGACGGGAAAGGTGTTTCCATGCTCCTGTTAGGCGAGGAAGCCTGTATTTGCAATATGCAAGTTCTACCTGCAGCGAAGCTTCTTTTGTTTTTGCGCGTTCTGCAAAAATATTTATTATTACTTCCCTCCGGTCTATTACTCTTTTTTTTGATATATTTTCCCAGTTTTTCTGCTGTGATGGGGAAAGATCATCATCAAACACAATAAGAGATGATTCTGACTCAGATGCATTTGAGATTATCTCTTCCATTTTTCCTTTTCCTATAAGAAAAGAAGGAGAATGTTTTTTTAAAGAAACAACAGTTTTGCCTTCAGTTTCTGCTCCTAATGTTTTAAGCAATGATGAAAGTTCATCAAGATGGCTTTCTATATCTTGTTTTTCATTACTGCTTCCGGAAGTTTTACTGTCATGTAAATTTATTCCTACAAGCCACGCTTTTTCAGCATTATTATTTTTTTCTTTTATATTATGCACAATATAAGTCTAGCATATTTTATAAACAAGAACATGAAAATATTATTTTTATATAAATAATGAATTCTGATATTTAGTTATGGAATCTGATAATTTTTTTATAATTTATAAAAAAATGAAATTATAATAGTACAAAATATGCAAAGTGTCAGGAAATTATTTTTCTGCAAATCCAATTTTTATCAATTTTTTATCACAAGATTGAAAACATAAAAAAGAGCTGCTATTCACCCCCTCCCCGGCTTCACTTTTGCAGGGGAGAGCCTCATCAGCGCCGATGCCGAAGGCTGGCAAAGGTAGTTTCCTGTCCTGAAACAAGTATGGGATAAATATTCCCGAAACAAGTTAGCGAAGCACCCCGCCGCAGGCGGGGACGGGACATTCCCGCTGCCTGCAACAGAGCCTGCACCGCAAGAGCGGGGCGCAGGGCTTGTTATATGGCCTAATACCTTTTATTATTATTTTAGTGGAAAATTCAAATTCTCCTCCAGACTGTTTTAAATGTATCTATTTTAAGGTAACCTGGGATGAAAGGTTTCCCCGCTCCTGTTCTGTTTTTAGTATAAAAAGCAGGGAACTCCCGTCTTTTGCTGTTTTGCGTAATACCGGATATAACTGTCCTGCTTTTAAACAATCAGGAAAAGTTAAACAAAATTTATAATTGCTGTTTTACTGCTGCTAATCTAATAATCAA
>JAVBQS010000020.1:0-7022 GCA_031548835.1 Spirochaetia bacterium
TTGATGTTTCGGACAGCGGCTTTCCACTCACGGCGGCCATAAGCGGTGCCAATGTTCATGACAGTCAGCTTGCAATCCCTATGGAGAAATTGACAGAACAGAAAGCGGCTGTCTGTTACAGTTTGATGGATGCCGGTTATGACGCCAAAACAATTGCAGTGTATATCCGAAGCAGGGGCAGAATTCCCATCATCGGCCCTAACAAGCGTAAAGATACAAACCGCCCTCCGCTTGAACCTGCAAAGCTGGAACGGTATAAAATACGAACCACGGTAGAAAGGGCTATCTCTCACCTCAAGGATAATTTGATTCCCAAAAATATCTATGTCAAAGGCTTCTCTAAAGTCTCGTTTGTTCTTATGGCATCAGTTTTTTGTCTGGCTGCTATTAAGTATTTGCAGGCCTTCATTTCCTGAGTTTTGCAAGAGGTTCAATATTTTATATAATTATATAAAAGGCAGTATTAGTAATGAATAACATTTTATGTATAGGCAATGCCTCATATGATATAACAGCTTATCTCGAAGATTATCCAGAAGAAAATTACAAATACAGAACTAAAGATTTTAATGAATGCACAGGAGGGCCTGCCGCAAATGCTGCAACGCTGCTTGCACAATGGGGGTTAAAAACTTTTTTTATAGGCACAACAGGAGATGATATTTATGGGGATATGGTTAAGAGATCTTGAATCCTATGGCGTAGATTGTTCCTTTATTTTAAGAAAAAAAGGAACAAAAACACCTTTTTCAATAATTATTGTAAATTTAAAAAATGCAAGCAGAACCCTTGTCAACCGCAACAGCCTGGAACAAATAATATCCGGTATTATTCCTGAAATTGAAAATATTAAACCTGCTTTTATTCTTTTTGATGGTTATGAATTTAATACAGCATTGCGCTCAATAAAGCTATTTCCTGATGCAAAAACAGTTCTTGATGCAGGGTCATTAAGAAAAGAGACAGAAATACTTGCATCAAAAGCTGACTATCTTGTATGTTCTGAAAGATTTGCATGTTCTGTTTCTGGTTTAAAAAATATAAAAAAAGAATCAGATTACAAAACTGCATTTGCTTTACTTGAAAAGTTAAATAAGAACAATATTGTAATTACAATGGGCGAAGATGGAGTTGTTTTTAAGAAAGAAAGCAAAATTATAAAAAAGCCTGCTTTTAAAGTTAATGCTGTTGATACAACAGGAGCAGGAGATATATTTCACAGCGCTTTTATGTGGTGCTTTACAAAAAATTATGATTTTGAATGCAGCATCTGCTGCCTTATCTGTACAAAAGCGCGGAGGAATGAGTTCAATTCCATTGCTGGAAGAGGTTAAGTCTTTTCTTAAAATTTAATAGCAGGATTATTAGTTATTATGCCGTCACAGCCCATATCTGTTAACATTTTTGCATATTTTGGCTCATCAACTACCCATGGATATATTTTTATTTTATTTGAATGAAGAAGATTTATCAGCTTTTGGTTTGTATAATAATAAACAGGATGAATACTGTAACAGTTAAAGCTTTTAAAATAGTCCATTGGTTCTGGAGAAACAGAATAGGTTATAAGCGCTTTTTTAAGCTTTGAGTCAATTTTATCTACTTTTGCGATACATGTATGATTAAAAGATGAAAATATAACATTATCAAGCCATCCTGCATCGCTTACGCACTTAACTACTTTGGATTCAATATCTCTCTCATCGACCGCAGTTTTCTTTATTTCTATATTTATAAGCTTTCCCGCAGGAACAGCAGCAAGAAGTTCTTTAAGCAGGGGAATTTTTTCTCCTATATATTTTTCCGAAAACCATTTTCCTGCATCAACTTTTTTTATATCTACTGATTTTTTATCAGATATAAGAGATTTATCTCCTGCAATTCTTTCAAGCGTCCAGTCATGGAAAACAAATAGTTCTCCATCTTTACTCATCTGGACATCTATTTCTATGCCGTCTGCATTTAGCTCAAATGCTTTTTTTACAGCAGCTATTGTATTTTCAGGCGCAATGCTGCTTGCGCCTCTATGTGCTATTATCATAAATATGAGTATAGATAAGAAAATTTTTTTGTCAAACTGTTATTTTTTTTGTTACAATATTCAGAAAGTTACTGAATATAATTATTGATAGCAGTCAATCTAATTGATGAAAATAGTTTTTACAAATATAGTTTATAAGAGGAAAAAATGAATCAGATAAAACCAATAGCAGCTATAGATAAAGAATTTTGTAAAAATCTGCAATATGTTTTTACAGATATTGATGATACTATTACAGAGCATGGAAAAATCCCTCCTGAAACAATTGAATCAATCTGGGAATTTAATAAAGCAGGAATCAAGGTTGTGCCTGTTACAGGAAGGCCTGCGGGATGGTGTGACCATATTGCGCGCATGTGGCCTGTTGCAGGAGTTATAGGAGAAAATGGAGCTTTTTATTATTCCTATGATGAAAAAAACAGAAAAGTTATAAGAAAATATTTACAGACAGAAGATATGCGTAAAAAAGGACAGGAAAAGCTTAAAGTTATAAGAGAAAGAGCTCTTAAAGAAGTTCCAGGATGCGGTATTGCTTCTGACCAGGCTTTCAGAATAGCTGACCTTGCCATAGACTTTACAGAAGATGTAGGCCCGCTCAGCCAGGCAGAGGTTGATAAAATATGTGAAATTGCAGAAGACGAAGGCGCAACATATAAAGTATCAAGTATTCATGTAAACTGCTGGTATGGCGAATATGACAAACTTACATGCTTTAATATTTTTCTAAAAGATTTTACAGGAAAAACGCTTGAACAGATGGATGATAAAATAATTTATTTCGGCGATTCGCTTAACGATGAGCCAATGTTTGCAAAATTGAAAAATACAACAGCTGTTGCAAATATTAAAAATTTCTTAAACAGATTAAAAAATTTTCCGGCATATATTACAGAAAAAGAATCAGCCAGAGGATTTCATGAAGCAGCTGAAATTATTTTGGCAAAAAGAAGAGGATTATAAAAAATCTGTTTCTTAAATTTTATTATAAAATTTTTACACCAGCTTTTAAGCAGGAGTTTTTAAGAGCTTTATCAGTTGTTCCCATAACAGCCTGATGCCTTATTGCTAATTCCAAATATGCAGCATCATAAGAACTCAAGTTATAAATATGCGAGAATTCAATTAATTTTTCCATATAGCTGTTTCCATAATTTGAATCTGTAATAAACCCAAATGATGACAAAAGCTTGCCTATATTTAATATATTGCTATGCTTTAACCTGTTCCGTCTTACCGCAATAGTTAGTACATTGGATAATTCATACCACCATAACAGAGGAACATATACCTGGTCATTTTCATCAATATTGTAAAAATGTTTTTTTATTACTTCAGATTCTTCATCCGGTAAAAACAGAGCTGCACAAAAAGAGCAATCAAGAACATATACCATTTTTTATTTCCTGCCGGATTTTATTGCTGCTTTAATATTAAATTTTTCTTTTAAATCTGTATTATACTCTGAAAGCTGCTTAATTACTTCTTTGCGTATATAGCTATTAACGGTAAAAGGCACCATTTTTGCCACAGGCTTCCCCCTTTTAGTTATAACATAGGTTTTACCTTTTTGAACTTCTTCAATTATTTCTGAAAAATGAGTTTTTGCTTCAAACGCTCCTATTTCCATATAAACTAGTTTAACAGACTAGTTAGCGTTTGTCAATTACTACTTTTCTTTCTTTTTAAAGAAATATATCTATAATTGCTTAGTTAAAAAGTTTTTCATAATTTATTTAATAAACAGTTGAAATTATAAGTTTGCTTCAAATTGCTGTTGTTTTTACAGAAGATGCAGGCCCTCTTAGAGAGGCAGATGGATGATAAAATAATATATTTTATCGATTCGCTTAACAATGAGCCAATATTTGCAAAATTGAAAAATACAACAGCTGTTGCAAATATTAAAAACTTTTTAAGCAGGCTTAAGGACTTCCCAACATATATTACAGAAAAAGAATCAGCCAGAGGATTTCATGAAGCAGCTGAAATTATTCTGGCAAAAAGAAAATAGACTGATTTGCTTCTCTTTCTATAATACATAGTTTATAGATTTAGGCAGAATCTTTATTATCAATTTTTTCTTTTTGTATTTTTAACAACCCTTTCGCCTGGGCAAGCAGATAACCTCTAAGTTCTTTATCAAGCTGATTAAATACCTCAATCAATTTTTCAAGTTGAAGATCAGGCGGCGGGGCTGTAAATATTTCGCCTTTTCCTTTTATAATCCATTCTTTGCTAACATTAAATTGTGAAATAATAAGCTGTATAGTCCGGTCATTAACTTTTCTGTTTCCTAATTCAATTTCTCCCAATAAAGCCTGACTTATAAAAATATTTTTTGAAAATTCCCGCTGAGAAAGATTTAATCTGGTTCTTACTTTTTTAATTCTGTCTTTTATATCACTCATACTAAAAGGCCTAATCCTTTTATCCATAATATGAAGCAAAAAAGTGGTTTATTCAATAGGCATAAATTTTGCTGTCTTAAAAATCAGGCGCTTCCCTATTCTGCATCAGGCCGGTTTATTTCGTTGACAATTCATTTTGTAATTAATATAATGATTACAAATAATAACCAAAAGGCGCCAAGATGACAGATAATAAAGAGGTAGAAGAATTAACTGGGATCTATGACAAACTGAACAGTGAAAATAAGAAAAAAATTGTGTTATCTGCCAATATTTTTCTGGAAGGCCAGAAAATCTTTAAAGAGGAAAATATAAGCAAAAAAAGAGGTTATCAAACAAACTCCCATTTTGAGAGTCAAAAATAAAAAGGAGATTTTTTATGAAAAAGAAATTAACTATTTCAATAATGCTGAGTCTATTGCCGGCATTTTGTTTGCTGTTTTATGCTTGTGATTCCCCGGGCGGCAGTTCTTTGACTCCTGTAAATACAGACACAGGATTAAAGGCTGTAGGTACCCACAATGTTGTATACAACTTAAAAATTGAAGGTTCCGGCAGTATGGCAGCTCCAAGACAGGGAAGAGTAAGCGCTGAAAAAGGAGATAATTATGTTCTGATGATGATTTTACCAAACGGGACAGTAAAAGAATGCAAGGGAAAAATTATTGGAAAAATTTCTGATACCGGAAACGGGACAAGGTTTGAACTAAAAAATTCCGAAAAAGGAGAAGAATATTCCATAACAATAAAAGATAATCAATTAGTATTTATTGAAGGAGATATTCCGGAAATTATTGAAAACCATACTGCAGAGGAATTTGAAGGGCCCTTAATTTCAATTAATAAAAACACCGGCCTTGAAGGTGCATGGTATGAAACAACACCCCCCAAAGAAGGCGAACTCCCCAGAGTAGGAACTCCTAACACCATCGGCATAGATGCAAGACAAACCATTATTTGTGACGGCGAAAATTATTCAAACATTAATAGTACTTTTAGGGACAAAGACAAGGATCCAAATGATTCAAAACACTACCACGGAACAGTAATCGATGGTATATATAGACCTGGTATTGGGAAAGGAAAGTTTGTTGCTGACGAAACTGTGCCAAATGTGATTTGGGAACAAACGAATACCTCCGAGTGGAATTGGCAAATCGGAGATTTCGAAGAAAAAACAACGTATCAGGAGAAGGGACGCCCTTGTAAATTTTCAATTTCAGCTGATGGGAATGAGCTTAAAGTATTGTCGATCTGTCTTACAGAAGTAGATGATGATGAATATAACCCCTGTGTCCCTGACTGTGGCTGTGACTGGGAAAAAATCTTAGATGATTTCGGGGGCGGAATTTCTCGTACCTCAAGCATAGAAGAAATGGAGAAAGCAGGCATACCATGTCACTATCAAACTTTTATAAGAATGAAAATCGAGTAATTTGTATTGTTTATAGATTTGTTTCAATAGCAGGCAAATCAATAACCCTGGCATGGCAGCAAGGATAAATAAAAAAGAGCATCTGTTTGTTAATAGATGCTCTTTTTGTTTTAAAAAATAGTTTACTTTATTTCAATAATCTGAATTTAACATTATCCGCAGCATTGATTCCAAGCTGGGCAGTAATTACAGGAATTTTTTCAGCTTCAAATTTTGCTGCTATCTTTTTCTGTGTTGCAGCATCTTTTACAAGAGCAACCATATAGCCGCCTCTTCCGCCTCCTGTAAGCTTTGCGCCATAAGCGCCCATTTTAATAGATCTTTCGCATAACTCATTAAGTTTTGGATGGCTAAGATCCATCTCTTTTAAAATCTTATGGTTTTCAACCATTATATCGCCTGCTGCTTTAAGATCTCCTTTTTCTATTGCTTTTTTCATATCATAAACCTGTTCTGTAATCTTATTAAGTTTTGTATAAAAAAGCTCGGCATTATTTTTAATAAGGCCTTCAACATGTTCATCAAGGAGAGCTGTGTTATATGTAATACCGCTGTTTGCAAGAACAACATAAAGAGGTTTTGCAGGAACAATTCTTTCATACATTTTCTTTCCATCGCGGATCATATACATCATAAGCCCGCCAAATGAAGAAGCTGTATTATCTACTCCGCTTGGAATACCATGGTAAGCATGTTCCCCTTCCCAGCCAATATAATTTTCCTCTATTTTATCAAGCCCAAGTTTGAATTCTTCGTTGCATGCTCTTGCAAAAGATACGCTTATCGCAGCGCTGGCGCCAACACCGCTTCCTGCAAGAAGGTCGCCGCCCACAGTAATTTTTAACGGATTTTTTTTAAGGTTAATTTTCATAACCTTTATCATCTGTTCATATGATTTATGGCATGCATCCTTTTTTTTCTCTTTATATCCAGGAACTTCTACCCTGTTATCCTCTACTGTAAAACCTTTTCCCTTAGGAACTCTTTCAACAATTGTATCTGTCTGATACGGAAGTGCTGAAAGAATAGCAGGAACTCCATTTAAAACAAACTGATCACCAATAAGAATTGTTTTACCAAAAGCAGAACCTTTTCCCATTTATTCCTCCATTTTTTTCATTTTAATTCTAAGAATTTT
>JAVBQS010000153.1:0-2824 GCA_031548835.1 Spirochaetia bacterium
CTTTTAGATGTCCATTTCGGCGAAGATTTTTGCAGAGTTGAAGATAGTAACATTCAGCAGAATCTTAATATTGTTCGGAAGATCGCACTGAACACAATGAAAGGCTACAAAACAAAATCGGATTCCAAACGTCCAATTTCCCAATTGATGTTAGATTGCTTGTTAGATTCTAAAACCATCCTGGATTTCTTGACTGTTTGTGAAAATTGATTTCCGTGAACAAAACTGCTTTTTAACTTGACAAATATTTAATTATATAGAACTAATATTATTAATTATATCTAATTTATTTTTTATTTAAAAAAAAGTTATTAAATCATTGTTATACCATAAAATAGTATTTCTGCTGTTTTTATTTACATGAGTCTTTTAAAGAAGGTTAATTACTTTTTGATATGTCTGGAGAATCTTTATGAAAAAAATAAACCTCATAAAACAGGAATAGCAAGATTGCGGCAAATTGCTTCTACAAAAAATTCTGGTGTTTACTTCCTGTATTTTATCAGCACATAAGTGCTGATGCTGCTTTTCCTCCATATTATTGCTATCTATTTTATTATTCAGGAACTTTTGCTGTATATAAATAATATTTTATAAATAAATAACGTATATATAATAAAGCTTGGCTGGCTGGTGCAGGTATAGGCTCGGTTGCTGTAATTCTTCTGAATTTTATTGCGCTAATGTGTTCCCATATTGCAGCATTTACTACTCTTTATAGTTTGAAAATAGATTTTGCGTTACTGACTTTAGGCTTTCATACTGGAAATTCCAGCGGTAAATTATGTAAGATAGTTGATGAAAATATTGAAAAACTTGAAGGTTTTACTGTACATCAACTGCCGGATTTAACTGGCTCTTTTGCCGCACCTTTTGTTGTATTAATTATTTTATTTATTTTCGACTGGAGACTGGCATTGCATCATTTGCGCCAATTATTTTTTCATATTGTATACAAATGCTTGTATATAACAGCAAAGATTCAAGAAAATTTTTAAAAAGTACCAAGATTCTCTTGAAGATATAAATAATTATGCAGTGGAGTATGTCAGCGTTATTATAATATCTGGAACTGTTTCTAGTTATATAGAATTTACTTTAGCTTCAATTTTTTATTTAATCTTTTCTATGTCAATCCCTGCGGTATTTACAAAACTTATGTATGTTTCACATACCGGTAAATAAATTGCAGATAGAATTAAACGTATGGATAGGGTTTTTAATATACCGCCCCTGCCGGAAACTATATCTCTTCAGCAGGCGAAAAATTTTAGTATTAGTTTTGAAAATGTTACTTTTAGCTATAATGATGAAAATTAAGCTCCGTCTATTAAACATATAACTTTTATCGCAAACCAGGAAGAAGTAACGGCACTTCTCGGGTCTTCCGGCAGCGGGAAATCTACACTTGCTCATTTAATTCCCCGTTTTATGATGTTATGGAAGGTTCAATTAAAATAGGCGGCATAGATATAAGAAATATCTCAAGCCAATATCTTATGGATATAGTCAGTTTTGTATTCCAGGATATATTTTTATTTAAACAAAGTATTGCGGATAATCTTTTAATTGACAACAAAAATGCAAGCAGAGAAGATATATAAAAGCAGCAACGGCTGCATAATGTCATGAATTTATTGAAAAACTTCCAAATGGTTGTGACACCTATTATTGGCACGAAAAATATTAATCTTGCGGGAGGCGAAAGACAGAGGCTTGTAATAGCAAGAGCATTGCTTAAAAATGCACCAATTGTATTACTGGATGAAGCAACTGCTTCTCTTGACCCGGAAAACGAAATTTTAATACAGGAAGCAATTTCAGAACTTATGAAAGGAAGAACTGTGGTTACAATTGCCCACCGCCTGCGCACAGTTATGGATACAGATAAAATAATAGTACTTGATAAAGGCAGGCTGATAGAGGAAGGCACTAGCGAAGAATTGCTGGAAAAAGAAGGACTATTGCAAAGTTATATAAAAGACAGCAGGAAAGCTTTGGCTGGCCTGCAGGCAAAAAAATATAATGTGCATGCTCAAACAACCATAACCTTATAAAATATCTAAAGCCTATTTTTTATTTCTTTTTATTGCAATTATACAGATTTTTTCACAAAGATCCTGAAAAGATATTCCCATTACAGATGCTGACTGCGGTAGCAGGCTTGTAGCTGTCATTCCAGGAAGAGCATTTACTTCAAGGCACCATATGTTTCCTTCAGGATCCATTCTAAAATCAACCCTGCTGTAATCTTCCATTCTTAATACTTTATGAGCTTTTAATGCTGCTGACCTAAGCATCTCTGTTTCTTTATTACTTATTTTTGCAGGAAATATCTCTTCTGCCCCGCCTTTTTGATATTTGCTTTTATAATCAAATATTTCAGAAAATTTTGGTATAATTTCACCAACGCCAAGAGGCTGGTCTTCAAGAACTCCTACTGTAAATTCTCTTCCTGGAATAAATTTTTCTATAACAACCTGTGAATCATATTTTAATGCAAGGTTTACTGCTTTATCATAATCACTAGGAGTTTTTACAACAGTAAGTCCTACAGTAGAACCTTCCCTGCTTGGTTTTACAACAACAGGCAGCCCAAGTTTTTTATTTACTTCATCTAACGATGCAGGAGCCATAAGCCAGTCAGGAGTTGGCACTTCATTGCTTTTAAAAAGAAGTTTTGAAACATCTTTATCCATTGCATAACAGCATGGCATATGTGTGCTTCCTGTATAAGGAATGCCGCATATATCAAGATATCCCTGGATTCGTCCATCCTCGCCTGCCCCGCCATGGAGAGCAAGAAAACAGATATCAACTTGAT
>JAVBQS010000209.1:0-24726 GCA_031548835.1 Spirochaetia bacterium
AAAATATTTTCAAAAAAGAGATCTGAATTATTTTCTTTTCCTGCATGAAACAATAATGCTTCTGTTATAAAATCATAGAGGTTATCTCCAATGCTTTTATTTACGGAAGCAGCCATTGCGCCAAGCCCTCTTGATATGGAAGATCTTAAATTCTCTTTCGGCTCATAATAATCAACACTATAGTTTGTCACACCGCTCTTTTCTGCAGCAAGAACAATTGCGTCTTCCAATGTTCCGGCCCTGTCAGCAAGTTTTCTTGAAATTGCAGCGCGCCCGCTCCATACTCTGCCGCCTGCTATTTTACGTGTCTCGCTTAGCTGAATATCTCTTCCGCTGCTTACAAGATTAAGAAATTTGCTGTAATCATTTTCAACACTTAAAGTTAAAATCTTTTTCATATCTTCTGTAAGGCTTATATCAGGCCTGTAAAAACTTGAAAATTTTGTTGTGCCGTATCCATCTGTTGTTATTCCGGGATATCTATCAAGAAATACACTAATATCAGGAAGCATTCCAAAAACCCCTATAGAACCTGTAAGAGTGGAAGGCATACATAATATTGAATCAGAAGCTGTTGATATCCAGTAAGCTCCGGAAGCTGCAACAGAACTCATTGAGACAACAACAGGTTTTCCTGTTTCCCTAACTTTTTGAAGGGCGCGTCTTATATCTTCGGAAGCTCCTACACTTCCGCCGCCTGAATCTATGCGCAATACTACAGCAGAAACTTTTTTATCTTCTTTTATATTATCAAGAATAGTAACGTATGAAGATGACCCAATTGTTCCCGGAGGCTGTGTTCCTGGAACAATAGTCCCTGATGCAATAACAACAGCTATTTTATCCTGTGCACTTTTTTCTCTCTTTTTTATAGCTTTATAATAATCTTTCCACTCTATCTGCTTGCCTGTTCCTGCAATATTTACCGCATCTTCATAGACGCCTATTGTATCTACAATCTTGTTTGCTTTTGCTGTCTCAGCAGAGTTGCCTTTATATTTTTCAAGTATTACAGCATAATCTGAAATATATTTATCAATATTTTTTCTGGTTATATCTCTTTCTTTTGATACTGCTGCAAGATATTCATTCCATAAATCTCCCATATAATTCTCTGATGCTTCTCTTGCCTGTACAGACATTTTATCAGAAGTATATGGCTCTACTGCGCTTTTATATTCTCCTGCCCTAAATACATTTATTCCTATTCCGAATTTTTTAAAGCCTTTTCCAAAATAGTTATGAAAATCTCCAATGCCTGTAAACATCATTTCGCCAAGAGGATCAATCACAATATTTTCTGCATGGGAAGCAATATAATATTTACCCTGGGAATAGGTATTGGAAAATGCCACAACTTTTTTCCCGGAATCTCTTACTTTTTTTACAGCTATTGCAATTTCCTGGAGCTTGCTTAAACCGCTGCCGTTAAATCTTCTTAAATCCAGAAACATGGCTGATATACTACTGTCTTTTGCTGCTTCATCAAGCACTGCAAGCAGCGCCCGCAATGTGGTATCGTTATCCTCATCATCTCCTGAAATAAAATCAGCAGTATCGGAAGATGTATGTTCAATAATATAACCTGTCGGCCTTACCATAAGAACAGAACCAGGCGCAACCTCAGGCATATAGGTATTTTTTACATAGACTGCAGCTATTATTATAACAATTCCCCAAAATATCAGATTTAAGATTACCCTTCTAAGAATATCAAAAAATTTAAAAACTGGAACAATTGTAAATTTCACAAATCCTCCTCTCATAATTAAGCTCACTTATTGTAATCAGCCTTGTATATTAAAATATTGAAATAACCTATTATATATTGTAAGTTATAAAACAGAGAATATCTGCATTGGGACAAATTTATTTTCCATTTAATTGCAGATATTCAAAGCTTATCTAATATATTATAGCAAATTCTACAACCAGAGGTTAGTAATGTCAGAAAAAAAAGTTCCGTTCACTAAAGAACAAATTGAAAAAATTATAGAAAAATATCCGACACCATTCCATATTTATGATGAAAAAGCAATAAGGGAAAATGCTAAAAGATTTTACAAAGCTTTCTCATGGGTAACTGGCGGATTTAAAAACTATTTTGCAGTAAAAGCTCTTCCAAATCCATATATTATGAAAATTCTTAAAGAAGAAGGAATGGGGGCAGACTGCTCTTCTCTTCCTGAACTTCTGCTTTCTGAAAAAGTGGGAATAAAGGGAGAGAGCATAATGTTTACTTCAAACGATACGCCTTCACAGGAATATATAAAAGCAAAAGAACTTGGAGCAATTATAAATCTTGATGATATAACACATATCTCTTTTCTTGAAAAAGAAGCGGGGCTTCCTGATCTTATCTGCTTTAGATATAATCCAGGTTCTTTAAAAGAAGGCAATAAAATTATCGGAAACCCTGAAGAAGCAAAATATGGTTTTACAAGACAGCAGCTTTTTGACGGATACAAGTTTTTAAAAGAAAAAGGAATAAAAAGATTCGGACTCCATACAATGGTTGCATCAAACGAACTTAACCCTGACTATTTTATAGAAACTGCAGAGATTCTTTTTGATCTTGTTGCAGATATTTCCAAAGAAATTGGAATAAAGTTTGAGTTTGTAAATCTTGGCGGAGGCATTGGCATACCATACAAGCCTGATCAGAAAGCTGTTGATCTTGAATATGTTTCTGATGGAATAAGAAAAGCTTATGATAAAAAAATAAAAGCAGCAGGGCTTGATCCTTTAAAAATAGTAATGGAATGCGGAAGAATGGTTACAGGCCCTTATGGATATCTTGTTACAAAAGCTATTCATAAAAAAGAGACTTATAAAAATTATATTGGGCTTGATGCTTGTATGGCAAATCTTATGCGGCCTGCGCTCTATGGCGCATACCACCATATTACAAATATGAGCAATCCAGATGGCAAAAAAGACCATATTTACGATGTTACAGGTTCGTTATGCGAAAATAATGATAAGTTTGCAATCAACAGGGAAATGCCTGAAACAAAGCCTGGCGATATTATTATAATTCATGATTCAGGCGCTCATGGTTATGCAATGGGATTTAACTACAATGGAAAACTCCGCTCTGCAGAGCTTTTATTCAAGCTTGATGGATCTGTAAAACAGATTAGGCGAGCTGAAACTGTTGATGACTATTTTGCAACTTTGGATTTTAAAGGACTTTGATTATAAAAAAGATGCCGAATTTTTTGCACATAACACTTAATCCGGCTAATATTATTTTTCCAATATTATCTATCCTAAAAATCTGTTTTCCAAACTATTGGAACTATCATGAAATTTTGAGTAGTTTAAAATAACCATATCATGTTAATATTTATATATAAAAAACAGCATTGTAAAACATGGAGGGAAAAATGATTAAATCATTTTCGGCATATACTACTGAAATAGATGATGTGGAATTTGCTGTTTCCGATCTTGTTGAAAAACTTGATTTTAAAGGAAAGCTTTTAAAAAACAGCATAGGAATAGTTTCCTGCTTTGCAGATTTTGTTGAAAGCGGTGTTATAAAAGCTTTAAGCGAAAAACTACCTTTTGAAATTATAGGAACAACCACTATTGCAAATACTACCAAGGGGGAAATAGGAGATACAATGCTATCCCTATTGGTTTTGACCAGCGATAATCTTGAATTTATAACTGGAATAACAGAACCTATTAAAGGAGAAACCCAGGAAATACTGTGCGCTGCTTATGAGAAAGCTATTTCCAGGCATAGCGAAAAACCATCGCTTATGTTTAGTTTTGTGCCTTTGCTGTTTAATGTAAGCGGTGATTTTTTTGTAGAAGCTATGGATAATATAACAGGTAATTTGCCAAATTTTGGAACACTGCCAGTAGACCATAATCCTGATTACAGCGAAGCATATGTTATACTAGATGGAAAAGCATATAAGGATTGCTATGCTTTTCTGCTTATATATGGAGATATAAAACCTGATTTCTATATTGGAACAATATCTGATGAAAAAATTTTCCCGGAAAAAGGAGCAATTACAGCATCCCAGGGAAATCAGCTTCAATCTGTTAATGGCAAATCTACAACAGAGTTTCTTCTTTCTGTCGGCCTTACTCAAAATGAAGAAGGCAATATAGCAGGAATAAATGCTTTTCCTATTATTATTAATTATAATGACGGCACAGAGCCTGTAGTAAGAGCAATGTTTGCAGTAACACCTGATGGAAGCGCTGTTTGCGGAGGAAAAGTTCCTGTAGGAGCCACGCTTACGATAGGCAGGTTTGATGCTGATGAAATTATTTCAACATCTGCTAATGCTTTGGAAAAAACTTTAAGCAGCGGCAAATATGGAGCAATACTTATCTATTCATGCATAGGCCGTTTTTTTGCTCTTGAACACAACCCTAAAACAGAGCTTGAAATGGTTAATTCAAAAATTGCAGGCAGCAATATAACATATATGATGAGTTACTCAGGCGGCGAAATATGCCCGGTATATAAAAAAGACGGGACAACTGCAAACCGAAGCCATAATAATACATTTATTATCTGTGCATTTTAAGAATTATGAAACATATTACAAAACTTGTAGCTATTTATAATTACTATAAAAAAAACTCCTGCATTCCAATATTCTCCAATATGCGGTGTTTAATTTTATTTTTATAAATAAGGAATCATCAAAATGGAAAGTATTTTAAACAGCAAAGATGAAATCCTTAAAACAGAACTTGATACACTTAAGAATGAATATAATAATCTGAAGGAAAATTTTCAGATAATAAAAAACGAACATGACAGTTTATCCAGGGAATATAAAAAGCAGGTAAGAGAATTTAAAATTATAAAAACTCAGTTTGAAAGAAACAAAGAGACTGCAAAGGCCAGAGACAGCATTAACAGGGTTATAGCTGCCAAAAGGTCTGAGCTTGAACGTTATATGAATCTTCTTATGGGAAACTGCCAGGACATAATTTTACTTTTTGACAAAAACGGACAAACAGCTTATTGCACAGAATCATTTCTCCGCAGATGCAATATACCTGCAGAAGGAATGGTTAGAGGAATGCATTACAGAGAACTTCTTGCGCCATACACAAAACCGGAATTTCTTGAAAAAATAGATGAAGCATTTTCAACAGTCTATATAAAAAACCATACTGTAGAACTATCTGAAAGTGTTGATTTTGGGCATGATCAAATAGAAAAAAACTACAACATACAGATTACTCCAATGCTTGATGAAAAAGGAAAGACAGAAGGAGCTATGTCATTTTTTTATGATATGACTGAAATTCTTAATGCAAAAAAAGAAGCAGAGCGCGCAAACGAAGCTAAATCTGACTTTCTGGCAACAGTTTCCCATGAAATACGCACACCTATGAATGCTATAATAGGGCTTTCAGGAATACTTGGAAATACACAGCTTGACGGGAAACAGCTTGAACATCTGAAAAATATACAAAATGCTTCCAATGTACTTTTAAACCTTATCAATGACCTTCTTGATTTTTCAAAAATGGAAGCCGGAAAGTTTGAAATATTTCCGGAATATTTTAGGCTTGATGGAATGCTTTCAAACCTGCGCGCAATGTTTGAGATTATGTTTAATCAGAAAAAACTTGATTTTATCTGCGAGTTTGATCCGCAGTTGCCAGATGTAATAAAAGGCGATGAGAGAAGAATACGCCAGATACTTACAAATATACTTAATAATGCTCTTAAATATACAGAGAAAGGCAAAGTCATCTTTACAGCCAAACAGAGCTCCCGTGGAGAAGAAATTATTTTTACAATAAAAGACACAGGAATTGGAATAAAAAAAGAAGCTATCCCAAAGCTTTTTATAGCATTTCAGCAGCTGGATCTTGTACGAAACAAAAAAGTTGTAGGCACAGGCCTCGGACTTGCTATAACAAAAAAGCTTTGCCAATTGATGAATGGGGAAATATGGGTGGAAAGCGAGTATGGAAAAGGTTCTGTTTTTGGAATAACACTTCCTCTTGTTATTGGGAAATTTGAAGATATTCCAAATAATGATGATAGCATCTTTATAGAATTTGAAGCTCCTTGCGCCAGAATTCTTTTAGTAGATGATATTGAAATAAACCTTCAGGTAGCTGCTGCAATGCTTGAACCTTTTGGCGCAGATATAGATTTTGCGGCAGGCGGAATCCAGGCTGTAGAAATGGCGGAAAAAAATAATTATGATATTATTCTGATGGATCATATGATGCCTGAGATGGATGGAGTTGAAGCAACAAAACTTATCCGCAGCAGTAAAGGCAAAATATCTGAAGTTCCTATAATTGCGCTTACTGCAAATGCTGTAAGCGGCGCAAAAGAAATGTTTATAGCTAACGGTTTTAATGACTTTTTATCAAAACCCATGAATGAAGCAGAGCTTGCAAAAATCATGCTGCGGTGGCTGCCGTCAAATCTAATTATTATAAAAAGCTAAATAAAATTATATATTCTATCTGCAGAAATATTAAATAAAACTTAATAAAATAAGTTATTTTATATTTTTTGCAGAAATCATAAAAATCATAGGCCTTCTTAGTTCATCTTTATATTCAGAATTTTTTTTAATCATTTCTGCATCAGGCTGTGCTTCTGCAAATCCTGTCATACTGAATCCTGTTTTTAAAAGATTATTTATATATGTTGTCATTGTTCTATGGTATTTTATCACTTTTTCACCAAGAAAATTTGTTTCTCTTAAACCTTCAGAATAGTAACGGTCGACAGGCCAGTGCAGCCGGCTGCCGCTGCTGTTATAATATCAATCCTCTGTCCCATATGCAGTAAACACAGGATGCTCTGCAGAAAAAATAAAATTACTGATCCAGTTTTGCAGATTTAACAATAGAGTTTTTAAGCCTGCTGCTGAATAGAGCAGCTATTCCGCATAACATAAGCAGAAAGCCGGAACCTGCAACCACATATCTGATATTTATAATATCAGAAAGAGGGCCAAACAGAATAATTCCAACTGTAGGCATTCCTATTATACCTATCTGCTCTATACTAAAAATACGTCCCTGCATATTTTCATCAACATTTTCCTGAAGAAAAACAGTCAGCGGCGTGGAAAACAGAGGAAGAAAAAGCCCTATCAATCCCATAAAAAAAACAAAAATTATAAAGAATGAAGTTATACCTAAGATAAAAACAAGTATTCCAATAATTATGCTTGATAATATCATTGTGTTTGTGCGCCTGGAAAAACCTCCCCAAACAGTAATAACAATACCGCCGATAAATGTGCCTATTGAAAAAATAACTTCTGCCATACTTAACTTCCACACTTCATTGCCGAAACTACGCACTACCATCAAATTGGAAAGTTGGGATGCAGGCACAAACATAAAGAAAAATGCCATACAAAAAAGAAAAAAAGTACGAAGAAAAGGGTTGCCGAAAATATATACCCAGCCTGTTTTAATATCTTTTAGATAACTGTGCCTTGCTTTTTTTCCAAGAAAGGAAGGAAGCGGAATTTTAATATTTGACATAATAGCAACACCTATAATAGTTGTTGCTATATCTATAAACAAAACTACCTCAAGCGGTTCAAATGTAAGCAATACACCGCTTGCCGCAGGAGCAGCAAGATATATTATAGACTGCAGGCTGCCATTAACTCCTCCTATATGAATAAGTTTTTTTCTTGGAACAATTTGAGGCACAACAGCATTTACAGCAGGAAGCTGAATCCCTGTTCCTGTGGAGCGCACTGCCAGTAAGAGAAAAACCATCCATATATCTTTATGCCCTGATATATAAAGCAGTGTAAGCACAAGCGTTGAAACTGCAACAATAATATCTGAGGCTATAATAAGTTTTTTGCGTGAATATCTGTCTGCAACTACTCCTCCAAAAAGAGAAGTAACAAGCATTGGAACAAAACTGCAAAGTGTTGCAATTGATACCATAACTCCTGATTCTGTTACAAGAGTTATGTGCCAGACTAGTGCAAACTGCACCAGGGCTGAGCCAAATAGAGAAATTGTCTGGGCTGTCAAAAACATTATTATCTTTTCCCGCCAGCCTGGAATACCTGCACTATTTTTTCTTGTAAAAACAGCCCTGTCCTCTATTAATTCCATTAATTCCTTCTTTTTTGAAAAAAATTAAATCTCTATGTATATTAATTCTAATTCAGCGCTGCCGTATTTAATAGGCCTGTTTGATAATCTAAAAAATGATAACTTTGGCATGGTTTACCATGTCAAAGTTATAAAAAAATCTTTAAGATTATAAGCTATTAGTAAAAAATCATACATTGTATCCAAATTAGTATTTATTTGATGTTCACAAAATGACTTCTGACAGAAGTTATCAAACAGGTCTAATATCTAATTAATATTTGCAAAACTATTTTTTACAAAATCTGTTAAAATAATAAAATATTGGATAAATTCCCGTTAATATAGATTTAGTAGGAAAGGAAGCATTTATGAATAAACTTAAATTAAAATCTTTTGTACTTTTGGTTAAAAATCTCAAAGAATCAAAAGAATTTTATCAAAATATAAAAGACAATAATATTGAAATTCTGCATGATATTAAAAAACAACCCTGGCAGCAGCAGGTATTTAGAATAAAAGATCCTGATGGATTTATTGTCGAGATATGAGAAACAATGGGGTTTGTTATAAAAAGTTTACACAATACAGGCTTTAATACAAAAGAAATAGCTGAAAAACAGGTATGCCTTTAAAGACTGTTAGATCAATATTAAGAAAAAAATTAAAATAGCTGTTTATCTAAAATAAATTTTTTAAACAACAAATATCTATTATCAAACTATTTTTATAAAATATCTGTTTTATCAACTTTTACCAATTAATAAAAAAATTATTAAACTAGTTAAGTCTATATAGCCTGTAAAATATTGAGTTTCGATAATATATCTGATAAGTTTAGCTTGATATGAGAACAGAAGTATTTTATAAAAACCCGCAGCTTGACGGCAGAGCAAAGAAACTATTAAAGCAGCTTAAGCATTCAGTTTCTCCCTCAATCAGCAATATTAAAATTGTGGATATTTATATATCAAATGGAATTGATCAGTTAACTTCGAGTCTTGCCGAAAACCTTTTTTCTGACCCTGTTGCACAAAAAGCGCTTAATCAAAAACCGGCAGCTCTTGAAAATGAACTTGCAGGATGGCGCTATCTTGTTGAAATTACATATAGGGCAGGCGTGACAAATCCTGTTGCTATTACATCAAAAAATACAATAGAAACTGCGATAGGAAAAAAAATACCGGAAGATGCAGTAATACAGACAGCAACACAATACCTTATAGACTCCCCTGCACTTGAAAAAAATCTTGTTGAAAAATTAAGAAAGATTTTTTTCAACCCTCTTATACAACAGGAAGAATTTAGAGAAGGCGGAACAGAAGAACTTAAAAAAAATCCTCTGCCTAAGATATATCCATATAAAGTTGTAAAAAGCGATGTTGTTATTGAAAAAATTCCAGTTCAAAAAATGGAAGAAAAAGAACTTAAAGAAATATCAGATAAAAGACTTCTTGCTCTTTCACTTGATGAAATGAATGCAATTAAAAACTACTTTAAAGATAAAAATACAGAAAGAACAAGAATAGAGAGAGGCATTGGAGCAGAAGCAACAGATGTAGAACTTGAAATGATTGCACAGACATGGAGCGAACACTGCAAGCATAAAATTTTTCAATCAACTATTGAATATAAAGATAATGAAACAGGAAAAACAGAAACTATAAAATCTGTTTTTTCAAGCTATATAAAAAAAGCAACAAAAGAGCTTTCGGGAAAAAGGCCATTTTTAAAATCTGTATTCCATGATAATTCAGGAGTTATTGATTTTGATGATGAAAACCTTGTCTGTTTTAAAGTAGAGACACATAACTCTCCATCTGCGCTTGATCCTTATGGAGGAGCAATTACAGGTATTGTTGGCGTAAACAGGGATATTATAGGAACAGGAAAAGGCGCCCGTCCTTTCTTCAACACAGATGTTCTCTGCTTTGGAGAGATAGAAACTCCAGAATCTGAAATCCCTGAAGGGCTTCTACACCCAAAAACTGTAATGCGGGGAGTTCACCACGGAATTATAGATGGAGGAAATCAGTCTGGAATTCCCACAGTAGCAGGAGCTTTGCTTTTTGATGAAAGCTTTACAGGAAAACCTCTTGTCTTTTGCGGCACAGGAGGAATCCTTCCCCGCGAAATTGAAGGAGAAGGAAGCTGGATAAAGCATATAGATGCAGGAGATCTTGCTGTAATGACTGGTGGAAGAATAGGCAAAGATGGAATTCACGGCGCAACATTTTCTTCAAAAGCTCTTGATGAACAGTCGCCTGCATCTGCTGTCCAGATTGGAGATCCGATAACGCAGAAAATTATGCTTGATTTTCTGCTTGAAGCAAGGGATGCAGGACTTTACAAAGGAATAACAGATAATGGAGCAGGCGGAATTTCATCTTCGCTTGGAGAAATGGCAGAGTATTCAGGCGGAGTCAGAATAGATCTGCACAAATGCCCTCTTAAATATTCAGGCCTCGCTCCATGGGAAATTCTTGTATCAGAATCCCAGGAAAGAATGAGCCTTGCCATAAGCCCTGAAAAGATTGATGAATTTATGGAACTTGCAAAAAAGCGCGGCGTTGAAGCAACTGTTGTAGGAGAATTCACAAACTCTGGTTTTGTAGATATAAGATATGGCAATGAACAGGCAGGGCTTCTTTCAATGGAATTTCTGCATAAAGGCAACCCTGAAATGATGTTAAATGCAGAATGGAACAGGCCATACACTCCAGATATTGCATTGCCTGAAATAGATTGCAATTCAATGTTAAAAACACTTCTTAATGAACCAAACATAGCATCAAAAGAATCTTTTGTAAGACAGTATGACCACGAGGTAGGAGCAGTTTCTGTTGTAAAACCATTTACAGGTAGGGACTGCGATGCTCCTTCGGACGGAGCTGTCCTAAGGCCTGTTCTTGCATCAAAAAAAGGCATTACAGTTACACATGGCATATGCCCCAGATATGGGGACCGCGACACATATAATATGGCAGCCTGCGCTGTTGATGAAGCTTTCAGGTCGCACATTGCGCAGGGAGGGAACCCGGAATATGCTGCAATACTTGATAACTTTTGCTGGCCAGATCCTGTTGAATCAGAATCAACTCCTGATGGAAAATATAAACTTGCACAACTTGTAAGAGCATGCAAAGGGCTCTACGATGCATCTATGGGATATCTGCTGCCTCTTATTTCAGGCAAAGATTCTATGAAAAATGATGCAAAAATAGGAGGAAAAAAAGTTTCTGTACGGCCTACTCTTTTAATCTCCTTAATAGGTATAATAGATAATTTTGAAAAAGCAGTTACCACAGATTTCAAAGATGAAGGAGAGCTTATCTACATAGCGGGCGACACAGCCGGAGAACTTGGCGGAACATTTTTTGAAAAACTGTTAAAACAGAATCTTGGAAAAGCTCCAATGCCTAACATAGAAAATGCTTTTAAGCTTTATAAAAAATTACATAGAGCAATATCGGAAGGAATTGTAAGATCCTGCCATGATATATCTGACGGCGGAATCGGTGTTGCGCTGGCAGAGTCCTGTCTCGGAGGAAGGCTTGGCGCAGATATTTCCATAGATATGCTTCCTTTAAAAGATAAAAATATGGAAACAGCAAGAATTCTTTTTTGTGAAACGCCATCCCGTTTTATTGTAAGCATTAAAGCTGATAATGCCAAAAGATTTGAAGATATTATGCATGATCATTGTGTAAAAAAAATAGGCAGCACAACAAAAAATCCTGTCCTCAGAATTGTAAAAGACAGGAATTATGTTGTTGATATGCCAATAAGTGAAATTGACAAGGCGTGGAAGAGAGAGGATTTTTAGATGATTGTAAAAACAGCAGTTATAACAGGATTTGGAATCAATGCAGACAGAGAGCTGGAAAAAGCTTTTTCTATTGCTGGTAGTGATGCATCAAGAATACATATTCAGGATTTTATAGAAGCTCCTGCACTGATTCAAAACTATCATATATTAGCATTTCCAGGAGGGTTTTCTTTTGGAGATCACCTCGGGTCAGGGCTTGTTTTTGCACACTTGTTTAAAAAAAATCTTAAAACAGAACTTGATAAATTTATTAATAATGGAAAACTTATAATAGGAATTTGTAATGGCTTTCAGGTTTTAGTAAAAATGGGAGTTCTTCCAAACTTTAACAAAGATTGGACACCTGAAGTTTCTCTTATACACAACAACACAGGAGTTTTTGAAAATAGCTGGCTAAGAGTCTCATTTAGCAAAAAAACAAAATGTATATGGACAAAAAATCTTGATGAGATGGATATTCCGATAAGGCATGGAGAAGGATGTTTTATAACTTTATCAGATAAAGTACTGGAAAAAATTGAAAAAGAAAATCTTGTTGCAGTAAGGTATTTTGACAGAAACCCCAACGGCTCTATAAATAATATTGCAGGCATAACAGACAGCACCGGGCGTATCTTAGGCCTTATGCCCCACCCTGAAGCATTTATATACCCTGAAAACCATCCGAGATGGACTTCAGAAAAAATAGGCGAAGGCGAAGGAATAAAAATTTTCAATAATGGAGTTAATTACATAAAGGAAAATTTTTAAATCTTTAAAAATAGGATTAATTATTAAGAGAATTTTTTTCTGAATAAGATCAAAACAGTTAAAGATAATAATTAGAAATCACAATCTCAATTGATATTCACTAATTTAATAAGGCTTGTTCGATAACCTAAAAATAATACCCCCGGCACGGGCTGCCATGCTCCATGGATAATAAAAAAGCTGTTCCAGTTAAACCAGAACAGCTTTTTAAAATTTTTTAAATATTAAATTCCTGAATCATTCTTTTTTTCATAATCCTTTGAAGGATCAATTATAATTTTTTTGTAATTCTTTGGTGTTTTTGTATAGATAAACTGCCATGCAAGCATTCCAGCAAAAATAAGAACGCCAATAGTTGTAAATTTTATATTTGGGCTTATCATACACAAACCTGAACCAGCAAGAATAAACCGTTCAATCATATACAGCTTTCTCTTCTGGTACCCAGCCATAACAGATCCGAATACTATTGATCCGAATATTGCAGAAAGTACTGTTAAAATATCTCCTGCATGGAAAGGATGCTGTCCAAGGAGGAGGCTTGTATTGTAAACAAAGAAGTAAGGCACAATATAAGCAACTGCAGCAAGCCTTACAGCAGAGAATGCTGTCGGCCAGAACTTGGCGCCTGCAATAGCTGATGCTGTATAAGATGTAATAGCTACAGGAGGCGTAAGCTCAGACATAATTCCAAAGTGGAAACAGAAAAGGTGCGCAGCCATCGGCTCTACACCAGCTCTCAACATGATTGGAACTGTAAGAATTGTCATAAGAATATAGTTAGCAACTGTAGGAACACCCATGCCAAGAACAAGACACATTACCTGTGTAATTATAAGTGTAACCAATAGATTATCCTGTGCAATCATTGCAAGAAATGCTGACATTCTTGGAGTAAGGCCTGTAAGTGTTGCTGTGCCAACTACGAAACCTGCAATAGCTGATGGAATAGCAACTACAGTAAGTGTCTGGCCTGCAGAGCTAAGTACCTGTGTAAATTTTTTAGGATTGAGCCTTGTCTCTTTCCTTAGCATTGCAAGAGCAATACACAAAATAAATGACCACAAAGAAGCCATCATCGGTGTGTAGCCCATAATAAGCATAACTACAAGAAGAACTACAGGCGCAAAAAGATAACCGCGTGTAAGAGCATCTCTCTTCCATGGCGGAATCTCACTTTTTTTAAGGCCAATAGCTCCAATTCTGTGTGATTCAAAGTGAATCATTGAATATACAGAAGTATAGTAAAGAGCTGCAGGAAGAGCTGCTGCCAAAGCTACCTTAAGATAGCTGGTTCCAAGAAACTCTGCCATAATAAATGCTACTGCACCCATTACAGGAGGAGTAATCTGGCCTCCCATTGAAGCAGAAGCTTCAATAGCGCCTGCAAGGTGTGCTGGTATACCAGTCTTTTTCATAAGAGGAATTGTTACAACACCAGTTGTAGCAACATTTGATGTTGATGAACCGCTTATCATTGCAAACATACTGCTGGCAACAACGGCCATTTTTGCTGGGCCTCCAACCATTGCTCCGAAAATACCTCTTGCAACCTTAAGAAGAAGGTCTGCAAGACCGGAAGCATGGAGAGCTGCTCCAAGCAAAAGGAAGAGCGCAATATAACTTGCAGATACGCCAAGAGGTGTTGACCAAAGCCCTGAGTCTGTAAGTATAAAGTGTCTGATAATCATTGATACATCAAAACCCGGATGCCAGAAAACACCTGGAAATACAAATCCAAATCTACAGTAAACAAGCATGAAAAGGCCTATCCACATAAGAACATGTCCGATAGATCTTCTTGTTGTTTCAAGCACAACAAGCACAAGGAAAAATCCTATGATCTGGTCAGCTATTGTTACTATACCTGCTCTCTGTAAAATATCATCAGCAAATATTGCAATATATCCACAACCTATTAAACCAAATGCCATAAGTATAAAGTCATACCATAAAACAGATGTTTCATGGCTATCACCCTTATTTAGCCTCCATTTTGCAGTAAACATTCTGGAAACAAAAAGCGCAGCAAATATTACTACAAATGAAATAAGTCCAGCTGCCTGCAGTGCTTTTGTATGTAATATAAGAATGGCAGATGTCCAAATCCCTACCCCAAGAAAAATGTACGGCAGCCAAGGTTCCTTGTTAGCGCCTTTGTTCTTGTTTGCAGAAAACTTAACCATACAGATAATTATTGCAAAAGCAAGGTGAATAGCTCTCTGTCTTAAAGCTGTAAGTCCTCCAAAAACGTTATAAATCTGGAAAATGGAATAACATGCAGCTACAGCAGCTACAATTTTTATTCCCATTTCTGTGAACTCTCTTTGGCCTGAGGTTGCTCTTTCAAGCTCTTTGGCTCTGGCCTCAATTTCGAGCGCTTCTTTTTTTTCCTCTTCCGTCATTTTTGACGTATCAAGGTTTTCCAACAAATCATCACTCATCAGTCTTTCCTTTTTTAGATTTTTTTATATTTCTTCTAACCAAAGAAACAGTAAAAACAAACTATAACAGCTTGAAAAATTTCTAAATCCAAACTGTATTTTAGAAAAAGCTAAAAAATATAACAAACTATTTTAGTATAAGCTTTTTCCTATGAGTAATTTTTATTAACCCCAGGCTTTAGATAATGCTGCAAGTTGTGTAACACAGGAAAATTTTAAAATACCTGTAGCATTATCCAAAGCATGGAATTACAAAACAATGATTTTAACCAGATTCCTAACATCAAGGTTAAAATCTTAAATCTCCCGGGCAAGGCTTTTTATACTTTCTTTCAGGCTATTACTTCTAAATATTAAATCAGCAGCCTTTAACAACCTTTCTCCCCAAGTTTAAGGTATCTATCATTTTAACGCCTTTTTACCCTGTTTTGTCAAGAAAAATTTTAACATATTTTTCATCAAATTTTAATATCTCCAAAATCTCCATTATCTCCAAAATCTCCACATAAATTACTAATATTGTTAAAAACCTTCTTTAGAATTCTACTTTTATATATAATTGCTTCCCGTTATTGTAGAATTAAAATTTTATAAAAATAGATAAAAATTTATTCATAAATAATAAAAATTTTATTTAATCATAAGTATTTCTCATAATTTTTTAATTTAAGATAAATATTTTCTTAATAAATTAAGCGCCGGGATTGACTATTATCTTCCGAATGTTAGAATACGGAGTAACCAAACAAATAAAATGGGTATTATTTAAAAAGGAGAACGTAATGGTACTTAAAGAACAAAAAATATCTAAAACAGTAAAAAGAACTATTCTTTTAAATCCAGGCCCTTCAACAACAACAGAAACAGTAAAAGCATCTCTTATACAGGATGATATCTGCCACAGAGAAGAGGCTTTTGCTAAAATTGTAAGAGAGATATGCGACGACCTTGTAAAAGTTGTGCATGGAAAAACATCTGATTACGCAGCAGTTCTTTTTGCTGGTTCAGGAACAATCAATATTGATGTTGCTATAAGTTCACTTACTCCGGATGGAAAAAAAGTGCTTGTAGTAAATAATGGCGCATATAGCCAGAGAGCTGTAGATGTATGTAACTACTGCAGAATTCCGGTTATTGACCTCCAATTTGATATTCTTGATGTTCCAGATCTTGCAAAAGTTGAAAAAACTCTTAAAGAAAATCCTGATATTGCAGTTGTATATATGGTACACCAGGAAACAGGAACAGGCCTCTGCAACCCAATGAGAGAATTGGGAGCTCTTGCTCATAAATACAATGCAATACTTGTATCAGATACAACATCAACATATGGTATTATTCCAATGAATGTTTATGATGACAACATTGACTTCTGTATGGCATCTTCACAGAAAGGCCTTAATGCTTTTACAGGAGTATCATTCCTTATTGGAAAAAGATCAGAAATTGAAAAAACAAAAAATTACAAAGCAAGATCATACTATACAAACCTCTGGAGACAGTATGACTATTTCCAGAAACACAAACAGCTTCATTTTACACCTCCTGTACAGATAATCTATTCACTTCAGCAGGCTCTTAAAGAACATTTTGCAGAAGGCGAACAGGCAAAATACAAGAGATTTATGGATGGATTTAAAGCTGTCCGCGAAGAAATGACAAAACTTGGATTCCAGGACATTCTTCCTGTTGAAAAACAGACAGGCCTTGTTGTTTCAATTAAATATCCTAAAGATCCAAAATTCGATTTTGGCAAAATCCATGATTATCTTTTCAAAAACGGCGTGACAATATATCCTGGAAAAATTGCAGACCTTGATACATTCAGAGTTTGTAACCTTGGAGCTCTTAATGCTCAGGATATCAGAGACGCATTTAAAGTTCTTGCCGAAGCTCTCAAAGAGTGCGGTGTAGCAACTCCTGTTAAATATTAATTTCTTTCTATAACCTTTCACTCTAGTAGTAATTTTTATAATTACTACTAGATCTTTTATAAACAAATAAAATGAATAAAATTATTACTTGCAAAAATGGTAATTTCAAGTAATAATTTATACGATATATTTATATACTTCAAAAATTGTTAATCATAATTCTTAAAGAGTTGTGTTTATCAATTAACTTTTTCAACTATTAGGAGGAGAAAATATGGTTAAGAAAAATGTATTAGTTATTGCTCTTATCTGCATTGTAGCTGCTATTGCTGGCTTAATGTTTGTAGCATGTGCTTCAGGGGAAACAAAAGAAGCTACAAATCCTGACAAAGACAAAGCAGTTGCTCTCTACAATGAAGTTAAAGCTCTTAGAGCAGACTTTTTGAAACAGGGCAAAGATCTTACACAGGAACCATATGGCAGAGCAGAAAGTATATATGCTCTCTCAGAAATCTATATGGAAAAGAAAATGTATACAGAAGCTCTTCCTGGCCTTGGACAAGCTAAAACTTACTATCAGGGATTTGTAAAGAAGTAAGAGTTTTTATCTTTAGTGTGAAAGGACAGGGGCATAGTCTTCTGTCCTATTTTTTTTGGTACCTGTATTCTCCTGATTCAATTTTAAATCTATATCTATCGCCTCTAAAACAGGAATAAAGAACTTCGACAGCAATATTATCTGAATCAAAAGAAAGACTCTCAACCAAAAGACACGGCAGAGGTTTGTTTAAATTAAAAAGTTCTGTTTCCTGCTGTCCTGAAATTATTGAACTCAAAAACTGGGTGGATTTTACAAGATGTGTATCAAACTCTTCAACAAGAACCCGGTAAAGAGAACCTTTTATATCAATATCCAATAATTTTTTAAATCTCTCATAAGGAAGAAAACTTCTTTCTATACAAACAGGCTCATTTTCTGCATATTTAACTTTAAGCGAATATATAACTCTGCAGTCATCGCCAAGCCTCAAAAGTTCTGCCACGCCAGGTTCTGCCTCAATTATCTCCATTGCTTCATTTCTGGTATATGCATCAATTCCGCTGTTTTCCATAGATTCAGTAAAACTTGTTATATTGTTAAATTGCCAGATATAGTCAACAGGAGTTTTTCTTATAAGCACAGTTCCAAACCCTCTTTTTCTTTTAACCATTTTTCTGACAACAAACTGATCTATAGCCTGTCTTACAGTCATTCTGTTAATGCCGAATTTTGCAGATATACTCTCTTCAGTCGGCAAAAGCTCTCCAATTTTTATTTTTTCTGTTTTAATTTGATCTTCAAGCCATTTGTAAATTCTTACATATTTAGGTTCATTACTATTAAAATTCATTTTATTCCTTTTCTGTATAAGCTTAAACATACCTGTATTTTTTAACCATTACAACAACTTGAACATGTTCTTTTCAAGTGATAGATTAGTTTTCATGAAATTTTTAAAGCGTACACATACATGCGGTCAGCTTGAAGCCTCAGACAATGGGAAAAAAGTAATTTTAAACGGATGGATTCATAAAAACAGGGATCATGGCGGTATCCATTTTATCAATTTAAGAGACAGATACGGCATAGTCCAGGTAGTAATTGATCAAGATGCCCCGGATCAGCTTAAAAAAACTGCTTCAGAGCTCAAATTTGAATATTGTATTGCTGTTTCAGGCGTTGTCAGAAAAAGACCTGCTGAAATGGTAAATAAAGAGATGAAAACAGGGGAAATTGAAATTGCAGCAGAAGAAATAACAATACTTTCTTCATGCGAGACTCTCCCATTTATGATAAATGAGAAAGCAGAAGCAAGAGAAGACCTTCGGCTTAAATACCGCTTTCTTGACCTGCGCACAGAAAAAATGCAGGAAAATATAAAGTTAAGGCATAATGTAGCTTTTGCTGCGCGTGAATATCTTAACAATCTGAATTTTTTTGAAATAGAAACACCTACATTTATAAAAACAACGCCTGAAGGAGCAAGGGATTTTATTGTTCCTTCAAGGCTATATCCAGGAAAAGCTTTTGCACTTCCGCAGTCTCCCCAAATTTATAAACAGCTTTTAATGGTTTCAGGATTTGATAAATATTTTCAGATAGCCAGATGCTACAGGGATGAAGATGCGCGGGGAGATAGGCAGCCTGAATTTACACAGATAGATATTGAAATGAGTTTTGTGGATAAAGAAGATATTTTAAAACTCACAGAAGGAATGATGCAGCATATTTTTTCCAAAACAGCAGGAATAGAATTGCCAAAAGAATTTAAAAGGCTTACATATCATGATTCAATGAATTTTTACGGAACAGACAAGCCTGATTTAAGGTTTGATCTTGCAATAGGAGATATTACAGATATTGCAAGAGAATCTGAATTTTCTGTTTTTAAACAGGCGGCTGAAAGCGGCGGAGCTGTTAAATTTATAAATGCAAAAGAATGCGGAAATTTTTCGCGCAAACAGATTACAGAACTTGAAGATGTTGCAAAAATATATAAGGCAAAAGGCCTTGCATGGATAAAAGTAACAGAAACAGGTATTGACGGAGGTATCTCAAAATTTTTTAAAGACAAAGAAAAAATTATAATTGATAAAACAAAAGCAGAAAATGGAGACCTCCTTCTTTTTGTGGCAGATACCTGGAGAATATCCTGTACATCGCTTGGAGCTGTAAGAAATAAACTTGCAGCAGATCTCAACCTTGTAAAAAAAGGAAAATTTGAATTTGTATGGATTGTCGATTTTCCATTATTTGACTGGAATGAAGATGAAAAAAAATGGGATCCTGCCCACCATATGTTTTCCATGCCGCAGGAGCAGTATTTAAATACAATGGAAGCTGATCCCGGCCCTGTAAAAGGCGACCTCTACGATCTTGTTTTAAACGGTTATGAAATTGCATCTGGTTCCATAAGAGTCCATGACCCTGTAATACAGAAAAGAATTTTTAACATTGTAGGCTTCTCTGAAAAAGAAGCAATGGATAAATTCGGATTTTTGCTTGATGCTTTTAAATATGGGCCTCCCCCTCATGGAGGAATAGCTCCCGGCCTTGACAGGCTTGTAATGTTAATGTGCAGTGAAAATTCCATTAGAGAGGTAATTGCTTTTCCAAAAAATACAGCAGGAATATCGCCGCTTGACTCATCTCCTTCCGAGCTTTCAGAACAGCAGCTTAAAGAGCTTCATATAAAATTTACAGAATAATTTTTTTGTTCCAACTTGCGTGAGGGATAGCGAAGCATCCCTCACAAGTTCTGATAAACAAATTTATAAACTGTTTAAACAAAACTATTTTAATTAAGTGCGTGAGGGATAGCGAAGTGTATCCCTCATTTTTAAAACAACTTTATTTTTGCTCCAACTTGCGTGAGGGATAGAAGCATATATCCTTTTTGGACAAAAAATTTTGTCCAAAAAGATAGGAGCGGATAGCCCGACCCTGCCGCAGGCATATTAATATTTCTTACTTTTTTGTTAGAGGATATGAATAGATATTATTGGCTGTATGGTAATAATTTTTTTTGGGCAATGCCTGAAGCAGGGGCACGCCCAAAAAATTATTTTTTATAATTATATTTGCAGATTAACTTTGTCTATAAGTTGCAAGAAAATCCTTGAGCTGGCCCATGGCATATTCAAGCTCTTTTACTTCAGGCAGAAAAACAATTCTAAAGTGATCAGGTTTTTTCCAGTTAAAACCAGTGCCTTCAACAAAGAGAATTTTCTTGGAATTTAAAATATCAAGAATAAATTTTACATCATCTTTTATTCCGAATTTTTCAGCATCAACTTTAGGAAACATGTAAAGCGCTCCTTCTGCTTTAACACAGCTTACTCCCGAAATATTATTTAAAAGCTTCCATGCAGCATCGCGCTGTTCAAGCAGCCTTCCTCCAGGCGCTACAAGAGTTTTTATTGAATTATCATGTTCTATTGCTGTTTTTAGAGCGACCTGCGCAAGAACATTGCTGCAAAGCCTCATGCTTGAGAGAACTTTGAGCCCATCAATAAAATCTGCTATTCCTTTTTTATTTCCATTTAACACCATCCAGCCAAGCCTGAATCCGCATGCCCTGAATACTTTTGAAAGTCCGTTAAAATTTATAACAAGAATATCATCTGCAAGAGCTGCAGGAGATGTGTGGGTTTTTCCATCATAAACAATTCTGTCATATATTTCATCTGAAAAAAGCACAAGATTGTTTTGCCTGCATATTTCAATTATTGCTTCTATAACTTCTTTTTTGTATACACTGCCTGTAGGATTATTTGGGTTTATTAATACAATAGCTCTTGTTTTTTTGGTAACTTTTTTTCTTAAATCAGCAATATCAGGATTCCAGCCTGCTTTTTCATCACAGATGTAGTGTACAGGATTTCCTGAAGCAAGATTTACAGAAGCAGTCCATAGAGGATAGTCAGGAGCAGGAAGCAGCACTTCATCTCCAGGGTTTATCAAAGCCTGGAGCGACATTGTGATAAGTTCGCTTGCCCCATTGCCGATAAAAATATCTTCTTCTGTTATTCCTTTTATGCCTTTTGCTTCATTATATTTTTTTACAGCTTCTCTTGCTTCTATAAGCCCCTGCGAGTGGCAATACCCCTGTGCTTCTTTAAGATGTTTTGCTATAGCTGTTTTTATTACATCGCTTGTGTCAAATCCGAATTCTGCCGGATTTCCTATATTTAGTTTTAATATTTTCTGCCCTGCCTTTTCCAGTTTATATGCTGCATCATAAACTGGGCCTCTTATTGCATAGTTTACAGATTTAAGTCTCTCAGATTTTTTTAGCTCCATAAATAGTTCCATTCCTTATGTTAAGGAACCGCTGATTAAATTGACTCTAATCATCAGTTCCATATTATTTTTCTCGATTTCCCATGGAAAACTGCGAAAAAACAATAATAATCCTTGGCAAGGTAAACCATGCCAGGATAAAAAAGTAGTGCTGATTTATTCTCGATCCCGAAGCAAGTACGGGACTTTTGAATAAATCAGCGTTGTCTTAAAAATTACAAAATATATTCGAGAAATCTTTTTGTTCTTTCTTCCCTGGGATTTTCAAATATATCTTTGGGAAAGCCTTTTTCGATAATTTCTCCGCCATCCATAAATACAACTGTATCTGCAGCTGCTTTTGCAAAACCCATTTCGTGGGATACAACAAGCATTGTCATCCCGTCTTTTGCAAGCTGCATCATTACATCAAGTACTTCTTTTATCATCTCAGGATCAAGAGCGCTTGTCGGTTCATCAAACAGCATAACTTTCGGATTCATTGCAAGCGCTCTTGCAATTGCAACACGCTGCTGCTGGCCTCCTGAAAGCTGGTCAGGATAATTTTTTTCCTTATCCAGTACGCCTACTCTTGAAAGAAGTTCTCTTGCTTCTTTTTTTGCCTTATCCTTTGATAATCTCTTTACTGTTATGGGAGCAAGAGTAATATTATCAAGAACAGTCAAATGGGAAAAAAGGTTAAAGTTTTGAAAAACCATGCCAACTTCTTCCCTTATTTTTCTTATATCAGAATGATGATGGGTCAGAAGATCATTATCTATCCATATTTCGCCGGATGTAAGATTTTCAAGCCTGTTTACAGAGCGGAGCAGAGTGCTTTTTCCGCTGCCTGAAGGGCCAATAATAAGCACTACTTCGCCTTTTTTTACTTCAAGATTTACATTTTTTAATGCTGTAACAGTTTCAAAATTCTTATATGCATTAATTATTCTTACCCTTGCGTTATCATCATCACTTACCAAATTTTACCAGCCTTTTATCAATATTGATATGCTGCGCCAGATGAGATGGAATAATTGCTTAGAAGAATATATATTTTCCGCCGCTTTGCCTGATAATTAGATAGAGCTCCCAACAGCATTTTCTATCTTAACCATTTATTTATAAGTTCCTGGTTTTTGCCTGATTCTCTTACTTTCATAAGTCCTGTATTTATAAGGTCAAGAAGCTCCTGATTTCCTTTTTTTACAGCAACACCATAAAACTCATCAGTGAAAGGTTCACCAACAATTTTTAGCTTATTCTTATACTCAGCATTCCGCAAAACAAAATTAGCTGCAATTGGAACATCTGCCACAACTCCTGAAATTTTGCTGTTTGCAAGATCTCCAAAAGCAAAAGCAATATCTTCATAGTTTTTCAGAATAACACCTTCTGCACTTTGTATCTGGATAGCTCCTGTTGTATCAATCTGCGCTCCAACCTCTTTTCCTTTCATATCTGCCAGCGCTGTATCTGTCCTGTTATCTGATCTGATAATAAGGACCTGCCCTGCATTTATATATGGCAAAGAAAAATCCATTGCTGCTTTTCTGTTTTCAGTTATTGTTACAGCAGAACATACTGCATCAAATTGACCATTTGCAAGCCCTGCAAAAATTCCATCCCAATCTACTTTTATAATTTCAATTTTATATCCTGCCGCCTCCGCGGCCTCATTCATAAGATCAATATCAAATCCAGCCAGATTGTTGTTTTCATCAATATACTCCATAGGGGGCCATGTAGCATCTGTCGCAATTTTTATAACTCTTGAGCTATTTTCAGCTTTATTTCCCTTACATGAGAAAATAGCTAAACCAAGAGAAAAAACAATTAACAATAATAAAAATTTTTTCATAAAATCTCCAAAAATAATATAAACATGCAGATAGCTACTTATTTATTATATTATTTTTACATATAGATGTTATAAGAGTCAAGTTTTGTATCTAATTTCAGTTTTTTTAGTAACTTAATTTTACAGTTAAATCCGGTTTTATGACAATAATATGGCAATAGAATATTGCAGGTAATTTTAACTGCAATATTTCGGAATTTAGCAATATTGGTTTTTTTTGTTAAATTATTAAAAATAGAGCCTCTTGCAAAACTTCTGCAAGGGTATGAAAAAAGCGAAGGAATCTGTTAAGATTGTATAACCAAAAAACAACAAAACAGGAGGCCTTTGCTATGAAAACAATAACAGAAATACTCGCAGGTGCACAAGCCTTACTTAATGTGGATTTTAAACTGCAGCAATGTTTTGAAGAATATCTGAGCGATGATTATAAAGCATTTATGCATATAGTACGCGTGGCCGAAACATACCTGCCAAACTGCCATCGTCGGCGGGCAATGACCGGCAGACCGGCGTATGCATACAGTCCGTATATCAGAAGTATGCTTGCAAAAAGTTTTTTCGGTATAGAGAAGACAAGCAGTTTAATCCAACACTTAAAGGCAGATCCCAACCTCCGTTTGTTATGCGGTTTCAGGAAAGTACCACATGCAGCAAGCTTTTCCCGTGCTTTTTCATCTTTAGCAAACGCAGGGTTATGGGAATCCGGGTTAGAACAATTGGTGAAGAAAGCCCATGAGGGTAAAGTAGTGTAGCATGTATGCCGCGATTCAACAATGATTCCTGGCCGAGAGCCTGTAGTGGCTGAAGCGGATAAAAATCAGGAAAAACCGAGGAAAACGAGGGGAAGGCCGTCTAAAAATGCAATAAAACCCCAAAAAGAAGTGACAGAATTGGAAAAGCAAGTAAATGAAGAAGCCGAGGTATCATTGGCGCGGCTTAATAAACAGTGCGCATGGGGATCCAAAAAAAACAGCCAGGGAAAAGTCCAGACTATTAAGGGGTATAAATTACACCTTGATGTTTCGGACAGCGGCTTTCCACTCACGGCGGCCATAAGC
>JAVBQS010000198.1:0-15469 GCA_031548835.1 Spirochaetia bacterium
TAATTGTTTTTATGTCTGAAAGAGGATCAATATCTATAAGAAGTGTTTTTTTATTTTTTCCTGCATAATATATGGCAAGATTTACTGATGTTGTTGATTTTCCTACTCCGCCTTTGCCGGAACCTATTGCAATTTTATTATTTTGGCCTATTTCAGGGCTGTTTTTTATTACATGAGTATGGGAAGTTTTCACTTCTGTTTCTTTTTCAGAGTTTTTATTTTTATCTGCCACTATTTTGAAACCTTCCTGTAAAATAGTTTGATATATTATCTTTTTAATTATCGGCTTTTTAGAATTCTTGTTTACCTGGAATCATATTTTATAATATTGGGTAAGCCTAAAGCAAATATAAATGTTATTATTTTTTCCAGAATGAAGGAAGAAAAAGCACAAGCACAGTATATATTTCAAGCCTTCCCGCAAGCATTCCAAAGCTTAAAAACCACTTAATATATCCCTGAAAAAAGCCATAATTGTCAGTCGGCCCTGTCATTCCAAAGCCGGGGCCGATATTTCCGACTACAGATGCTGCAGATGTAAGAGAGGTTAAGATATCATGTTCTCCTGATGCTACTACAACTGCAATTAAAAGAACAAGAAAAAGATAGAGCAAAACAAATCCTGATACTGAATATACAAGCTGTTTTTTTACAACTTTATTATCAATTCTAATGCTGTAAATACCATGAGGTTTTATAAGAAGCCTTATTTCATTAAGACCCTGCTTTACTAAAGTAACTATTCTTATAACTTTTATTCCTCCGCCTGTTGACCCTGAGCACCCTCCGACAAACATTAATATAAACAATATTGCCTGCGACAGCAGCGGCCATTTTTCATAATCTGCAGTCATAAATCCTGTTGTTGTCATAATTGTTGCAGCCTGGAATCCGGCAAATCTTAAACTATCGCCAAATGTCTGATATGTTTTTCCATAAAGATTTAATGTTATAATAATAGTGCTTACTGCAAAAATAGCTAAATATGCTTTTATCTCAGTGCTTCTTGCAATGCTCTGGAATTTTCCTGTTATTAGTTTAAAATAAACAATAAAACTTATTCCCCCCATAAGCATAAAAACAGTGACTACACAATCTACAAATACAGAATTATAATATCCTATTGATAAATTTTTCGGAGAAAAACCTCCTGTTGCAAGAGTTCCGAATGTGTGGGTTAGTGCATCAAAAAGATTAAGCCCTCCAAATAAAAGAAGTATTGTCTGGATAACTGTAAAAGTTATATATGTGATCCACAATATTTTTGCTGTTCCTGCAATTTTGGGAGTAATTTTATCTACAGAAGGCCCCGGCGCTTCTGCTTTTATAAGCTGGAGCCCGCCTATTCCCAAAAGAGGAAATATTGCTACAGTAAGAACAACAATTCCCATTCCCCCAAGCCAGTGGGTAAGGCCGCGCCAGAAAAGAATTGCTTTTGGAAGAACTTCTATATCTGAAAGAATTGTAGCTCCTGTTGTTGTAAAACCTGACATGCTTTCAAAAAATGCATCTGTGAATGATGGAATAAATCCTGAAAAATAATAGGGAATAGCGCTAAGCATGGATGCTGTAAGCCAGCTTAATGTAACAAAAATAAACCCGTCTTTATTAGATAAAACTTTCTGATACTGATGCAATGTAAAAATTTTTGTTATTATAAAGAAAATAAGTGAAATAGCCATTGGAATTAAAAAAAATTTAATTATGTAAAATTCTTTATAATAATAAGCAACAATAACCGGAAAAATCATAAATCCTGATACAATGAGCAATAATATTGATATAACTTTTACTAATAGTTTTATATTCATTTTAGTTTGTAAACATATTTTCTATTTTTTCGATTGATTCTCTTCTTGCTATCATTATTACAGTATCTTCTGCCTGTATTGTATAGTTGCCGTCAGGAAGTATATCATCGTTACCTCTTTTTACAGAAATTATAAGCGAATGGTATGGCAGATTTATCTCTCTCATTGTTTTGCCTATAAGCCTGCTTTCGGGTGCTGCTGTAAGCTGCATTATTTCTATATCGCTGCTTGGAATGCTGTAAAAAGATTTTACCCTGTCTTTTCTTACAAATCTCAATATTCCCTGAACCATGCTGTTATTTAAGCTTATTGGAATATCAATCCCAAGATTAAGGGAAATACCTATATAGCTTGTTTTTCCAACAAGAACAATTGATCTTTTAATTCCAAGAGATTTGGCATAGACAGCTGTTACAATATTGAACTCCTGATTATATGTGCATGTTATTATAAGATCGCTGTTTATAAGCCCTTCTTCCTCAAAAACGCCTTCATCTGCAACATCTGCATTTATTACACTTATTTCAGGATATTTTGATGAGAGAAGTTTGCATGTTTCATAATTTTTATCAATTACTGTTATATCACGTGAGATTCCGGCAGCTCTTTTAAAAGCTGCGCTAACCTTAGAAAACACATTGCCTTCATGCGTTCCCTGTTTGCCAAGAAGATGATCAAGCACAAGCTGGGCAATATCGCTTCCGCCTATAATAACTATTTTTTTTAATTCAATTTTTTTCTTTCCTATTTTTGAAAAAACAGAATCAAGTATTTCCTGTGTGCCTACAACATATATATTATCCATCTCTTTTATTACTGTATCGCCTTTTGGAATAATATATTGGTTGTTGCGCATTATTATAGCAACAAGAAATCTTTCAGGTATTATGCCTGGGAGCTCGCTTAGTTTTCTGTTTTCAAATACAGAACCTGCAGGAACAGACATATTTCTCATCTGCAGTTTTGTATCATGAAAAACCATTATATCGCTCAATGCTCCATGATTGATTCCTGAAATTATATATTTTGCAGCTTCCATGGAAGGGTTTACTATATAATCAATTCCAAGAAATGCATTTTCAAGAAAATTTGCATTTGAAAAATAGATGTTTTGAACTCTTGCAATTTTATTTGGAATATTAAATTCCCTGCTTACAAGGCCGCAGGCAATCATATTTCTTTCATCAGATCCTGTAAGCGCTATAAAGTATTCAGCCTTGCTTATTCCTGCTTTTCTTAAATCTTCAAGGTTTGTTCCATCTGCATTTATAACAAGACAATCAAGATTATTTGATGCATTATTTGCTTTTTCAATATCTTTTTCTATTATAATTACATCATAATTCTGTTCAATTAATTTTCTGGCAAGCCTGGCGCCTACGCGGTCGGCTCCGACAATAACAACAATCATAACAATTATTGATTGTATGTGAGGGTGATTTTTTTGTCAATTTAATATTTTTTTAGTTAATTTTTTGATTATTTTATTAGGGAATAGGAAAATAGTTATTTTTTAAATTATCTTATCAACAGGCAGTTGATTAGTAATAAAAAAGAGCAGTTATAGTGTTTAACTGCTCTTTTATTTATTAAATAAACCCTGTTTTTATATAAACCTGATGTTCTGCAAAGTTACTTTATCAGCGAAATATTGGCCAATATTCTGCGGTTGCCAAGGCTTTTTCCATTAGCTAATATCATCTCTTTTAATATAACTGTTCCTTTTACTGTAACTGTTTGTTGTTCATACTTTGAAATAATATTTCGGTCTTCCCTGTTTTCTATATACCAGTCATATTTTTCTGCTTCTGTAACAACAATTTCATTAAATGGTTCGCTGCCGACAAGCCTAACTGTTCCTGTAATTTCTACAGTTTTTCCTGTTGCCGCAGAATTATAAAATCCGCTATCAATGTTTGTATTCTGGTTTTGATCAGCAGATTTTTTTTCATCTATTGATTTTTCCATGCTTTGTATTTCGTTTTTAGCAGGCTTTTCCTTGTTTCCCCATGAAAATAACATGGGGCAAACAAAGATTAAAATACAAATTAATATATGGGATATAAATTTGTTCATTTTATTTTTCCTGTAGGTTTTTGTTCAATATTTTTATTATTGAAGTAACTTTTGTTTTTGCCATTAAGACTGGAAGAAATCTTATTTACATCATTAAAGCCAATTGGGTAAGTTTTTGGCAATGAATTTACCTTTACAGGAGTCCTGCTCATTGACATTATTTTTGTTTGTGGATTGATACCTGCTATATTTGCAAGAAATCCGTCTTCATCTGATCCTTCATAATTTGAGTTGGCATTAAATGTAAGTAGTGTTTGGCCTGTATATGGAGCAGTTATATCAATAGAAGATGCATCATTAAATGCTGCATATTTGATATTGGCACCGCTCAGTGAAACTTTATTATGTGAATTCCCTGCAAGATTAGAAAAGATACCTTCTCCTGGAGAAAACTCATTCCCACCTCCATTTGTTCCGGTTAAAATCCAAACCTGAGTTACTATCTCGCCTTTATATCCATAATTACCACTAGCATCATTGAAACAGTTAGCCAGCATCCATGTGCCAAGCAGTTTATCCCAGCTGCTAAACTGGCTGTTAATTCTGTTTGATGCAGCAGCTGTGACAGCCCTGTAATCTCTGTCATTCGAATTTATTATTTCTTTATATATTCCATTACCATTGCTTGCATGAATCCTAAGCCACTGGAAAAAAAGATATACAGTAGAATAATCTGCCAGAACATCACCATATTCTGATTCCCAAAATCCATTCCATACAAAGAAGTTATTTCCATATGCAATTGTGCCAACAGGGTCATCATTAAAATAATCTATTCTGTCCTGCTGGGTTCCTGCATAGATATATTCTGCTGCAGATGAGAGGCCTTCATTTATCCATAAATCTTGTTCTCTGCCATCTTTTAGATATGTCTGTGAAAAATTTATAAGATGCTGCAGTTCATGCGCAATTGTAGAATAAATACTTGAAATATCTGTTAAACCTGGATATGTATCAATATAAAGCATATCTGCTTGATTTGAATTTGAGTATGTATTGCGTGAAAACATATGTGTAGGGTCGAAATATCCTGCAACATATCCGCCTGTGCCATCAAATCCATCTATAATATCAAGAAGAAGGAAAATGATTTTGCCGTTTCCGTCAAAATCAGTAAAAGTTCCAAAAGCGCCAGTTATCTGTGAATGTATATTAGCTTCATATTCAGTTACAATTGCCTGGGCTATTTGGATAGGAATAACTGCTGATTGTTCAGCATATACAATACAGCTGGAACCGCTTGCAAGCTTTAATGCAGAAACATTATACCATGTGTTATCTGTTGCTTTTTGTGTCCTGAATGTCTTTGATTCAAACGATAGCATATCAACCCACTGGGCATATAAGTCAATTGATGAAGAATCCATTAGAAAAGCCTGTCCGCCTGCATATGAGGTGCCTGTTCCATCTGCTCTTGTATTCCATCCAGCCAAATAATAGCCTGTTTTAGTTAGATTTCCTGTGTTTACAGATATATAAACTATGTTGCCTTTTTTGTAATTTTTAGAAGCAGGAGCCTGTCCGCTATCCTGTCCATTTCCATAATAAGTAATGATATAGCTTTCGCCTGATGAGGGATCTATCTCACAACCTGCAAATATTATAAGGCAAGTAAATAATAAAAGATATGTAATTAAGTTAAATTTTAATAGTTTCATAATAACCTTTTCCTGATATATAAAATTATTTATTATTATATTACAAAGTTTTAACAGCCACAATATCAATAATTTAAATAAGCAAAATTAGCATAAGCATCTTGTTTTTCCTGTTTTTGACACATATTATTGTAAATTATGCTGCTATTTAATCACATTGATTGATGTGCTAGAATATAACCATCAGGATAAAATATGAGTAATAGTATAGAAAAAAACAGATTTTTCCCTCACATGGCTGGAAATGAAAATAACAATATATTTCCAGGCAAAGAACTTTCAGATATAAGAAAAAAACAGACAGGAATAAGATTTAAAAGCTCAAGACATATTAATAAAGAAGAAATTGCTGTTTTAGAAAAAAATAACTGTACAGCAGAAGATTGGTCTTTAATATTTGTTACAGATCCTTTTGATTCTGCTCTTATACAAAGAACTTTTTTTAAAGGAGTTGTCCGCATAGGCTGCCTGGAAAAAGGTGTTATATGCGATAATGATAGGGAATATAACTGCGGAATCTCGGACAGTTTTATCGTATCGTCGGATATAGGAGATTACTGCGCTATTCATAATAATAGATATATCTCTGCTGTTATTACAGGCAACTATGTTATTTTATCAGATAATAACGAAATATATACTACAGAAGATGCAAAATTCGGAAATTGTATTTTAAAAGAAGGGGAAGATAAAAGCTCTTTAAGAAAAATTAATCTTGTAAATGAAAAAGGCGGGAGAAGCGTTTCTGTTTTTAATGGAATTACAGGAGCTGAGATTTATCTATGGATAAAGCAGCATTCAGACATGGATTTTATTTCAAAACTGGAATCTTTTACATGCAGCAGTTTTGACAACAGCAAAGGATATTACAGTTTTTTTGATGACCACACTGTTATAAAAGGAACATCTCTTGTAAGAAATACAATGACAGGAAGATGCTGCAGAATTGAAAGAGCTTCCTGTATAGATGATATTACAATTAATTCTTCTGCCTTAAATCCAACATTGATTTCGGATAACGTAATTGCAAAAAGAGGAATTGCAGGCGAGGGGTGTAAAATAACAAACTCTTCTATTGCAGAAGATTTTATTATTGATCCTGGAAGTTCACTTGATATGGGAGCCCGTTTTATCCACTCTTTTCTTGGAAGCTGTTCCAATATTTCCTGCTGCGAAATTATAAGCAGCTTTATTTATCCATGCCATCAGCAACATCACAATAACTCTTTTCTTATTGCTTCTCTTGTAATGGGGCAGAGTAATATTGCGGCAGGAGCAACATTGGGATCAAACCATAATGGCAGAATGAATGATTGCGAAATGTGGGCTGGGCGAGGTTTCTGGCCTGGGCTATGTTCTTCTGTAAAATTTAATTCACGGTTTGCATCATATTGTCTTTTAACCAAGTCTGATTTTCCTTATGAGCTTAATATAAAAATGCCTTTTGCTTTGGTAAATAACAACATATATGAAAACTGTCTCGAAATATTGCCTGCATACTGGTGGCTTTATAATATGTATGCATTGTTCCGCAACTATTTTAAATTCCGCGATAGAAGCGCAAAGCTTGGTTCAATGAAAGGAGTTGAACTTGATTTTATGGCTCCTGACACTGCAGAAGAAATTTTATCTGCTGTTTCTTTTATAGAAAAAAAACAGAAAATCAATAAACAGAAAAAAAAGAAAGATTCTTATATTAAAATATCTGCTGAAAGTATTGAAAATTCAAAAAGAGAAGTGAGAATTTTATATCCTGACAAAGCAAAAGCTGCTTATATGGAAATGCTTGTTTTTTACTGCAGCACTGTTATTTTTGAATTTATTGAAAAATCTCCGGGAAATCTCCAGCTGCTTTTAAAAAGCAACTGCCCTCATGAGCGTGAAAAAGAGTGGATAAATGCCTGCGGCAGGCTGCTTCCTGCAAAAGTTATTATGGAAGCTGAAAAAGCTGTTATGGGAAAGTTGGAAAAAGCTATTGAGTCATGGGAAGAGATGCATGATTATTTTAATGAACAATTTGAACTTTATGAATCGCAGAAACTTTTTCATGCTGTATCTGTCGCAATGATGCTTTACAAAGAAGAGAAACCATCTAAAAAACTTTTTGATAAATTAAAAACAGATTATGAAAAACTATTAAAAAAAATAGAAAAAGAGATAATAAATAGCAGAAGCAAAGATTATAATGATCCAATAAGAAAAACTTTTTTTTCAAATCCTGATGATATGGAAAATGTGCTTGGAGCTTTGGAAAAAGATCCCCTTCCTGGACGGTTTAGAAAAAAATTTATTATACCTGTTCGATAACATAAAAATGATAGGAGCTGTCTAATAAGTTTTGCGAATAATTTTTTATTCGTTATTTGTACATAAAAATACAAAATAAAAACTATTTTTCAATAGATTTGAATTTTTATGCAAAATAATTCGAAAACTTATTCTTATTGGACAGCCCCTATAAAATAAAAACCTTTAAGATTATTAACTATTAGTAAAAAATTATACATTAAGTCTAAATTACTATTTATTTGGTGTTTATAAAATGATTTTAGACAGAGTAATCGAGCAGGTATATTAAAACTTTTACTTAATTGACTTGATTTAATTATCTATTTACAATTTTGGTTATGAAACACAAAGATTTTTTTACAATAAATTCATTTGATGTTGATATAACAAGCCATGCAACTCCTGTAGTGCTTTGTGCAGTAATGCAGGAAGCAGCTTCAAGACAGTGTGCAGATCTTGGCATAAGTATTGATGAACTTTCCAGACAAAATATGACATGGATGCTTGCAAAACAATATGTAAAATTTTCAGGCTATCCTGCATGGAGAAGTATTATAACTGTAGAAACCTGGCCAAGAAATAAAACAGGGCTCCGCGCTCTACGCGATTTTATTATAAAAGACCAGCAAGGGAGAGAAATTGCAAGATCAGTTACAAACTGGATGCTTATAGATATAAATACCAGAAGATTGTGCAAACTTGACGAAACAATAAAACATATTTCAATTATAGAAGAAACAGTTATGCATGAAGATTTTAAAATCAAGGTTGAAAAATTTGATGGAGAAAAAATAAGCGCAATATTTCATGTAAGATCAAGCGATTTTGATATGAATGCCCATGTTACAAGCACCTGCTATATAAAATGGTCTTTAGATACTGTTCCTTTTGAATTCCATAAAACACATTTTGTTTCAGAGCTTTATGCTGAATATATCGAAGAAATATCATCTGAAGTTGATGTAGAATCTGATATATATATAAATGGAAATTTATTCTACCATGAACTTAAAAATAAGGAAACAGGGCGTATAGTCTTTAGAGGTCAGACAGCATGGCAGGCGCAGATATGAGTTTCATCTTTATCTGAAACTTTTTTTAGCTCAGGATTTATCTTAAGGCATATATCCATCCGCAGCAGACAGCGGTTGTAAAAAGGGCAGCCGTCAGGAAGGTGAATTAAAGATGGGACTTCTCCCTGCGATTTTTTGTCATAAATTTTTTTACCTTTTCCTATTTCAGGAACAACGCTTCTTAGCAGAACAGTATATGGATGAAGAGGATTTTCATAAAGTTCTTTTGAAGAAGCATATTCAACAATTCTGCCTGCATACATTACAGCTACAAAATCGCTCATATAAAAAACAACAGCCAAATTATGAGCAATAAAAAGATATGAAATCCCTGATTCTTTTTGCAGCTCAAGCAGGAGATTTAATATTTGCGATTGTATAGATACATCAAGCGATGATACAGGTTCGTCGCATATAATAAGTTTCGGATTTACAGAAATTGACCGTGCAATAGATATTCTTTGCCGTTGCCCGCCTGAAAATTCATGCGGAAATTTTGACAATGATAATGAAGGAAGTCCAACCATATCAAGAAGTTTTTCTGCAGCTTTTGTTTTTTCATTTTCATTTAACTTTTTTTCAGCTGCAAGAAGAGGTTCTGTTATTATATCTTTTATATCCATTTTTGGATTAAGCGCAAGATAGGGATTTTGAAAAATATATTGCATTTTTGTGCGTTCTTTTTTTAGTTTTTCTTTATCATATTTTAAAAAATTATCTTCATCTTTCATTTCTTCCATTCTGCTTTGCGGAAGATTGAAAAAAAGTTTTCCGCTGTCTGCTTCATGTATTCTTAAAATAGTTCTTGCAGCAGTTGTTTTTCCGCTACCTGATTCCCCAACTATTCCGAGAGTACAATTTTCATAAATATCAAAAGAGACAGAGTTAAGAGCATGAACATATAATTTTGAACTTGAAAAACCGCCTGCTTTTACAGGAAAATATTTTACAAGATTTACTGCAGAGAGAAGTTTTTCATTTGTATTGCCTGGTTTTTGTAAAGTAATATTATTTTGCTGCAAGATGGCACCTCGTATAATGATTTCCTTTTTTAATTAGCTCAGGTTCTTTTTGTCTGCAAAGTTCAAAACATTTACTGCATCTTGGAGAATATTTACATCCCTCAATGGTATCATAAGGGGAGGGGGTTTTGCCTTTTATTGTATATAGCAGATTTTCATTTTTAAATATTCCAAGTTTAGGGACAGCTTTAAGTAAATCTTCTGTATATGGATTTAAAGGGCTTAAAAATACTTCCTGGGCGCTTCCTGTTTCCATAATTCTTCCATTATAAAGAATTATTATTCTATCTGCAAAATTTTCAATAAGAGCAAGATCATGTGTTACAAAAATTATTGACATTCCATTTTCTTCAGACTTTTCTTTTAAAAGCGCTAAAATCTGCGCCTGTGTGGTAACATCAAGAGCTGTTGTAGGCTCATCTGCAAGAAGAATATCTGGCTGGCTTATAAGAGCCTGCGCAACCATTGCACGCTGCAGCATTCCTCCCGACATCTGGAATGGATAATCATGTGCTCTTTTCCTGGGTTCAGAAATATGGGCGCTTTCAAGAAGTTTTATTGCAAGCTCAAATGCTTCTTCCCTGTTTTTTTTCATATGAAGCCGCACACTTTCTCCAATCTGGCTTCCTGTTCTAAAAAGAGGATTAAAAGAAGAAGAAGGTTCCTGAAATATCATTGCAATTTTATTGCCGCGTATTTTTGCTATCTCCTGCTCTTTTAGATCAAGGAGGTTCTGCCCTTTATAAATAATTTCTGATTCTTTTTCTATAAATCCGGGAGGATCGATAAGATTCATAATTGAGTAATTTGTTACAGTCTTGCCGCTCCCTGATTCTCCCACAATAGCAAGTATCTCATTTTTGTAAAGTTCAAAACTTATTCCATCTACTGCAGTAAATATTTTATCAATAAGGGAAAATTTTGTAGTAAGATTTTTTACCCTAAGAATAGGTTTTGAAATATTTTTAACAGAAGAATCATCTGTTTTCATAATCTGTTATTTAAAATAATGCAAATAGCTTGATTAATATTATTTAATAACTATTAAAACTATTTTATTATTCACACTATTTTAAATTTCTCCTTTTGGATCAAAAGCATTTTTCAAACTGTATCCAAGCGAAAAAAAGCAGAATACAGTAAATATTATTATAAAAGCAGGATATAAAACCCAGGGATATTGCAGCAATATATTTATATCCATTGCAGAACTCATAAGCATTCCCCAGCTTACAGATGGCTCTGTTATTCCAAGATTAAGAAAACTAAGTCCTGCTTCTCCAAGTATAACTCCAGGAATACTTAATGTAATATTTAAAATAAGAATGTTTCGTATCTGCGGAATAATATGTCGGAAAATTATTGAAAAAGAATTCACTCCGCTTATTTTTGCAGATGTTACATAATCTGTATGTTTAAGCGAAAGCGTCCAATTTCGTATACCTCTTGCGCTTCCTGCCCAGCTTGGAATTGCAAGAATAAGCGTTATATAAAAAAATTTTTCAGATGGAGATATATCTGAAGGAAGAACAGATCTTAAAAAAAGGAAAAAATAAAAAGTAGGAAGCAATATTATAACTTCGCATATTCTCATTATTATCCAGTCGGCAGAGCCTCCTGCATAGCCTGCAATGCCTCCGACAACAATTCCTCCAAAAAGAGCCATGAAAATACTTATAAATCCTATGCTTAATGAAACTTTGGCGCCATATATAATTCTTGAAAGCATATCGCGTCCAAGCCTGTCTGTTCCAAGAGGAAAATATGGAGAACCATCATCAGTTCCAAAAAAATGTATATCTGTATTAAATAAAAAAAACAGTTTATACGGATCTCCTTTTACAAATAGTTTTAATTTATGAATAGTGTTTCTGTCTGTCTGGTAAGATTTAAAATATGGATTTACCATTTCATATTCATAAACAAAAGGCCCTATAAATTTATTTTCATGAAAAAGATGTACCACATGCGGCGGGTGATATGATTTGGATTTGAATTTTGTATTTGGAGCAAATGGAGCAAAAAAACCTTCAAAAGGTATTGAAGCATACATTATAAGAAGAATAAAAAGGCTTATAACAGCTCCTTTTTGCTTTTTGAATTTCAGATATGGCAGGCTTTTTTTCAATCTGTTTATTGCTTCTCTCATTTTATTCTTACCCTTGGATCTGCAATTGCAAGAAGTATATCTGAAATCATTATTCCTGCAAGAACAAGAAAATCGCTTATTATCATATTTGTAAGAACAAGATAATAATCCTGGCGCAGCGTTGCCTCATACATTAATCTTCCTATTCCAGGATAAGCAAAAATTATCTCAACAAAAAGGGAGCCTCCGATAAGTCCTGAGATCATTCCTGAAATTCCTGTTATAAATGGTATAAGCGCATTTCTGAAAGCATGTTTTATTATTACAGGCTTTGTTCCGCCTTTTGCTCTTACTGCTGTAATATAAGGTTTATGAAACTCTTCGCTTAAAAGTATTTTCATGCTTCTTATTGAGCCTGCAATTCCTCCTATAAGCCCTACAATAACAGGCAGCGCAATATGGCGGAGTCTGTCATATAATTTTCCTGCAGCAGAAAGTGTTTCATAAGATTCGCTGGTTGCTCCTCCAATTGGAAAAAGGCCTGTTTTTGCAGCAAGCATAAGACCAAGAAGGGCAAGAAAAAAAGAGGGGACTGAATATAGAATTAGAGTAACAAAATTAACTCCTTTTTCTAATATTTTATTTGGTTTATAAGAAAAATAAAATGCAATAGGGTATGATACAATTATTGAAAAAATAAGAGAGAAAAAATTTAAAAATATTGTATTCCATATTCTTGAATTTATAAGATCAATAATAGGCTGCCTGTAGGAAAAAGACATTCCAAAATCGTGATCAACCACTACTTTTTTAAACCACAGCGCAAATTGTACAAAGAATGGTTTGTCAAGGCCAAACTCATTTCTATAGTAATCTATTACTTCAGGATTAATTTCAGGGTTCTGATAATATTCTGTAAAAAAATCTCCCGGCGCAAGACTCATGAAAAAAAAGAAAAAGAAAATAGTAATAAAAAGAACAGGAATCATGGCTGCAAAACGTCTTATTATAAATACAAGCAATGGATGCTGTGACATAAATGCTGAAATTATTTTTGGAAAATGCGGATGAATTGCAGTTCTTAAAAAATTTTGCATAAAATTTTACTCTTGTTCCTTTATATAGACTTTTCTATAACCATCGCCGATTGAATATCCAAATCCCCAGTTTGTGTTGCCCCATTTATTTCTGATAGCAGTAAATGTGTATCTGCGGAATAATGGAATTATAACCATCTCATCTATTAATGTTTTCTGAAATTCATCATAATATTTTTTTACTGTTTCTTCCCTGTATGTATAGACCAGAGTGCTGTATAAAAAATCTATTTTTTTCTCCCATTCCAGAGCAGGTGTTTTTTGATTTGGATGCCAATAGTGCATGTTGCCGTCAGAAAGCCATAGATTATACCACTGTTCAGGAAAAATTGGAAAATTAAAATTTGCAAGATAGCAGTCCCATTCCCCTGTGTTGAGAAGTTTGCTTACTATTACATTAAAATCTGCAACTATAATATTTGCTTTAATTCCTGCTTTTTTAAGATCTGTTACAATAATATTAAGATAATCATGGAGAACTGGATCGTTACTGCTTGTAAGAATATCAAATGAAACAGCATTGCCTTTTGAGTCAATAAAAAACCCATCCTTGTTTTTTTGTTTAAGCCCTGCCATTTCAAAAAGTTCTGCTGCCCTTGTAGTATTATAATCAAAAGCAGAAGCAAGATCAGGATTATAATAACGGTTGGATTCTGAGATTATATGATATAGCGGTTCTGCAAGGCCATTTATTGTCTGATTTATAATTGTTTCCCTGTCTATAAGAGAGCTTATAGCTTTTTTAAAATATTGATTTGAAAAAAGTTTAAATTTATTTTCCGGCACAGTTTTTGGATTGTGGTTAAATATAAGTGCAGGATAGCTGGAGGAAGGGCCTCCGTTCCATATTGAAAAATTGCCTTTTTCTGCTTCTGGAATAAGAGTTGCAATATCCTGCCCCCTCATTGGATAGGACTCAGTTTCACCTTTCTGAAATTTCAAAAGTTCTGCATTAGTATCTGGTATCTGGGATAAAATAATTTTATCTATATATGGAAGCCTGTTTCCTCTTTCATCAACCATCCAGTAATTTGGATTTCTTTTAAATACAAGTCTTTCGCCAGGCCTGTTTTCTTCAAGCAGAAAAGGGCCATTTCCTACAAGCTCATCTGGTTTTGTATTTACGCCCCAGAACTCTTTTAAAAGGTTTTTATCTTTTTTATAAACAGGTTCCCAAATGTGTTTGGGAATAATTGAACCTGTATTTACAACAAGAAGAGGATTTGCCACAACACGCGGAAATATATATTTAAAATCAAGTTCTCCTGTCTTTTCAATTGTATATCTTTCCCTTGATCCATCTTTCATTGTAATAAACTGTCCGCTATAGCCTACAGGATATATATCTGGATCGCCTTCTATATTATTAAACCACCAGACAACATCATCCGCAGTCATTTGCACATCATCACTCCAGTAAATATTATTTCTTAAAGTACATCTAAGTTCCATAGTGTCTTCAATTTCATCAAATACTACTTCATATTTTTCTACTATATTTCCCTGCCATTCTCTTGTGTAGGGATCATAATCAAAAAGATAATCAAGCATTAAGCCTGTAACAGCTAAGTGTGTTCCATCAAGATTTGAAAAAGGATTATAACTTTTGGGATCTTCCCTATAGGTATCCCGCCATATGCCGCCATATGTGCCTATTTCCCATTTTAGAGGCAGGGATAAAGTTATTGTTCCTGGAATAGATTTTACATTATGCCCCTGGTCTTCAGATAAAGCATCAGGGTCTTTGCATGCTATTATATAAAAAAATAAAAATAAAAGAGCAATTGCTTTTAAAAAAGATTTATTATCAGGATATATCATATTAAGAAAAATTCCTGCTTTAAGGTTATCAAAATTATAATCCTGTTTTTTAAAAAAGAGAACAAATTTATTTTCACAGCATAGATAATAAATAATTATTTATACACTATCAAGCTCTATTTATTATCCTGGTATGGTAAGCTATGCCAGGGTTATTTTTGATTTTTTGTTAAATCGGAAAACATAAATACTTTATAATAACGATAAAACAGCCTGTAACAGCATGGAAAGGCTGATAAATATTTAAAACTGTCATAGATGTTGCTGTAAATATTTTCCGCTATCTGTTAAAACAGAGATAAAACAGACAGCAGAAATGATTTTGCAAATCAATACTATTTTTTAGGAGCCTGGGCAGGATCCATAACTATATTATTCACGAAATTTGTAATAATCTGTAAAAGATCATTATCTCCTACTGTTGAAATATAAAGGCTCATTATATATCCATTTTTAACCCATGCAGCTTTTGCATCGCTCATAGCATTTTCGTTTAAAGTTACCTCAATTCCATTGATTTTTATTTTTTGTGT
>JAVBQS010000181.1:0-2833 GCA_031548835.1 Spirochaetia bacterium
ATTTGCATGGCTGAACAAATACAAACGGACTATGATTCGCTATGAATATTTCGATCACCACTTTACTGCTTTTATTCAATTGGCTTGTGCTATGATCATCATGCGTAGAATTTTACCATTTATGAAATGAGTTCTAGTTATTAGACCTGTTAGATAATCTAAAAAATGATAAAAGGCAAAAGTATGAACAAAATTAATGTAAAACAAATCTGTAACATAGTATTTTTACTAACAGCATTTATTTTGCTATCATGTCAGACAACAAAAAATAAAACAAATATATCATTACTGGAAATTGTGGATTCTGCAAATTATAAAGAAATAAAAAATGCAATTAATAATGGCGCTGATATTGAAGAAAAAAATGAATTTGGCGCAACTCCGCTAATGTTTTCTTTCTTAAACAAAGATAAAGAAATTCCCAAATTGCTGATAAAATCAGGAGCAGATGTTAATGCAGTAAATTCAAAAGGGCTAACTCCCCTATTTTATTCTGCAGAAATACGGCGGGATGATATTCTTGAAACAATAAAACTTCTTGTAAAATCAGGAGCTAGTCTGGATTATAAAATTCCCACAGGACAGACTCCATTGGCATATGCTGCAGAGATAAATAAAAATGATAAAGTGCTTGAACTGTTAATCAATCTTGGATCAAATATAGAAGAAAAAAATAATATAGGAATTACACCTTTATTTTATGCAATTTTAAACAATACTGCGCAGAGTGTTGAGATATTAATAAAATATGGGGCTGATATAAATACTCTTAATAATGATAATCAAAGTCCTCTTATATATGCAGTAGGCAGAAAAAAAGAGGCTAGTAACGATATTATAAGATTATTGCTAAATGCAGGAGCAGATGTTAATATTGCTGATATTTATGGAGCTTCGCCCCTAATGTATGCTATAGCAGAAAATCATGATTTAGATATTATAAAAGAATTAATAGATAAATCTGCAAATATAAATCAAAAAAGCGAAGATGGACTTACAGCTTTGATGGCTGCATGTATTTTTTGCAATAGCTCAGAGTTAATATTATATTTGCTTGAATCAGGCGCTGATCCATATGCAGCAGATAACGCTGGAAAAACAGCCACTGATTATATTTTGGAAAACCCAGGATTGGCAGGCAGCGAAGCATATAGCAAATTGGTATTTAATCTTGGATAAATTATAAAATAATATTCTGAATGTTTTATAAATTATCAGATAAATTTTATGTAATTATCAGTAAAAAGGAATATAAATGTTTAAAACTAAAAAAATAATCGTACTTTTTATTTTGCTTACTCTATTTTCAATATCAACTGTTTATAGTAATGATAATCTGCAATATACAATTGTGCGCATTGATAATTCTCCGCAGGGAAAAGCAAGACGGTTTACCTATCATATTGTAATAAACCAGGGAACAACAAAAAAAGAGATGGAACAAATTGCTTTAAAAGTTTTGGAACAGGCGAAAAAAGAAAATCCTTTTAATGCTCTTGCTGTTGGTTTTTATGATTATCCAAAACTTGCAGGATATGGGTTCAGATTCGGGCGTGTTGAATTTGCGCCTAACGGCAAATGGTCAGATGCAGCTACAGTAAAAACAGGCGAATATGGAAAGATGAGTATGGTTAACTATTTGAGAGAGCCTGACTGGGATAATGCCTTAACAAAAGAGGAAGCAACAATTTATGTAAAACATAATAAATTATTAAACTCATTACTTAATAAAGCAAATACTATGGAAGATATTGAAAAAGCTGAAAAAGAAGCAGACCAGTCAATTATAAAAAAATATAAAATTACACAGGAAGAATTAGATAATATATATTCCAGATACAATAAATAAAAGGCAAACATATGAAAAAATCAAAGATAGCTTTAATAGCTATAGTACCCTTACTCATATTATTCAGTTGCGGAGGATCTGTTATTTTATACACATATACAAGCGATTTAATTAATGTGGCAAATGCAAAAGATAATATTATTTATACTGCAGCAAACATTTGAAAAAATAATTGAAATAAACTATTCTCAATCATTATCTTTTGATATAAAAATACCAATTATAAATTAAAAATATAAAAGCTTTTATAATTTTACAAAAGATTTACTTTTTATTACAGCATCTTCAGATGATAAAAAATATAATTTTATATATCAGCTTAATAAAAATTTAATGAATACAATAAATGCTTATATAATAGATTTATATTATCAATCTATTGATTTTACAGATTTTGAGATAAAAATTTTAATAGATAATGATATGAAGGAAGATGTATTAGTAACTGCATATAGTGTATATGTAAATGAAAAAAGTTATCCTTTCGATTATACAACAGTTTTAAAACAGCGCGACAAGCTTGAGCTTAAAATAAGTGAAGTATTGCAGAAAGCAGTAGTAGATAGTGATAATTCTCATGCAATATTTTGTATAGATAACTAAGATTTAACAATAGTGTGATTCCCGGCGCATCTTTATCAGGGTAAAAAACTTATAGTGCTATTGTATTGCTGATAAATAGTTTTATTTAACATATTTATCAACCCGTATTCAAGAGCGAAGTGCGACAAAAACCTGATAAGGAGTTTTAAATCCCAGACACTTCATAGGACTGTTATTAATCTTGTTAATTATAATATTTAATTGTCGTTGTGTAATCAATGACCAATTGGTCTTCTTCGAAAAATATCTGCGAACTATCCCGATGCGGTTTTCTATGCTTCCTTTCTCCCAACTGTGATATGGATTACAGAAAAATGATGAGGTATAAAGCATTTCATTTGTTTCTTCGTGCAGTGCATTTTCTGTACCATTATCATAAGT
>JAVBQS010000015.1:0-10317 GCA_031548835.1 Spirochaetia bacterium
CTCGTTTTGGCGTCTCAGGTAGTATGGGTTCTAATAACGACCATTGGATATCTGATAAACATTCGAACTTACTCATTATTTGAGTATATCAGATTTTTTCTTTTTTTTCCTCTTTCTCCCATTTATGAAATGAGTTCTAAAAACATTTCATCAACTGCAGAGCCAAATGCAATTACTGGAATATCAAAGATTTTCATTCCTGCCACTCCAGGAGACAATGCTTTTTCTTTAGCAATAAAATTTGATTCCGACTGTTCTGTAAAAAATGTTATTTTATTGATAATTTGCTGTTTTGTCATAAAGCTTATTTTCCTGTTGGTAAAATAATTATTGCTTAAAAAGCTCCTGTTACACAAGATTGGTTGTTGTTAAGGGAGGGAAAAATAATAATCTTATTAAAAAATATAGGGAAATAAAAATAAATTTTCTGCTAAAAATATTTTGATTTTACCAATTATAAATTTGGTTTAATTATTACTCCTTCTCTTTTTTTAACATAAACAACTGTAAGAAGGTGGGTTTTAAATTTTATATGTCGTATAAATTCATCTTCATATTCTGCAGTCGCTGATTCAAGAAAGTTGAAATCGCAACAGCCATCGTTATAAACAGGATTTATTGTAAAATATGCTATTCCCAAAGAAGTAATATTATGAAAAAAATGAGTGCCCTGGCTCGGCTCAACTTGGAAGTTTTTCAGTCCTGTTTCTATTATAATTCTTGCGTTACTTATCTGTGACCATGATACAGGAATTCCAAGCCATGGATCGCTTGACCCAAGCCTTCCGGGAACAAGCAATATATAATTTAGATTTTTCAAAACAAGCTTGCTATTTCTTTTTTCAAGCGCATCAGCCATTTTTCTTGTCTGTGAAGGGTCAAAAGTTTCAGGCTTTATATAAACAAAATCAGAAATATTTTTATATTTTCCATTACCCAAAGCTTTGTTTGATTGTATTATAATTTCTTCTTTTTTGTAGTTATCAATCTGCAGGTCAGCAGCTTCTTCTCCTTCTACAATTGGCCTTATTTGCAAAAAGCTGAATGTGTGAGGCTGTGTTGAGGAAGTGGTTAAATTCACGGCAAATTCAATTTCAACAGGACAATTTATTGAATCTGTTCCAAGCTTGAGAAGTTTTTCGAGAATTTTCCCTACAGGAAAAATATCATACTTTAATATTCCTGCAAATGTGACAAATTTGGGGCCATCTATTAAAATAGTATCTTTTATAATCTGATTCTGCATATCAAAAGTTGAAGCCATATATTTAAATGCTTCTGCTGTTTCTGCTTCTTTGATATCAAGCAGCGGAGTTGTGCTTTCCTGATTTATGGAAGGATTAAAACTGTGCGGAGAAAGATCAAGCGCATAAAATTTTTTCTGGCTTGACTCCATTGTTGAATCAATTGAGTAAAACTGGATAATTTTTTTAGGGTGGGCAGGGCTGAATCTTACTCCAATATCTCCTCCTTCTACAATTGTTTTGCCAAGCCCCAAAGCTATTTCTGCAATTCCTTCATCTGTCTTTTCTCCTGCAAGAGGATAGTAGTTATATGATTTTGCAACACCTGCAAAATCAGGATAAAAATATTTTCCATTTTCCTTTCCTGTAAGCTCCTGAATAACTACAGCCATTTTTTCTTCATCAATAACATTTTTTGTTGCAGAAATATATGCTTTGCTTTTTTTAAAATATGTAGAAGCATAAACACATTTTATTGCCTGTTCTAATTGAATAGATCTTATTGTAATATCGCTGCTGTTATTTGGAAGCATATATGTTGCATATACTCCTGCAAAAGGCTGGTATAGGGAATCTTCAAGCAAGCTTGATGACCTTACAGCAATAGGCACTTTTATAATATTTAAAAAAGCTTTTATATTTTCCCTGACATATTCAGGCAGGTTTGCCATAAGGAAGCTGTTTAATATTGTATCATCATTATTTGAAGAGTAAGCTATATCATAAAGATCATTTTGTTCCATAAAATCTTCAAATACAGAAGTTGATATTACTATTGTCCTTGGTATTGTTATATTTATTCCTTTGTATTCAGAAATAAGTCCTTTGTTTTTTAATAAAGAATTCATAAATGCAAGTCCTCTTCCCTTGCCTCCCAGCGAACCGTCTCCTATTCTGGAAAAATAGGTAAATTCATCAAACCTGCTATTGTCAAAGCTTGCTATCGAACCTTTGCCGGTAAATTTGCGGTAAAGCCTTATTATTTCTACAAGCTGTTTTTTTGTCTCATCAAGTGAATTATGAAAATCTGAAATCTGTATTGGTTTAAAAATATCTGCAAGTGAAAACAGCGCCCTTGCTCTAAGCCATTTTGAAAAATGGTTCTCGCTGATATGGTTTGCTATAGTTTCGCTGGGAACAATTTCCAGCTTTTCCTGGAGCTCTTTAAGATTGCCTGCTTTTTCAAGTGGAGTATTATTTTTATCACGGAAAATAAAATCTCCAAATCCATAGCTTTCTATAATATAACTGCGCAGTTCTTTTAGTAGAGTTTCAGAATCTTTACATATAAATGATGCATTATATTTTCCAGCTTCTTTTGCAAGTTCTATCTGTGCTGACTGCAGAAGTATTGGAACATCCTGGTTATCTTCCCGTATAATTTTGCATAATTTAAGGCCTGCCTGAGGATCTTCCTCTTCATTATTTTTATGGCTTGTTTTATAACCTATATCAGATATTATTCCCAAAATATTTTGTTTATATTGGTTATAAAGAGTTATTGCTTCTTCCAAAGATGTTGCAAGCAGAATTTTCGGCCTGCCCCGCATTCTCATATTTTTTTCATATTGATTTAAGCCTTCTTCCATTATTCTTGTTGCCTGTCTATACAGAACCCTGTAAATATTGGGAAGATAACTTGAATAATATCTAATAGAATCTTCTACAAGAATAATAACCTGTACATTGCCTATTTCTACATCATCTTTAATATTTATCTTGTCTTCTATAAGCTTTACAATTGCAAGCAGAAGCCTTGCATTGCCAAGCCATGAAAAAATATAATCTGCTTTTGTTGTTTCAAGAGCTTCCATCTGTGAATAAATATTTTTTGAAAACGGACTTAATACAACAACAGGGATATCAGGATATAATTCTTTTACTTTATCTGCAAAGTTAAAAACCATTGCTCCTTTATAATTTAACATACTTATTACAAGATCATATTTTTGGTTTTTAAGTTTTAAAAAAGCTTCTTCCTCATTTAAAACATGTGTAAATCTTGGCGGGCGCCTTAAGTTTAATGATACATATTCCTGAAACAGCTGTTCGTCAATTCTTCCATCTTCATCAAGCATGAATTTGTCATATTGACTGCAGATAAGAAGTATATCGCTTATTCTTTTCTGCATCAGTTTTTCAAAAGGCGTTTCTTTAAAATTGTAAATAAGTCTGTAATCTTCGCTCATTTTTTAAGAATAATACTTGTTTTATGATGTAGCAACAATTATTAGTTAATTTGCCGGACATGGTTATGCTGCAGCAAAGGTTTTAATTTTGATAAGAATAAATCTGAAATGAGCCTCTATACTGTCTTGACGAGTTTTGATATTAAGATTAAATATTGTAATAGAAAATGAAATAAGTATAACTTATTTTATAAAATAAGGAAAAAAGGAGCTGTTAGAATGTATAATCTTAATGAATTTATGGCGGAACTTGAAAAAAAGAATCCTGCCCAGCCTGAATTCATCCAGGCTGCAAAAGAAGTAGTAGAATCAATCATTGATATTGTAAATGCTAATCCTGTTTATTTAAAAGCTAAAATTCTTGAAAGAATTACAGAACCGGACAGAGTTTTCTCTTTCAAAGTTGAATGGGAAGATGATAATGGCGATGTTCAGGTAAACAAGGGTTACAGAGTTCAGTTTAATAATGCTATAGGTCCATATAAGGGCGGTATCAGGTTTCATCCAAGCGTAACACTTGGAACACTTAAATTCCTTGGTTTTGAGCAGACATTCAAAAACAGCCTTACAACACTGCCGATGGGCGGAGGAAAAGGCGGATCAGATTTTAATCCAAAGGGAAGATCTGATACAGAAATTTTAAGATTTTGCCGCTCTTTTATGACAGAGCTCCAGAAATATATTGGCCCTGAAACAGACGTTCCTGCAGGAGATATTGGCGTAGGAGCAAGAGAAATTGGTTATATGTATGGCCAGTATAAAAGATTAAGAGATGAAAATACAGGAGTACTTACCGGAAAAGGCATTAACTGGGGCGGTTCTCTTGTAAGACCAGAAGCAACAGGATACGGCACAATGTATTTTGCTAATGAAATGGTTAAAGCAAAAGGCGATACAATGAAAGGCAAGACAATTGCTGTTTCAGGTTTTGGTAATGTTGCTTGGGGCGCTTGTATTAAAGCTACAGAACTTGGCGGAAAAGTTGTGGCAATATCAGGCCCGGACGGATATATATATGATGAAAATGGAGTAGGAACAAAAGAAAAATGGGATTTTATGCTCCAGCTTAGATCTTCAAACAAAGATATTGTTTCTCCATATGCTGAAAAATTCGGCGCTAAATTCTTTCCTGGCAAAAAACCTTGGGAACTTAAAGTTGACATGGCTTTCCCATGCGCTTTCCAGAATGAGCTTAACCTTGATGATGCAAAAAAACTTATTGCTAATGGCGTAAAATATGTTGTTGAAACATCTAACATGGGATGCACAGCAGATGCAGTTACAGAATTTATCAATAAAAAAGTTTCTTTTGCTCCTGGAAAAGCGGCTAACGCAGGCGGTGTAGCTACATCAGGCCTTGAAATGAGCCAGAATTCAATGAAATATTCATGGTCTGCAGAAGAAGTTGATGCAAAACTTAAAACAATTATGATAAATATTCATGCAGCATGTATAAAAGAAGGCAAGAGCGGCGACTATATTAACTATGTTAAAGGAGCTAATATTGCAGGCTTTAAGAAAGTTGCAGATGCAATGATTGATCTTGGATATTGATGTTTTTATTTTTAATAAAAGTTTTTATAAGATTTTTATAAAAGCTTTTGAAAACAATAAATATTATTTTTAATTTAAAAAGGCATTAGATTTTTCTAATGCCTTTTTATTATCCAGGAATGGGGATTTTTATAAAATATTAAAATAAATTTATTTATATAAATTTTTAATAAAAAATTGTAATATTATATATTTGACAGGTATAAAAAGATAAAATGTTTTACACTCAGGAATTCGATAAAGATGAATTCTGTAAAAAAATAAAAGATATTATATCAGATATTCCGTCTGGTAAAGTTTGCACATATGGCATGATTGCGCTTCTCGCAGGAAGACCAAGAAATTCCAGAATGGTTGGCAGGTTTTTATCATCCGGAGAAGCAGATGGGTTGCCTGCCCACAGGGTAGTTAACCATAGAGGAAGAACAGTTCCCGGCTGGCTGGAACAAAAGTTTCTTCTTGAAAAAGAAAAAGTTGTTTTTAAAAAGAATGGTTGTGTTGACTTAAAATCCTGTATGTGGGAATTTTTTGTTGACAATTAAATAGAGAAATTAATTTTATTATAAAAAAATGATTATAAGTGCAAGCAGAAGAACAGATATTCCAGCATTTTATTCCAAATGGTTTTTAAACAGGATAAAAGAAGGTTTTGTCCTTGTTCCAAATCCGAGAAATCCAAATCATATTTCAAAAATCGATCTTTCTCCTGATAAAATAGATTGTATTGTTTTCTGGACAAAAAATCCCTATCCAATGATGCGCTGCCTTGATGAACTTAACAAATTAAATTATCTATATTATTTTGAATTTACATTAAATTCATATGGAAAAGAAATTGAAAAAAATCTTCCTGATAAAGAAAAAATTATAAATACTTTTAAAGAATTAAGCAGCAGACTTGGTCAGGAGCATGTTGACTGGAGGTTTGATCCTGTAATAGTTAATGAAAAATTTACTATAGAATGGCATCTGGAACATTTTTATAATATTTGCAGACAGCTTTATAAATATACAAACAGATCTATTATAAGCTTTATCGATCATTATAGGCATTTAGAAAGCAAATTTATAAAACCTAAAGATGAGGATATTTATAAACTTGCAGAAGGCTTATTCAAAATTTCAAAAGAATTTAATTTGACGTTATTTACCTGCTCAGAACAGATTGATTTAAGAAGCTATGGAATAGAACACGCAGCCTGTATTGATAAAAACAAAATAGAAAAGCTTACAGGATATTTAATAAATGCAAAAAAAGATCCAGGTCAGAGAAAAATATGTAATTGTGTTGAGAGCATAGATATAGGAATTTATAATACTTGTTCTCATGGGTGTCTGTATTGTTATGCAACCACATCTGGAAGAACAGCTTTAATGCAGATGAAAAATCATAATCCTGATTCTCCTATGCTTACAGGTTTTCCCAAAGGCACTGAAACAATAACAAGCAAAACCTCTGCACCCCAGAACAAAAATCAAAAATTGTTGTTTGAATAACATATCAATAAGCTGTAACAAATAGAGTAAAAATTATATTAAAAATGACATGCCAATAGGAAGAAGAGAAAAGCGTATAATTTCTAATAGCTGCAATATGCAGTAAAATAATCTTGTTTTTGCAAGCTTAAAGTTATCCTGTGAAATTTAATATTTTGCATATTGCAATAAGTATAACACTTTGCAACAATATTATTGTTGCAAAGCAAGGGGGAAGTATGAAATTTAACAATGTCTATCAAATCTATTTTAGTCCCGGGGGAATGACTAAAAAAATTACAGAGCAATGTGCATCAGTTATTTCAGGAAATATAAAAACAATAGATCTTCTTAAAGATATGCCGAAAACCAAGCAGCATTTTGAGCCTGATGATATTGTAGTTATTGGTATGCCTGTTTTTTCAGGAAGGCTTCCATCTGTAGCTCCCGGATTGTTATCATTGTTAAAAGGAGATAATACTCCGGCAATTATTATTGCAGATTATGGAAATCGGGAATACGAAGATGCTTTGCTTGAACTTTATGATCATATGCAGGCTAATGGATTTATTGTTATAGGCGGCGGAGCATTTATTGCAAGGCATTCTATTTTTCCATCTGTTGCAGGATCACGCCCTGATGCAGAAGATATAAATCTGATCAAGCAATTTGGACTTAAATGTATTGAAAAACTTGATAAAAAAGAGATAGCTTCATTACTTTCACCTATAAAAGGAAACAGGCCATATAGAGACACAAATGCGCTTCCTCTTAAAATTACAGGCAGCGAAAAATGTAACAGATGCGGAATTTGTGTTAACATTTGTCCTGTGGAAGCAATACCTGGAAAAAATCCAAGAAAGACAGATAAAAATAAATGTATTTTATGCACTGCCTGTATTTATGCCTGTCCGCAAAAGGCAAGATATTTTTCCGGGTTTAAATATAATATTGGATATAAAATATTTAAAAAGAAATTCAGCGCCAGAAAAAATCCGGAGATTTTTTTATAGCTCTTGGCTGCAATTTTGTTTTTCACTATCATTTTTATATAAGAGATTTTGCGGCATGAAAAAAATTATAATAGGAATACATGGACTTAAAAATAAACCTCCTGAAGATGTGCTTAAAAAATGGTGGCAGGAAGCTATAGCTGAAGGTTTTAAATTAAATAATATTAATTCCGGCAAGTTTAGATTCGATCTTGTCTACTGGGCAGATCTTAACTATGAAACTCCTGAAAACCCTGATGAATGGGATGAAAATAATCCTGAATACTTATCATCACCATATACTCCATATGAAGAAAGTGAATTTAATAAAGTCAAAGAACAATTAAAAAGAGGTATAAATAAAACAATTGAATCAGGGCTTGATCTTCTTTTTTTAAGAGATGGTGAAATATCAGGTTTTGATAAAATTGCTGATATTGCTATAAAAAAAATGTTTTCAGATCTCTATATTTATTATACAGGCGACTGTGTTGCAAAACCTGGAATAAATGCAAAAAAAGAATTTAGGTTAAGGCTTTTAGAAAAATTAGAAAAATATAAAAAATATCATATAATGCTTATTGCTCATTCAATGGGATCAATAATAGCTTATGACACTCTGATGGAAATTAATAAAAAATATAAAATTGATTATTTTATTACAATAGGATCTCCTCTTGGGCTTCCGGTTGTTATTAAAAAAATTCTTATAGAGCAGAAAAAAAATATTGGCGGAGAACCTATATTGCCGGATAACGAAATATTCCAATTCAGCAATACAATGTTGCAGAACGAACAGGAGGATTCTTTTTTTAATAATAAAATAATTCATGACAGCAGAGCTGATGGTGAAGTTGGAAATAATGTAATTCAGCATATTCACGACAGTAATGAAATTATTCTGCCTACGCCGGAAACTATTATTAAAAAATGGTATAATCTTTCAGATATTGATGACCGGGTAGCTCTTGTTGGAAATCTTGAGAAAAAGTTTGCTGTATCATCAAGAGAAATTAAACCTTCTGATATAACAGTCCGAAATAATTATATTTATAAAGGCAAGAGTAATCCGCATAAAGTTTATGGATATTTAAGAAGTCCTGAATTTTCAAAAATAGCATATGAGTTTATAACTGGCAAAAAAAGTTTGCTGCAAAAAATAAAAGATTTTTTTATTAAAAAAAATATATTTAATAAAAAATAATATTTATGATATTCCATCGCCTGCCCTGTTTTTGCCGATAATTGCAGTAACTTCCCCAGGCGTTACAGGCAATGATATGTTTTCTGCTGCCTGGTTATCCTGTCCAATTTTTTTGTAATGCCATATAATTCAAGCACAAAGATTTCTTTGCTGCAGAAATATTATTCTTCAAGATCTGCAATTTTGCATAATCTCTGTTCGTGCCGTCCGTCTTCATATTTTGTCTGTATAAATTTATCCAGCATTTTTTCAACAGGAACAGAATATTCAATTCTTCCGCCAAAAGCCAGAAAATTTGCATTATTGTGCGCTTTGCTCATCTCGGCAGTAAAAAGATCATGAACAATTGCGCATCTTATTCCTTTTATTTTATTTGCAGCTATTGAAATACCAATTCCTGTTCCGCAAAAAAGTATGCCGAAATCATAGCCTCCTGATTTATATTCATTGCATGCTTTTTCAGCAATATCAGGATAATCTACAGAATCTTTGTTATATGTGCCTATATCTGTTATTGTGTATCCATTTTTTTCAAGATATTTTTTTATTCTTTCTTTTAGTTCAAACCCGCCGTGGTCTGCTCCTACTATAATTTTTTTATTCATTTTTAACTCCTTTATTTAAAACTTTTGTTATTTCCCGTATTATCTCTGCCGTAAGTCCCCAAATTACAATTCCTTCATAATTATAAACATATACTGTTGTTTTTTTTACAGGCCATGAAGAATGATATTTTTCAGGAAGGCCAAGATCTTTTGCAGGAAATAATATTTTTTTCTCTCCACTTTCATTATAATACATAGATTTTATTTCTGTTTCCAATAAATAACAATCCGGCCTGTTTTTTACAAAAAAACTAAAAGGGACAGGATAGATATTTTCAACTTCTTCTTTATTTGGATTAAGCTGTGAAATAGTCTCTATATTGATTGTGCCTATAAATACATCAAGAGTTGCTCCCATGTTTGCAACAAGATATCCAAAGTGGTTATCTATTCTGATTTTATCTTCTGAAATTCCAAGCTCTTCAACTGTTTCCCGTATTGCCGTACTTTTTGGTGTTTTATCATTTTCAAGATCTATCATTCCGCCTGGAAAACATATTTCCCCGCCCTGCCTTATGCCAGGAGCTCTTTTTTCAAAAAGAAGATATTCTATGCCGTCAATATTTATAAAAGGAACAAAAACTGCTGATTTAAAATTTTTATCCCTTCCTATAAGTATTGGTTTGTCAGGCGCTATATTAAGAAGTTTGTCATAAAAATATTCCATAAATTACCTGATATTACATTATATTTTTATTATTATCTTGTATTTTTACAATTATACTTTATTATACATAAAAAGTTATTATCAATATATTTAAAAAAGCAGGTACTGGCTATATAATAAATATACTTAGATAGATATGTGAAAATCTATATGGGAGAAAATCAATGAAAAAAGAGCTAATAGAAAAAGCAGCAAATAGCATAAGAGCATTATCAATAGATATGGTTCAAAAAGCAAGCTCAGGGCACCCGGGACTGCCCATGGGGCTTGCAGAACTTGGAGCGCTTTTATACGGAGAGGTTATGAACTATAACCCTGATGACCCAACATGGATAAACAGGGACAGGTTTGTCCTTTCAGCAGGCCATGGGTCAGCAATGCTATAT
>JAVBQS010000104.1:0-12381 GCA_031548835.1 Spirochaetia bacterium
TATTATTATGTATATTATTGATAAAGGATCTATTGCTGTGGATGGAATAAGCCTTACTGTTGCAGAAACAGGAAAAGATTATTTTTCAATATCACTTATACCTCATACTGCAAAAGAAACATCGCTGTTAAAAAAAAATATAGGCGATGCTGTTAATCTTGAATGCGATATGATTGGAAAATATATTTATAAATTTCTTAATTCCGGTAAGGAAGAAAAAATAAAAACTACAATTGATCTTGAATTATTAAAAAAACATGGATTTTAAGGAGAATAGAAATGGCATTTAGCACTATTGAGCAGGCAATAGAAGATCTTAAAAATGGAAAAATGATTATTGTTACAGATGATCCTGACAGGGAAAATGAAGGCGATCTTATCTGTGCAGCGCTTCATGCAACACCCCAGGTTTTAAATTTTATGGCAAGCAAAGGAAAAGGATTGATCTGTATGCCTATGAGTAAAAAATGGACTAAAAAACTCGGCCTTCCTCAAATGGTTGAAAGTAATACAGATCCCCATGCTACAGCTTTTACAGTTTCAATCGATCATGTTGAAACAGGCACGGGTATATCTGCTTTTGAACGTTCAATAACAGCGCAAAAATGCGTTAGTGACAATGCAAGACCGGAAGATTTCCGCAGGCCGGGACATATGTTTCCGCTTGAAGCAAAGGAAAAAGGAGTGCTTGAAAGAGGCGGGCACACAGAAGCAACAGTTGATTTTATGAAAATTGCAGGGTTTCCTGAAGTTGGGCTATGCTGTGAGATTATGGATGAAGACGGCACAATGATGCGGGGAGCAAAACTTATTCCATTTGCAGAAGAAAATAATCTAAGAATTGTAACTATTAAAGATCTGGTAATATATAGAAAAAAAAATAATCTATAATAGAAGGGCTGACAATGTATATATGTAAATTAATGGAGCGTGCGGTAAGTGCCAATCTTCCTACAAGATACGGCAATTTTACTGTTTACGGTTATATAAATAAAAAAACAAAAGAACACCATATTGCACTTGTACTTGGAAATATAAATGATGGAAAACCTGTTCTTGTAAGAGTTCATTCAGAATGCCTTACCGGAGATGCTCTTGGTTCAATAAAATGCGATTGCGGCGAACAGTATGATAAAGCAATGAAAGCAATTCAAAAAGAAGGCAGAGGAGTTCTTGTCTATTTAAGACAGGAAGGCAGGGGCATTGGGCTTATCAATAAACTTAAAGCTTATGCGCTGCAGGATCAAGGAATGGATACTGTAGAAGCTAATGTTGCACTAGGCTTTGCGCCTGATCAGAGAGATTATACAGAAGGAGCAGAGATTCTTGTGGACCTTGGAGTAAGCAAGCTTAGGCTTATGACTAACAATCCTGAAAAAATAGCTGGACTTGAAAAATTCGGGCTTGAAATTATTGAAAGAGTGCCAATAGAAATAACTGGCAAAAAAAATTATGAACATTATATGAAGACAAAGAAAGATAAAATGGGGCATATACTTGCCTCATATTAATTCCATAGATAATAAGGAGTAATCAAATGAAAGTATATGAAGGAAAATTAACAGCAAAAGGAATAAAAATAGGAATTGTAGCAGCACGATTTAATGAATTTATTGTATCAAAACTTATGGATGGGGCTATGGATGCTCTGCGGCGCCATGAGGTAAAAGATGATGATATCTCTGTTGCATGGGTGCCTGGAGCATTTGAAATTCCAATGGCAGCGCAAAAAATGGCAAAATCAGGAAAATATAATGTTGTGATTTGTCTTGGCGCTGTAATAAGGGGATCAACAACTCACTATGATTATGTTTGCAGCGAAGTATCAAAAGGTATTGCCCATATTTCATTAAACACAGGTGTGCCTGTAATATTTGGAGTTTTAACTACTGAAAATATTGAACAGGCGATAGAAAGGGCAGGAACAAAATCAGGCAATAAAGGTTTTGATGCAGCTCTTTCTGCTCTTGAGATGGCTAATCTCTTAAAAACAATAGATACCTAATATTTTTGTTTTTATCTAAAATAAAACTTAAAAACTTTTATAGTGATAAAAAACAGATTAAAAACATTGTGCTTGACAGTAAGTGATAGTTCTGCTAGTTTGATGCCTGCTGGATGAACTGGAATATTTGGTTATATATTAACTGCATACAGAAACTATCCTTAATTAAGTTAAATATCTAAAAGAGAGAATTATTATGTCAGAAAAAACACATGTAGATCCATCTGCGCTTGGTTTATTTGGACTTGCTATTGTTACTTTAGTTGCGTCAAGCCAAAAACTTGGAATTACATCAGGAATTGCTTATGTCTTTCCCTGGGCAATATTTCTTGGAGCATTTGCACAATTAATAGCAGGAATACTTGATTATAAAAAAGGAAATGTTTTTGGAGCAACAGCCTTTTGTGCATATGGTTTTTTCTGGATGGCTATGGCAACTTCATGGTTAACAAATATTGGCGTTTTTGGAAAAATATTGCAGGAAAATGTTGACACAAACCAGATGGGTTTTGCATTTATTGGATATTTAATTCTTACTATTTTTCTTACAATAGGTTCAATGTCTACAAATAAAGTTCTTTTCTTTATTTTTGTTTTTATAGATTTTCTATTTTTAGGACTTTCTATAAGTACTTTTATACCTGTTGGGCCTGTTCACATCTTTTTTCATAAAGTTGCTGCTGTTTCAGAACTTATAATTGCTTTATTGTCATTTTATGGAAGCGGGGCAAATGTTCTAAATAACCATTTTGGAAAACTATTTTTACCAATAGGTAAGCCTTTTAGAATATCTATAGAGTTTACAAAATAAAAATAGCTGAAACAGATTTTTTCTTTACTGGTTTTGTTTTTCATAATAAAAAAGTTTCAGACTAATATAAAATATGTTAGAATAAATTATGAGAAAAGAAAAACTCAGTGAAGTTGCTTATGAAAAAATAAAACAATTAATAAAAGATCGTCATTATATTCCCGGCGATAGATTATCTGAGAATGAACTTTCTGTTATTCTTAATATAAGCAGGACACCTATTCGTGAAGCTTTGATGAGACTTGAGGATGATCAGATTGTAACAATAAAACCCCATGTTGGGGCTTTTGTAGCGACTGTAGATATAGATCCGCTTCGCAGCCTTTATGAAACAAGAGAAGCTATTGAAGGAATGATTGCAAATATTCTCTGTAAACCACATATTGAGATAACGCCATTTATCCAATTAAAGAATGAACTATTGCAAATAAAAGATATTCCAGACAATGCTGAAAGGAAAAATAAATTACATCGGTATAGTAATCAATATGTTTCTACATTACGAAAGTTATGTGGAAATCCAATGTTGGAAAAATTGTCTGTTACTATTTCAAATAAAATAGATTCAATGGGAAATATTACTTATACTATTCCTTTTTTTCCTGATGCAGCAGTGCCGGAAAGACTTTTAGTTTTAGATGCAATAATTGCTAAAGATTCTATAAGAGCAGAAACGGCAGCTAGACAACATGTCCGTAATGTATTTGATAGAATTATGAAAAAATTAGTTTATAAAATAACTCCTTGAATTTAAAAAATTAAAACTATCAATATTTTAATTTTTTCATTTATAGTATAAATATTTTAGATAAAAAATTATTATAACTTTAAATTTAAAAAAATTGACAAAAAAATGTATATTTTTTATAGTACTTATTGTGTACATGCAGTATACAATAGTATTGCTTTTTAATAACACATTAAAACTAGAAGGGCTGATTATATTAGATAGGTATTTCTCTTTTTAGTTAAAATCTATTTTAAATTGAAAATAGATTTAAGTATAAAAATATTGAATATTTTAAATAGTAAAGGTAAAAGAAATTTATTATATAATTAGTAGATTGAATATGTCTTTTTATTAGTATCATATTTTTGTAACAAAAATCTTTACTATTTCTTAGGCAATTGATAAAAAATTTTATATCAAATTAAATATCAAACTAAAAAAATGAATTATTATTTAGGTTTAAAAATTAGATGAAAGTAATACTGAAAATACTATTTAATAGTTTATTGATACTATTTTTTCTATTCAATATTACATATCATATACAAGCTAGTGGAAAAAAAGAAGATCCCAGGCCAGGGAAATTAATATGGGCTACAGCTCAGGATCTTGGATCAGCAGATGCTCATATGTGGAGTATTTTTTTTGATAAATGTATTCATGGATTTTGTATAGAAGGACTTATAAAAGATACTGGCTGGAATAATTATGAGCCGGAACTGGCGGCAAGTTGGGAAATTAGTAAAGACAACCTTACTTATACATTCAAATTAAGACAGGGCGTAAAATTTCATTCAGGAGATTCATTTACAGCTTCAGATGTTGTGTGGTCTATAAATAGATTACGTTCTATGCAGACTGGAGACCTTCGCAATCATATAAATACATTAAAGAATGTTACAGCTGTTGATGAATATACAATTAAATTGGAATACTCAGCTCCAAATCCTATGATGTTATATAGCATAGCTCATATCAGAATTTATTCAGAAAAACAGGCTCAAAAAGATGGAGTAAAATTCTATGAAAAATTTATTGGTACAGGGCCCTGGGTCTATCAGGAATGGAAACCTGGGCAGTATATTAGATTTGAAAAAAATAATAACTGGTGGGGAAAATTTGTCAAAGATTCTCCTGCTGTAATTGAACACCGTTCTATCCCGGAAGAACCTACAAGAATAGCTGCATTGCTTTCTGGAGAGGTAGATGTGATTTCCCGCTTATCAACAGATGGAATAAGGCAGGTTGAAAATTCTAAAGAACTTCATATTTTAAAACAGCCTGGTTTTGAATGTGTTGATATAGTTATGAAAAATGATACAGTGCCTTTTAATAATGCTAAGCTAAGACAAGCAATGGATCTTCTTATTCCACGCAAGGAAATAGTAAAAAAACTTGTTGGCGCAGGCATTCCTGCTACTGCATGGTCACAGCCATTTTATCCGTGGTTTCCTGAAGATCTTAAAGATAAAGTTAAACCGTTTGATATAGAAAAAGCAAGAAAACTAATTAATGAATCAAATTATAAAGGAGAGCCTATTCGTCTGATTACAAGAAAAGGAAGAGCTCCTGGAGATGTGGAAGTTTGTGAATATTTATCAACTCTCTGGAAAAGCGAAGGGCTTAATCTAACAGTTGAAATATTATCTGATGTTGCATATTTGCAGAGACGATCAGCAGGTAATTATGAAATGTTTATGGCTTCATGGGATTTTAATAGCCCTACATTTTATTTATATGAAAAATATCCTGCGCATAAAGTAAATCGCAGCAATGTTGATCCAACATTTAAAAATATGGTAGATACATTAGCAGTTACACCTGATTGGAATAAATATGTTGAACAAGTAAAAGATATTGAAAGATATCTTTATCAGGATCCTGCAGCTCTCCACATTTTCTATGTTGAAAATATTTGGGGAATAAGCAACAGGGTAGATACTTTTGAGACTCTTGGCGGTGATACATATCCTGCATTTGAAAAATCAGCTCTTTCTGTAAATGCAAGAATAAAATAATTAAATTGATTTATTTAATTTGTGTGTTACGAAATAAATTTTATTTTGTAACACACGTAATTATAAATACCTTAGCAGATATACTTAAGCCAACAGCAAAGTCTATAAAAAGGGAGTAGTCTGTGATCTATTATATAACCCGCCGTTTTTTTACAGCAATAATTGTATTACTGGGTGTATCAATTATTGCTTTTTTACTACCTCGTCTTACAGGAGACCCTGCTGTTATTCTTATGTCAGAAGGTGCAACACCGGAAATGATTAAAGATACACGCGAATACTGGGGCTTAAATAAACCATTATATGAACAATATTTTACCTTTTTAAAAAATGTTTTAACAGGAAATATGGGAGAGTCACTGATTTCAGGACGATCTACAATGTCAATGGTTTCAGATGCTTTTCCAAATACATTAAAATTAGCTTTATGTGCTTTAAGTTTAGCTGTCATAATAGGAGTTCCTTTTGGGATAATATCTGCTTTAAAAAGAAATAATATTACTGACCTATCTATTAGATTTTTTTCAATGCTTGGCCGCAGTATTCCGCATTTTTGGTTAGGCATAATGCTTATTCTTTTTTTTGCAGTAAAGCTTAGGATTCTTCCAAGCTCAGGTATTGGCACAGGAATAACAGCTATAAAATATCTTATATTGCCTTCTTTTGTTCTTGGCCTTGGCTCAATGTCTGTAATTGTGAGAATGGTTAGATCTGAAATGCTTGAAGTATTAAATAAAGATTATATAATAACAGCTATTGCAAAAGGTTTACCCAGATATAAAATAATTTTACAACATGCTCTTAAAAATGCTTTTATACCAATTGTAACTGTAATAGGACTTGAAATTGGAGGAATGATGGGAGGAGCTATAGTGACAGAAAGTGTTTTTGCATATCCTGGCTTGGGACGATTAGCAGTTTTAAGCATTTATGGATATGATTATCCAATGATACAAACCTTAGTTTTAATTTTTAGTTTTATTTACATAGCAATAAATTTGATTGTAGATATTATTTATGCATTTTTAGATCCAAGAGTTAGGTATAAATGAAATTATATAAATAGAATTATAAAATGATAAAAAACAAAATAAAAAAAATAGATAAATATTATCTACATACAAAGTTTTTTAATAACTATAATCTAATAATAGGTTTATCATTTTTATGTTTTATTATTCTCATTGCTATATTTGCGCCTATTATTTCTCCTTATGATCCAACTACTGTTAACCTTAATAACAGATTATTACCTCCATTATATTATGCAGAAAATAATTTTCATATGTTAGGCACTGACTCATTAGGAAGAGATATATTAAGCAGAATAATTTATGGCGCTAGAATCTCTCTTTTAGTAGGAATAATTTCTGCATTTGGCGCAGGAATTGTAGGAGTAATAATTGGAGCAGTTGCAGGATTTTTTGGAAGATGGGTTGATGAACTGATTATGAGAATTGTAGATATTGGTCTTTCAATACCATTTCTTCTTTTAGCAATGGCTGTTAGCATGCTATTAGGCAGCGGCTTATTAAATGTTGTTATAATACTAAGTATTACCGGATGGATGCAAATTGCAAGAGTAACACGCGGAGCAGCTCTTAAGGAAAAGGAAGAAATTTATATAGAAGCTGCATATGCTTATGGCAGTTCGCCATTTAGAACATTATTTAAACATTTAATTCCAAATCTAATTGCTCCAATAATTGTGATTATAAGCCAACAGTTTGGTATAATGATATATTCTGAATCAACACTATCATTTTTAGGCTTAGGTGTTCCTGTTGAAATTCCAACATGGGGAAAAATGATTGCTGACGGGCAAAACTATATTGCAACTGCCTGGTGGATAACTGTGTTTCCAGGAATTATATTAACATTAACAGTTATTGCTGCTTTTCTTTTAGGCGATGGATTAAGAGATTTTTTAGATCCTAAAATAAATAGCAAATAACTTAATTTCAGAGGAGAATGGTTGATGGGAATGACAATTGCGGAAAAGATTTTTTCAAAAAAGAATATTGCTGGAAAAAATGTCACGGCTGGTGATTATGTTGATGCAAAAATAGATGGAGCTATGCTTTATATTACATTTGATCTTGTCTATCTTAATCTTGTAAATGCTGGAATGAAAAATGGACTTCCTTATGTTTGGGACTGTGAAAAAGTTTATTATATAATGGATCATTTCCAACCTGCTCCTAATGCCAGAATTGCAGAAAGAAACAGATTAGGGAGAAAACAAGCTTATGATCTTGATCTAAAATATTTTCATGAAAGTTTGCCATCTGTAGGACATCAGGCAGCATGTGATTTTGGTTATGTAAGGCCGGGAGAACTTATTGTTGGTATTGATTCTCATTCAACAATGTATGGCGCTCTTAATGCTGCAGGCACTGGAATTGGAGAAGCTGATATGGCATATGCATTAATGTATGGCGAACTTTGGTTTCAGGTTCCTGAAAGCATAAAAATTGAATTATCAGGCAGCGGAAGAAAATATCCTATTGCAAAAGATATAATACTTTATCTTGCAGGAAAATATGGAGATGATTTTGCACAATATAAATCTATAGAATTTTGCGGAACAGAAGTAGATAAAATGCCTTTGTCAGACAGATTTTGCCTTTCAACTCATTCTGTAGAAGTTGGCGCAAAATTTGGGTTTTTCAATTTTGATGATAAAGTCAAAAAATATATAAATAACAGAATAGATAGACCATTTGAAGTTGTTGATGCAGATAACGATGCTAAATATGAAAAAACAATAATTGTAGATGTTGATAAGCTTGATTTTTATGTTGCAAAACCACATCAATTTGGCAATACAGTTCCTGTAGATGAGATTGTTGGAAGAAAAATTGATCAGGCTATTATTGGTTCTTGTGCTAATGGGAGGTTTGAAGATATTTTAATTGCAGCTAAATTATTAGAAGGAAAAAAGATTCCAAAAAATATTAGATTTCTTATTCAGCCTGCTTCCTGGGATATCTACCGGCAATGTTTGAATAGAGGAATAATAACAAAACTAATTGATTCAGGTGTTCAGTTTCTTGAACCTGGCTGTGGAGTTTGCCAATCAATGCAAGGCTATATAGGAGATGGAGAAGTTTGTATTACTTCTTCAACACGCAATTATAAAGGAAGGCTTGGCAGCACAAATGCAGAGATTTATTTAGGCGGGCCGGCAACAGTAGCTGTTTCTGCATTAAAAGGAGAGATCACAAATCCTAAGGAGGCTCTTGATGAAATTAATTAGAGGCAGAGTTTGGAAGTTTGGCGATTCTATTGATACAGATATTATTGCTCCCGGAGGTGATAGAGAAGAAAGATTAAAAGAAACGACCATGATTGCAGTCAGGCCTGAATTTCCTTTAAAAGTAAAACCAGGGGATATTATTGTTGCAGGCAAAAATTTCGGATGCGGATCGCATCGCGAGACTGCAAATTCAGTACTCAGAGAGATGGGTATTAGCGCAATAGTTGCAGAATCAATAGCAAGAATTTTTTTCAGAGTTAGTATAAGTATGGCATTTCCGGCTTTTACAGCAGAAGGGATAACTGATATTGTAGAGGATGGCGATCAAATAGAAATTGATTATAAAAAAGGAGTAGTTTTTAATATTTCTTCAGGTAAGTATGTTTTATTAAAAAAATATCCTCCTTCGGTAGAAGCAATATTTGATGCAGGAGGTATTATTGAACTACTTAAACAAAAATATAAAGGCCTTTCTGTTTGATGAGAAAGATAAAAAATTATATATCAAATAATAATTTAAAAACATTTTCATATAAAAACGATTATATTATTGAAATCCATAATCTTAAAACTTATTTTAAAACTATACATGGTATAGTTAAATCAGTTGATGATATATCTTTTAATGTAAAGTATGGAGAAATTGCTGCTATTGTCGGAGAATCAGGCTGCGGAAAAACTGCAACAGCTCTTTCAATTTTAAATTTAATACCAAATTCGATTGGAAAAATTCTAGAAGGCGAAATCTTATTCTGCGGAAAAGATTTAAAAAAATTTTCACAAAAAGAAATAAGAAAAATAAGAGGTAGAGAAATTTCAATGGTATTTCAGGATGCAAGTAGTGCATTAAATCCTGTAATGACAATTGGCCAGCAGCTTACAGAAGTTATTATAGAACATCTTAGAACTACTTTAAAAGAATCAGAAGCTAGAGCCTGTGAATTGCTGGAGCTTGTTGGAATACCTGGCAATAAATTATTTTTAAAACAATATCCTCACCAATTAAGCGGGGGAATGAAGCAGCGGGTAATGATAGCTATAGCTTTATCATGTAATCCTAAAATAATTATTGCAGATGAACCAACAACTTCGCTTGATGTAACAATACAGGCACAAATATTAGAACTTATAAATAAACTATCTAATGATTTAGGTCTTTCTTTTTTAATAATTACCCATAATTTAGGATTAGTAGCACGATATGCAAAGCGTATAAATGTAATGTATGCTGGGAGAATTATTGAAAAAGGAGATACAAAAGAAATATTTTATAATGCAATTCATCCATACCTAAGAGGACTTTTATCTTCTGTTCCTCGTCTGGATCTGCCTAGAAAAAATAGATTGCATACAATAGAAGGGCAGCCGCCAAACTTAATATCTCCTATAAAAGGTTGTGCATTTTATTATAGATGTAAATTTTCAAATAATATATGTAAAGAAATATTTCCTCCAGAAACAAAAATTACAGAGAATCATTTTTCAACTTGCTGGCTGGCTGAGAAATTAAAATCAGTATCAAATAATACAAAATAATTTTATGAAAAATTTAAATAGTGATAAGCAAAATCAAACTTTATTTAATGTGCAAAATCTCAGAATGTGGTTTCCTGCAAATAATAGTTTTTTAAAAAAAAGATCTACAAAATGGATTAAAGCTGTCAATGATGTAAGTTTTGAAATAAGAAAAGGTGAAACACTTGGTTTGGTCGGCGAATCTGGAAGCGGAAAAACAACAATAGGAAGATCTCTTTTACATCTTAATAAACCAACTGGGGGCTCTATTTTTTACAAAAAAGAAAATATTTGTAATTTAAAAAATAAGCTGAAATTTTTAAGAAAAGAGATGCAAATAATATTTCAAGATCCATTTAGTTCGCTAAATCCCAGAATGACAATTGAATCAATTATAGGAGATCCAATAAAAATACATTTTCCTTTAATGAAAAAAAATGATATTTATGATAAGATTTCTAAACTACTATTGACAGTAGGCCTTGATCCAATAATGATGAATAGATATCCGTATCAATTTAGCGGCGGTCAACGGCAAAGAATTGGAATTGCACGGGCACTTGCTCTTGAACCAGCTTTTATAGTTTGTGATGAATCTGTATCAGCGCTTGATGTATCAATCCAGGCACAAATAATAAATCTATTATCTGAATTGCAGATAAAAAACGGCATTACATATCTTTTTATTGCACATGATCTGGCTGTTGTCAGACAGATCAGTAGCCGAATTGCTGTTATGTATTTGGGAAAAATTGTTGAGCTTGCTCCTGCAGAAGAAATATATTCAAACCCAATTCATCCTTATACAAAAGCATTATTAGCTGCTGTGCCAATTCCTGATCCTGAAGTTGAAATAATTACCAAAAGGATAATTCTTTCTGGAGAAATTCCAGATCCTTCAAATCATCCTAATGGATGCATATTTCATCCGCGATGCCCATATGCAATAAATGATTGTAAAATCTATATACCTGTTATGACTGAAAAATCTAGAGAACATTATGTTTCTTGTTTGCGTTTTTAAATAATTTCATTGGGAGATTCTAATGATTTGTATTACTTATAAGGAATTATTAAATAAGCTTACTTCAATTTTAGAAAAAGAAGGTTTGGACCATAATAATGCTAAGACATGTGCATCTATTATTGCTGATAACACTAGTGAAGGAGTATCTCATGGCATAGTGCGTTTTGAACGTCTAGTTAAGCAGATACGAAATCATAGTATAAATATTAATAATAAACTTGTAAAAATTGCCAGCTTGGAAGGATTTGAGCAATGGGATGGCGGACATGGATTAGGCCCTTTAAATGCTCTTCAAATGATAAAAAGGGCTACTGAACTTGCTTTGATACATGGTATAGGAATTGTTGCAATAAGAAATACAACACATTGGTTTAGAGGAGCAACTTATGGCTATTGGGCGGCAGAACGCGGTTTCCCATCTATTTGTTGGACAAATACGATAGCTAATATGGTATATTGGCCCACTGCTGCAAGTATTGTGGGTAATAATCCAATTGTATTTGGGATTCCAGGTGAAAATAATCATGTTGTTTTTGATATGGCTTTAAGCCAATATTCATATGGAAAATTAGAAAGTTTAATATTAAAAAATGAGAAATTATCTGTTTCTGGCGGATTTAATAAATCAGGAAAACCAACAATCGATCCTAAAGAAATAATTCAAAGCAATAAAATTTTTCCAATAGGTATGTGGAAAGGATCTGCTCTTGCTATGATTCTTGATTTTTTTGCTTCTATTCTTTCCAGTGGAACTTCTACTTTTTTTATGACTCAACAAGGGGTAAATATATCTCAAATTTTTATTGCAATTCATCCTGGCTTTACTGATGAAGAAAAAGTCTTTAGGAAGCAATATCTTGAAAAACTTTTGAATGAATTTAAAGAAATATGCTCCAGAAATGGAGAGTCTGCAAATTACCCAGGGGAAGGAACAAAGATTAGAGGCGAAAAAAGCAAAAGGGAGGGTATTTTTATTCCTATTGATATATGGAATTCAATAATATCATTATAATATA
>JAVBQS010000108.1:0-43450 GCA_031548835.1 Spirochaetia bacterium
AGCAAAATATCTTTTACCCTTTTTTTAAGATCATCAAGGCCTTCCTGGATTCTTCCCAGCTGTATTGTAAAATCAAGAATATTTTCCCATTTAATATCAGAACGTTCAAGCAGGTTTTTAATCTGATTTTCAATCTTATGAAGCAGCGCTGCAATATTTTTCATTCCAAGAAGCTGTGCATTTCCTTTTACAGAATGAACTGCAAGATATATTTCATTAAGCACTGCATGGTAATCAGACCTGTTTGATTTAAGAAGAGCATTGATATGATCTATCTCATTTTGGGAATCTTCAAAAAACTCTTCCATAATGGCAGGCTCTACATTTATAACCTGGAATAGCTGTTCCATTTTATCTTTATTTTTTTCTTCCTCTTCTTTTAATGCTTCTGAATAGAGAACTTCTTCAGTAACATCCTTGACTGCCCCAAGCATCTCTTTTGTATCATCAGCATTTGTAAATACAGAAAATGAAAAACTTAAATATTTTTCTACTGCTTCTCCATTATTATCAAGCAGGAAGATTTGTATTTTATCGAGAGGATTTACCTGTGCAAGAAGCGCATTATTTATTTCATCATTAAAAAATAGTTTAAGATAATCTTCTGTAATTGCAATATCTTTGGCAGGAACGCCTATTTTTGCAAGAAATTCAGGGAATGGCATATTTCTAAAATCAATAGTATTAAAAATATCTTCAAAATATTTTGAACATAAAGTTCCTATTTTAAATGACCCATCAAGCTGAAAAATTCCTTCATGTATATTTTTAAAAATAGCATCTGTTTCTTTATTAGCTTTATTAAGATCATAGGTAACTTTAATAATTGATCTTGCAATAAGGCCGCCGGCTACAATAGAAATAATAGCTATGCTTAAAAAGAATGCAATAAAAATAATAATTAGGCTGCGCTCTATTTTTACTCTTTCAACTTCAATTATTTTGTATTGAGCATCAAAATTTGCAAGAGCTGCGACAATATTATTTTCAATATTAAATAGAAGATCTGAGAAAATATTTACTCTTATTTTTATCTCTTCGCTTCTATGTTCTTCTGCATAGTCATTAATTATATCAAAAGTTGCAGTGCTGTTGAGAGAACGGTCAATTGTGTTAAGAATTTTATCTGCAATATCAAGCATTGTCGGCATTGATACAAGAGAATCATATCTTTCAGATATTATATTTTTAATTGAACTGTCAATCAGGGAACTTCTGTCTGTAAGATATGTTACCTGGAGAAGGTTTGATATTGCTTTATCCAGTTTTTTTTCAGCATCTTCCAGTATAACAATCTGTTTTGCTATTGGAAGAATAAACATTCCTCTTACTGCCAGATCTTCTTCATATAATGCTTTGTTTACAGCATCGATTATGGCAATTTCATCTCTGATTTTATTACTTATATTAGTGTTAATATAAAAAGAAAAACAGAAAATCAGAAGCAGCCCATTCAACAGAATAAGCAGCATAATGAATTTTGATCTTAAGCTCATTCATTCCTCCGCAAGCTCTCAGGAAAAAATATCATTTGTAATTTTTTTCTCAAGTCCGACAAAAAGCATCAACTTACCTTCAGGCACAGTAAAAGGAATACTTATTATAGGAATATCCTGTTTTGGCCAGAATATTTCATGTTCCTTTCCTTTTATTATTGAAGGAAGAGATATTTTAAGCCGGTATTCTTCAAATCCCTTTTTTGCATTACCGGCAATAATATTTGTAATTTCTGCAATAGTATCAATAACATCATCATTCAGCTCTGTAATTTTTTTTCCTACAAGCCTGCTTGTAAGAGATACTGCAGCCTGTTCATCAATACTAAAAACTATAACACCCCGCGATTCTCCGGCAATCCCAATTATTCCTGATACATCCCAGTTTAAAGTTTCCTCTTTTTTTACAATATATGGAGTGCCAAGGTCTGGGATAACTCCAAAAAAATCCTGAAATACAGCTTGTGTTGCCTCTACAAAAGGCATGATGTATTCTTTTTTCATGACACCTCTTTCGCCTGTTCTAACCTTAGGGTTTATAGTTTTTAACTATTCATAATAAACCCTTTTACCTTATCCAGTAAAATTTTTCTTGAAGCAGGCTTAATAATATAATCGCTTACGCCTGCTTTAAGAGCTTCTATTACATTATATTTAGCAGCTTCCGAAGTAACCATTATTACAGGAAGCTTTTTATATTTATCGGTTTGTCTGATCTTTTTCAAAACTGAAAGCCCATCAAGTTTCGGCATATTCCAGTCAAGAAGCAGCACATCAATTTTGTGGTTCTCCATTATTTCAAGAGCTGCTTCTCCATCCGGAGCATCAAGAAATTCTGTCTGGCCCCAAACTTCTTTTTCATCAAAGGAATTCTTTAGAATATTCCGCATTATGCGTGAATCATCAACTATAAGAATTTTTATTATTCTATTTGTAGAGTTCATACTTACACCTGCGATAAAACGTTTTTAATTATTAATTGTTACTTTACCACGTTATTGTTGTTTAGAGAAGCTATATTTTTTTATAATTTATATGATAAAATATTATTATGAATTTAGATAACCTAAAATCTTTTTATTACACAGCTAAATTTAATAACTTTACAAAAGCTGCTTTATATCTTGAAATTACCCAGCCGTCTGTTACAAGACAGGTGCAGGATCTTCAGGAAAAAACAGGACTTGTATTGATAAATAAGACAGGAAAAAGTTTTATACTCACAGATGCAGGCAATATGCTTTACTCAATGGCAGAAACAATTTTTGAAATAGAATCCAGAATTGAGGAAAACATAAACGATTATAAAAGACAGAAAAAAGGAAATATTGTAATAAATACAATCAACAGTTTTAGTTCTTATTATCTTCCTGATTTTATGCCTAAATTTATTGAAAAATATCCAGATATAAAAGTTTCAGTTTATGCAATGCCTGATGAAAATGTAGTTAATACCACAAGCAGATTTGATAATGATTTTGGAATTGTCTCGCATAAAGTAAAAAATCCCCAAATTATATCACGTGAATTATTTAATGAAAAATTTGTATTAATAGCTTCTCCGACTCAACCTCTTGCAAAAAAAGAAAGGGTTGAGCCTTCCCAGCTTAATAACCTGCCTATGATTTTATTTGAAAAAGGCAGCGGCACAATGGACAGCACAGAAAATTTTATGAGAAGAAATAGAATAAATTTTAAAACAGTCTGTACAATATCTGACAGCGAGGCTGTAAAAAATATGGTAAGGCATAAAGCAGGCTATGCTCTTATATCAAAAAAAGTTGTTGAAAAAGAGGTTGCTTCAGGGGATCTTGTTGCTCTCCACATAGATGATTCATTTTTGACAAGAAAATTTTATATGATCTATCATAAAGATAAATATTTTTCTGAAAATCTTCAGAGTTTTATAGATATAATGTTTCAATGGGCTGAAGCTTATAACTCTGATAAAAAATAAAATAATTCTTATTTTTGCATTACATTTAAACTTTAAAATAAATTAAGAAGCTAATGGCATTAGCCGATAATTAAAGGTGTATATTATAAACTCACTGTAATAGGGGGAACATATGATTCTGGAACAGTTTAGAAAAGTTGATATGGTTATGGTATGCGGGCTTCCGGGATCAGGCAAGTCTCATTTTTCCAAAAAATATTTTGCAAAATCAGGCCGCAAAAGAGTAAGCAGAAAAGAGATAAGGCATTATCTTTATGAAATGCTTACATTTAATGATAAATGGTCTGAAGATAAATTTGATCTTGTTGATGAAAATCTTGTAAAGCATCTGGAAAAAAAGATAATAGAACATCTTCTTCAGCTTGGCGAGCAGCTTATTATTGATAATATGAGTATTTCTGCTTCTTCAAGAGAAGCCTATGTAACAATAGCTCAAAGAAATAAAAAAACAATTTCTGCAATATTTATAAATACAGATCTTGCAGCATGCCTTAAAAGAAACAGGGAAAGGCCTGCCGAAGATATTGTGCCTGAATCAATAATATCCAACCTTGTGGCAACTATTGAATATCCTGACCGCAAAGAAGGGTTTAAAGATGTGCTTGTTATTGATAAGTATGAAGATGAATTAAAATAATAATCGCTATTTTAACAATTGAATATTGATATTTTTAGATCAAATAAAAGTTATATGTTTATATAATAGATTTCTGTAATTCCGGTAAATATTTTTGATATTATGGAAGAAATAAATCATTGTTATATATAAAAAATAGATTTATATATAATAATTTTATAATTTAATGCAATTAAAGCCTGGCCTGCGGCTGGACTCTTAAGTTATTGACTCTTTATTTCAGCTCTAATAGCATAAGAAATGTAAAACATAATACTTAATATTAATTCAAAGGAAAAAGATTAATGGGACTTAATTGCGGTATAGTAGGACTGCCCAATGTGGGAAAATCCACTATATTTTCTGCGCTGACATCTGCTCCTGCAGAAGCAGCAAACTATCCGTTTTGTACAATAGAGCCGAATGTCGGTATTGTAAGTGTGCCTGACGAAAGGCTTGATAAAATTGCATCAATATTTAACCCTAAAAAAATTATACCTGCTGTGGTTGAATTTGTTGATATTGCAGGACTTGTCAAGGGAGCTTCTTCCGGCGAAGGGCTTGGAAATAAATTTCTTTCACATATTAGACAGGTTGGTGTAATTGTCCATGTTGTAAGGTGTTTTGAAGATCAGGATATAATTCATGTAAGCAATAAGATTGACCCTCTTTCAGATATAGAGGTAATAAATATTGAGCTTGCGCTTGCAGATCTTGATACTGTTGAAAAAAGAAAAGAAAAGCTTGAAAAACAGCTTAAAGCAACAAGCAAGGATAGCGGAAAAGAAGCGCGCACAGTTCTTGAACTTATTGATAAACTAAAAGACGGACTTGGCAAAGGCAAGCCTGCAAGGCTTCTTGGTTTTACAGATGAACAGAAAGCTCTTCTGAGCGACCTCCATCTTATTACAATGAAAAAACAGGTATATGTTTGTAATGTAGATGAAGAAGCTTTGAAATCAGGAAATAAATATATAGATATTGTAAAAAATTATGCAGAAAAAGAAGGCTCAATTGCAATTCCAATCTGCGGTAAGCTTGAATCAGAAATTGCTTCGCTTGAGACAATGGAAGAGCGCAGGGAATTTTTAAAAGAAGCAGGCCTTGAAGAATCAGGGCTTACAAAGCTTATCTATTCAAGTTATAACCTTTTGGGGCTTCGCACTTATTTTACTGCAGGAGAGCCTGAAGTAAGGGCATGGACTTTTAATGCAGGCGACAAAGCGCCAAAAGCTGCTGCTGTTATTCATACAGATTTTGAAAAAGGATTTATAAGAGCAGAAGTTTATCATTATAACGATTTACTAAAATATGGCACTGAACAGAAAGTCAAAGAAGCTGGAAAGCTCAGGATAGAAGGAAAAGATTATCTTGTTCAGGATGGAGACATAATGCATTTCAGGTTTAATGTCTGAAACATTATTTTAAAAAATAATACTGGTATATTATATGGCTAAATCATACAGATTTTTTGTTACATGTCCTTCAGGGTTTGAGCATCAGCTTGTAAAAGAGCTTAAAACAATACAACCATTTTTACAAATAGAGCAGAAACATGGAGGCGCTGAATTCACAGGAACATTTTCCGATGGGCTTAAAATATGCCTGTGGTCAAGAGTTGCAGGAAAGGTGCTTCTTGCTCTTGAAGATTTTAATCCCAAAGATGAGCAAGAGATATATGAAAGAGCAAAAAGAATAAAATGGTCTGATTTTTTCTCTTATGAAAAAACAATAGCTGTTGATACAACAGTGCTTTCAAAAAATTTTACTAATGCATCATATCTTTCTCTTTTGGTAAAAGATGGTATTTCTGACCACTTTCGTTCTATTTCAGGAAACCGCCCGACAGTTGATAAAAAAGATACAGATATAAGAATAAATCTTTTTATCTCAAAAGATAATGCTACTTTAAGCCTTGATATTTCCGGCGGAAGCCTGCATCAGCGCGGCTATAGAAGAAAAGGCGCAATTGCTCCATTAAAAGAGAATCTTGCAGCAGCTCTTCTTGAAAGAGCAGGGTGGACAGCAACACGATGTTGCGTCCAGCCCAGCGGCAAGGATGCCGCAAAAGAGGGCTGGTCTGCAACAGGCAGCGGAGCGTGCGTACAGCACAACGACAGGGATGTCGTAAAAGAGTGCTGTGACCAGAGTAACAGTGATAACAAACCTGCTTTTGTCGACCCAATGTGCGGCAGCGGAACTTTTCTTATAGAAGCTGCAATGATTGCATCAAACACAGCGCCTGGAATGTTAAGAAAAAATTTTTCATTTCAGCACTTAAAGCAATTTAAAAATGAAGAGTGGAAAAAATTGCTTGATGAAGCTGCTGCAAAAAGAAATCTTGAAAATCTTTCTCCTGTGAGAATATTTGGTTTTGATATTGATGAAGAAGCTGTAAAAATAACAAAAGGAAATATTAAAGTAGCAGGATTTTCTTCATTTATAAATGTGGAAAAATGCGATATTGCAGATATTGAAAAACATCTTGAAAAAAATCTTGCGCCAGGACTTATTGCAATTAATCTTCCCTATGGAAAAAGAATAGGCGAAGATGAAAACTTGGAAGAACTCTACCATCTTGCAGGAGAAAAAATAAAAGAGAATTTTGAAGGGTTTAAAGTTATTGCTCTTTCAGGCGATGAAGAACTTTCAAGAAGCCTTGGCATGAAACCGCTTCAGGTAAACACTGTATATAATGGCACAATAAAATCTGTTTCAGCAATATTTAGCATTGATTCAAGATACAGGGATAAGGAAAGCCGCAATGAAAATAATAAAAGAGAAACGCCTGTATCAATTTATTTTTCAGAAATGCTTGCAAACAGGTTAAAGAAAAATATTAAAGCATTAAAAAAATGGAGAATAAAAGAAAATATAACCTGCTATAGAATTTATGATGCAGATATACCTGAATATTCAGCTTCGATAGATATATATGAAGATAAATTCCTCTATATACAGGAATATGCTCCTCCTGCTGAAATTCCGGAACAAAAAGCAGATAAAAGAGTTAAGGAATTAATTTACACTGCGCAAAATGTAACAGGAATAGATTATAAAAATATAAATGTAAGGCAAAAAAAGAAGCAGAAAAGGGGAGAACAGTATAAAAAAAGAAGCGATGAAGGTGTTTATGATATAGTTCATGAAGGCGGGTTTTCGTTCTATGTAAATTTTCATGATTATCTTGATACCGGCCTTTTTCTGGATCACAGAATTATAAGAAAAATGATCCAGGATTTATCACCTGGCAAAAAATTTCTTAATCTTTTTTCATACACAGGAGCAGCATCTGTCTATGCAGCTTTGGGAAAAGCTTTAAGCACAACAAGTGTGGATACAAATTCTGCATATTGCCAGTGGGCAGAGAAAAACTTTGTCCTTAACAGCCTAAGCCTTAAAACAAATAAAATTGTAAAATCAGACTGTATAGAGTTTCTTGAACATGATAGAGAAGTGTATGATATAATTTTTATAGATCCTCCGACTTTTTCAAATTCAAAAAGCAGGGATGGTATTTTTGATATTCAGAAAGACCATCCACACCTGATTACCCTTGCTGCTGAAAAGCTTAAAGAAGATGGCGCACTTATCTTATCAAGCAACTTTAAAAAATTTAAACTCGATGATAGTATAAGTAAGTTATTTTTTACCAGCAATATCACAGATAAAACAGTATCTCCTGATTTTGTAAGGCATGGATATTCCCGCCATTGCTGGATTATAAAAAAAGCTAATATAAAAGCATAAAGAACGCTTTGGGAGCATTTAAAAATGAAAAGACGGTTTATAGCAAAGGGACATCTTATAGATTCAGGTATACTTGCCCAGATATTAAATACAATTGTTTCTGATGGGTCTGACTATGAGATTGTTGAATTTAAAGTAGGAAAAACAAATGCGCAGGAATCTGTTCTTGAGCTTGATCTTATATGTGAAACAGAAGAAAAAATGCAGGCTCTTTCTGCAAAGCTTGTCCAGTTTGGAAGCTATGAAAAACAGCCGCCTGAAGCAGTGTTTAAAGTTTCACCAGGCGACAAATGTGTTCCTGAAGATTTTTACTCAACAACAAATCACCGCACAGAAGTTTTCTATAGTAAAAAATGGCGCCAGGTTGCAAACCAGAGAATGGATGCTGTTATTGTTCTTGAAAAAGACGGGCCTGTCTGCAAAAAACTTAGAGATGTTAAAAAAGGCGGCCAAATACTCTGTTCTTCCGATTCTGTAAGAGTTTTTCCTCCTGCAAGAGAACGCGGGTCAGAAGATTTTGGTTTTATGTCTGGAGATGTTTCTTCCGAACGCTCTGCAGGTTTTATAGTAGGTAAACTTGCATCTGAACTTATAAGAATGAAAGAGAAAAATGAAAAAGTAGTTGTTGTTGCAGGCCCTGTTGTTGTGCATTCAGGAGGAGCCCAGGCTTTTTCAGCGCTTGTAAGAGAAGGCTTTGTCAGCGGCGTGCTTGCAGGAAATGCGCTTGCAGTACATGATATGGAATCTGTATTTTTCGGAACCTCGCTTGGCATTTGTCAGAAAACAGGTAAGCCTGCCAATGAAGGGCATAAAAATCACATGAGGACAATCAACAGAGTCAACCTGTGCGGATCTATAAAAAATGCTGTAGAGCAGAAAGTTCTTACACATGGGATAATGTATGAAATAGTAAAAAGCGGCATACCATACTGCCTTGCAGGCTCAATAAGAGATGACGGCCCTCTTCCTGAAACAATAAATGATATGATTGAAGCACAATCCCAATATGCAAAAATTGTTGAAGGAGCATCAATGGTTATTATGCTTTCATCAATGCTCCATTCCATAGGAACAGGCAACATGATACCTTCCTGGGTAAAAACAGTATGTATTGATATAAACCCGGCAGTTGTTACAAAACTTACAGACAGAGGCTCAAGCCAGGCTATCGGAATAGTAAGTGATGTTGGGCTTTTTCTTAAATCACTGGCTGAAAAATGTATTCCTGGGTATAAATAAAAAGGAGATTTAGATGGATTACGATATTAAGACACTTCATCCTCTTGAAATAAAACTTCTTCTAAATGCAGATGAAGAAAATATTTCTGCGGAAAATCTTGTGGACAAACTGGCATTTAAACCAGGCCAGTATAACCAGGCATTTAGCTGGCTTTCTGCAAAAAAACTTATTGAAGAAAAAGAAAAAAAAGAAAGAATAATATATGAAATAACAGATATAGGCCGAGACTATCAGAAAAATGGAACGCCTGCCGAAAAAATATTTAATATTGTAAAAGAGCAAGGTTTATTAACTCTTCCTGAAATAAGCGCAAAGCTGTCGCTTGAAAACAAAGATACAGGAACTGCATTCGGACAGATGTCAAAAGAAGGCATTATATCGCTTAACGAAGAAAAAAAAGCTGTTATAAAAGGAAGTGAAATATCTCCTTCAATGAAAACAGTAAGAATCCTTCTTGATAAAGGAGCTTCTGCCGGAGAACTTGAAGAAAGCAGCCTTACTGAAACAGAAAAACAGGCAATATCAGTAATAAGTAAAAAAAGAGGCGGAGCTGCTTCTCCATTCCGTATAATTGAAAGAGAAGATGTTGTATACCGAATGACTCCTGAAGGAAAACAGGTAAAAAAACTGCTTAAAGGTCAGGGAGTTTCCGGCGAAGAGATCGGCAGCCTTACGCCTGAAATGCTTGCAGATGGAAGCTGGAAAAAAGCAGCATTCAGAAGCTATAATGTTAACACTCCTCCTGCAAGAGTTTTGCTTGGAAGGCACAGCCCATATTCGCAATTTCTTGACGGAGTAAAAGATAAACTTGTTTCGCTTGGATTTGAAGAGTTTGACGGCCCACTTGTTGAAACAGAATTCTGGAACAGCGATGCTCTTTTTATGCCCCAGTTCCATTCTGCGCGCGATATTCACGATGTATATTATATAGAAGATCCGCGCAAAGCAAAGGAGATTAAGCAGCCATATCTCGACAATGTTGCGGAAGCTCATAAAAACGGATGGAAAACAGGAAGCCGCGGCTGGGGATATAATTTTGATAAGGAATTCACAAAAAGGCTTATTTTAAGAAGCCAGGGAACAGTGCTTTCTGCAAAAACTCTTCCCAATGCAAAAATTCCGGGAAAATATTTTGGAATTGTAAGATGTTTCAGATATGACAAAGTTGATGCCACACATCTTTCAGATTTTTATCAGACAGAGGGAATTGTTCTTGGAGAAGATGTAAATCTTAAAACACTTCTTGGACTTTTAAAAATGTTTGCGGAAGAAGTTGCAGGAGCAACAGAAGTTATGTATGTTCCTGGCTATTTTCCTTTTACAGAACCTTCTGTAGAAGTTCATATAAAGCATCCTGTACTTGGATGGTTTGAACTTGGAGGAGCAGGTATTTTTAGGCCAGAGGTAACGCAGCCTTTGGGTGTTCATGTTCCTGTTCTTGCATGGGGGCTTGGAATTGACAGAATGGCGTTAATGTCTCTAGGACTAAATGATTTGCGCGAACTTTTTACCAGCAATATTGAAAGCATAAGGCTCAGAAGGAGTAAATAGATGCCTAAAATAGAAGTTTATGAAGATACATTATATAAATATATTGGGAAAAAAATTGAGGGAGATGATTTTGTAAAACTTCTTTCTGCAGCCAAAGCTGAATTCGATGGCAGGGAAGATGATATTCTTAAAATAGAACTAAACGATACTAACCGCCCCGACCTTTGGTCAACAGCAGGCCTTGGAAGACAGCTCAAGATTTATATTGGCGGAGAGAAAAAAGAATATCCATTTTTTTCTGTAAAAGGAAAAATAAAAGAGTGCGGAAACCGTATAATAGAAGTAGATCCTGCGCTTAAAAATATAAGGCCATATATTTTTGCATTTGCTGTAAAAGGCAAAAGCATGGATGAAGCATTGCTTAAAGATATTATACAGACACAGGAAAAACTTTGCTGGAATTATGGGCAAAAAAGAAAAAGCATAGCAATGGGAGTCTATAGAAGCGATCTTTTTAAATATCCTGTAAAATACTGCGCTGCAGATCCTGACAAAGAATCTTTTGTTCCTCTTGGATTTGAGAAAAAATCAACACTTAGAGAAATTATAAAACAACATCCAAAAGGCCAGGAATTTGGAGCAATTATTTCAGGTTTTGATAAATACCCATATTTAACAGATTCTCAAGGAAAAACTTTAAGCCTTCCTCCTGTAATTAACAGCAATGATATTGGAGCAGTTGTTGAAGGAGACAAAGAGCTGTTTGTGGAAATGACAGGGACAGATATTTACTCGCTTATGATTGCAGCATCTATTGTTGCCTGCGATCTTTATGATGCAGGTTATGAAATCCTTCCTGTAAAAACAATCTATCCCTATGACACTCCATTTGGCAAAGAAGTTACTGCGCCATTTTATTTTCAGCAGTCTGTAGAAACAGATATTGCAGCTGTTAATAAATTGCTGGGAGAAAAATTTACAGTAACTGAAGCTCTTGCATATGGAAGAAAAATGGGCTGCCGAATTGAAGGAGCAGGTGATAAATTAACACTCTATCCTGCTGAATATAGAAACGATTTTCTTCATCCTGTAGACATAATTGAAGATATAATGATAGGTAAAGGACTTACCAATTTTGAACCTGTTATGCCAGATGACTTTACAATGGGAAAACTTTCTGACGCAACACTGTTTGGAAGAAAAATAAAAAATATAATGGTAGGGCTTGGTTTTCAGGAAATGGTTTATAATTATCTTGGTTCTGCAAAAGATTTTATAGAAAAAATGAACATAAAAGGCAGTGATATTGTAAAAATCTCAAATCCAATGAGCGAGAATTTTGAATATCTGCGCCCATCAATAATTCCTTCTTTGCTTAATTCAGAAGCTGTTTCCGGAAATGGGGTATATCCTCATAAAATTTTTGAAACTGGAAAAATTGCTGTAAAAGATAATAGTGAAAATTATGGCGTTATTACAATTAACTCTATTGGATTTCTTTCTGCAGATAAAGATGCAGGTTTTAACCTTGTAAACTCACAGCTTTCAGCTATAATGTTTTATATATCTGCTGATTATACTCTTGCAGAAGCTGAAGATCCGCGTTTTATAAAAGGCAGATGTGCTCAAATTATATCAAAAAATAAAAATATTGGTATAATAGGAGAAATCAATCCTCAGGTACTTGAAAACTGGGGTATTCAGATGCCATGCGCTGCATGTGAAATAAATCTGGATTTAATAATGCAGGCTAAAGGAGAATAATTATGGATGATGGCAAGATAAAAGTTATCCAGATAAATATACCTAAAGATGCAAATATTATTTTTGGACAATCCCATTTTATAAAAACTGTGGAAGATATTTCTGAAATTATTATAAGCGCTGTTCCCGGGAGAGAATATGGACTTGCTTTTTGTGAAGCTTCAGGGCAGTCTCTTGTGCGCATCGAAGGCAATAGCGATGAATTAATAAAAGCAGCTTCTGAAAATGCTTATGAGCTTGGCGTCGGCCACTCTTTTATTTTATTTATAAAAAAAGCATTTCCCATCAATATTCTTAATGCAATAAAAAATTGCCAGGAAGTTGCAGGAATATATGCTGCGACAGCCAATCCTCTCCAGGTTGTGATATATAAGACAGCTCAGGGGGCAGGAGTTCTTGGGGTTGTTGATGGCTTTTCTCCAAAAGGAATTGAAACTGCCGAAGATAAAAAAGCAAGAAAAGAACTGCTTAGAAAATTCGGATATAAATTTTAAAAACAACATGCTGGTTTGTTCTCTTTTGAATAAATCAGCATTACGTTATAAAAGAAGGTTTACATGAGTGCTCAACAGGAAAAAAACAGACAGGATTATAGTTCTGCTACAGCACTGCTTGAAAGAGTAATTCCGTTCAGATTTTTATCCGCACCTGAAAAAAAGAAGCTTGTTAAAACAATGAAAGAATATTATTTCCAGAAAGGGGAGATAATATATAATAAAGGCGATTCTGATGACAGCATGTTCCTTATCCGAAAGGGAGCTGTAGAAACAGTAGACTATAAAGCATCAGGCACAACAAGAATTAATATTATAACTGCAGGCCATTACTTTGGCGAAAGGTCTGCAATTTTTAACCAGAAAAGAATTTATACTGTAAGAGCATTATCAGATGTCTCATGTTACAGCATATCAGGAAAAAATTTCAGAAGGCTTATTCACTCTTCAAAAGCTTTTTCAAAAGCAATGAGCACAATTCTGCGCGATAAGCAGGGAATTTTCTCTGCTTTTGACAGGTTTAAATCAGAAGTTCTCCAGGGAATAAACAGGGGGCATATAGAAATAAGAGACCTTATTCCTTACTACAGAGATATGGAACCTGCCATGCATAAACTGCTTACAAAAGAAGATGAGATAGATACTGCTGTTCTTGATTATGCTGTTAAAAGGCTTCCAATAAATGTAACAGAAAATTTTATTTATATGCTGATAGATGAAATGTATGACCATATTCCAGAACCGTGGAAACTTTTTGAGCCTGTTCCTGCAATTGCAAGAAGGAGGAGAGGCTGGAAAATGTTAAATGGCCAGACAATGATGCTGTACAGGCCTGGAATAACAGACCTTCTTGACCTTATTACCTGCCTATGTGTTTTTGTTGTTGAAGCTGAAAAAATAAGAAAAAAACTTTCAGAACACAGGCTTCTTATTGCTATAAAAAACCACATAACAAAAAATGAAACTCTTAAAGATAAAAAGAAAGCAGATGCAATTTTTTTAAAAACCCTGCCTCTCTCTGCCCGTGAACTTGCAGGATTTAAAATTATATGGCCTGAAGATACAGTAAAATATATTTACAATGTTGCAATTCATAGCGGAATATTCAGCCTTATTATAAAAAAACAGACAGACCTCTATAATACAAGAAGAGCTGAAATGTGGCTTTCACAGATAGGAGATTCTGTAAAAGATCTCACAGGATACAGGGTAAATGAACTTCCTGAAAATATTAAAGTGCATGTAATAAGCAGCAATACCCATTCTGTTTTAAACTGTCTTAATACTGAACTAATCTCAAAAATTGATGATGTTATTGCCTGGGGAGAAAAAACAAAACATCCTGCTTTAAAACAGAAATGGTTTAACAAATATGATCTTCTCTATGCTTTATCAAAAGATTATTTATGCGAAGAAGAAGGAAAAGATGACCTAAAACTCAAAAATACCGAAGGTGTTATTATACTTGGAAGAACAGCATCAACAGGAATCCAGGTGCAGCTATTTAGTCTGAAAAAACTTAAAAATAAAAAAATTGATCCAGGCCTACCTCCTACCCCGAAAAATTCCGATGCTATTATTTTAAATATTGATTATGCGTTTGGAGAACAGGCAGAAGAGATTATGAGAAGTCTTCTTCTCCAGTTTGGCAGAAACCTCGGCAGCATAAATATTATAGGCAAAGCAGGAGCTCTTGTAGGCAAAAGAGGAGATATTCTTCTCCCAGATGTTTTTATTGAACAGTCGGAAGATCTTTTTCAGCCTGTTGAAAACAAAGCTCTTTCAACAATTAATCGTTTACAAAAAAGGCTTGATGGAACTAAAATACATAAGGGACCAATGCTTACTGTTGACGGCACACTTTTTCAAAATACTATGATGCTCTCTTTTTACAGACATATATGGGACTGTATAGGCCTTGAAATGGAAGGTATCTATTATCTCAGGCAGATAATAGAAGGAAGCCAGCACGGCCTTATTCCTAAAAATCTGTTTACTAATTTTTATTACTATGTTTCAGATCTTCCTGCTGATCCGGGAAGCCAGCTATCTACAGTTATGGACCTTTCCGAAGGTATTCCTCCTCTCTATGCAGTTACAAGAGAGATTTTGACAGATATTTTTTTAATAGAATCAGGAGAAAAATTCGATGAAGAAAGTTTTAATAATTGATGAAAATGAAGAATTCCGCGAATACCTGAAAAAAAAGATTGAAGAATATGGTTTTGAAGTTACAACAGGGTTAAATGGCCTTGACGGCTCTCTTAAACTAAGAAAGATTATTCCAGACCTTCTTATAATGGATCATTCCCTTACAAGAAAGACATGCCAGGAAGTTCTTACAGAAAAGGAAGATAATCCAAATACTATATCTATTCCTGTTGTTCTTCTTACAAATAAAATTGATAAAAGCAGAATTGTTGAATTTGCAAAATATGGAGTAAAAAAAATATTTTCAAAACCTGTAAAAATAGATTCTCTTTTAAAAGGAATATCTGAAATACTTGGAACAACATTTGAAGTTGATGATACTCCCTGTATTATTGAAGCAAATTTTAATGATGAAATTATTTTTATCGAAATAGCGCGCGGGCTTAATATTGAAAAAATAGAAATATTGAAATTCAGGCTTGAAGAACTTGTAAATATTTACGGCATAGTTGCTCCCAAAATACTGCTTATGATGAGCGGTATAATAATTGAAGATAAAAATATTTATAAAATGAGGACTCTTCTTGATATAGTAGTAAAAAGTGTTAAAGAAAATCTTGATAGAATAATTGTATTAACTAATGAAAAAACAATAAAAGATTTTATAACTTCTGTCGGAGAATATAAAAGTATTCAGGTAAAAAATAATTTAAGCGATGCTCTTGATGATCTTATAGGGCAGAAGGCAGATAACTTTGCCCAGGACAGGGTTGTGGAAGATAACTTGCTTACATCAAGGCTTCATGGCGTGCAGGAAGCAAAAATAGAGATGAGATTTGAAAATGAAAATCTCACAAGACAGCTTGAAACAATAGGCAATAATATAAAAATTGCAGTTGTTGATGATGATTTTGTAATAAGGCAGCTTGTAAAAACTGCATTTAAATCGCTTGAATGGCAAATTGATATGTATGAAAATGGAAAGCAGTTTATAGATGCTCTTTCCGGTAATAAAGAATATGATATTATTTTTCTTGACTTAATGATGCCTGAAGTAGACGGATTTGGAGTTTTGGAATTTATTAATAAAAAAGAAATTAAAACACCTGTAATAATATTTTCTGCTCTTTCTCAAAAAGAAACTGTGCTTAAGGCTGTAAAATATGGAGTAAAAAGCTATATGAGCAAACCTCTTAAACCTGATGTTATAAAAAGAAAAACTGCAGAAATTCTTAACCCGGGATTTTAATTGATTGGATAATAAATAACCTATGTATGATAAACAGACTTTCGGATTTCTGGAAAATTCTCCTCTTTCAATATTTACTTTTGATGAATATCTTGAAATTCAGGAAGTAAACCAGACATTTTGTATTCTTACAGGAAAAAAAAGAGAAACTCTTCTATATTGCCCTCTGTTTGCAGCCATAAGCAGAGATCTTTACCTGGAATTCAAAAATGTTTTTGATAAACTTAAAACAGAAAATAAAAAAGCTATAAAAAGCGAAAGCTGGATAAAAGATATTAATGGAAATCAGAAATGTTATTCAATAATGATAAATTTGGGGCCAATCCATAATGGGAAAAAATTCTATATAAGTTTTGTGGAAGATATAACAGAACTTAAAAGCGCCGGGAAAAAACTTGAAGAAGCAAGAGATATTGCAGAGCAGGCTACAAAAACAAAATCTGAATTTATAGCCAATGTCAGCCATGAAATAAGAACACCTCTCCATACAATTATTGGAATGTCAGAACTTATGCTTGATACAGTGCTTGATATTGAGCAGCGTGAATATGGGACACAAATACTTTTTTCAGCAGGAGTTCTTTTAAGCCTTGTAAATGATATTCTTGATTTTTCAAAAATTGAAGCAGGAAAACTTGAACTTGAAAAAATAGAGTTTAATCTTTATGAAACACTTGAAGATGCCACAACTCTTGTTGCAATGGAAGCGCATAAAAAAGGGCTTGAAGTAGTTCTCTCAATTTCTTCTAAAGTCCCGCAGATAATAAAAAGCGATCCTGTAAGATTAAGACAAGTTGTTATGAACCTTTTGAATAATGCTATAAAATTTACAAAAAAAGGTGAAATTGTCGTTAGCGTGCTTGTAGAACACTCGCAATCAGGCGAAATGTTTTTAAAATTTCTTGTAAGAGATACAGGGGTCGGAATACCTGAAAACAGAAAACATCTTTTATTTAATGCATTTACACAAGTAGATTCATCTATTACAAGAAAATTCGGCGGCACAGGGCTTGGCCTTTCAATAAGCAAACAGCTTGTAGAACTTTTTGAAGGGCAGATCGGAGTTGAGAGCGTTGAAGGCAAAGGTTCTGTTTTCTGGTTTACAATTAAGCCTGAATTACTCCCTGACTCGGGAAAAATACAGCCGGAAAGCCCTAAGCTTTCGCAAAAAACAGGAATTCTTATTGTTGATGATAATCACACAAACAGAAAGCAGATAAAAAGCTATCTTGAAGAGATAGATGCAAAAGTATATGAAGCTGAAAGCGGCGTAGAAGCTCTTGAATTTTTACAGACAAGTGAAATTATTCCTGTTGACTTAATGCTTATTGATCAGAGAATGCCTGGAATGGATGGATGGCAGCTTGCAAGTGAAATAAATACAAATGACCGCTTTTCTGATATTAAAAAAATTCTTATGACTCCAATAGGAATGGGCGGCGATGAAGCAAAGATGAAGCTTCTTAACTGGTTTGATGATTATATTAACAAACCAGTTAAGAAAAGCGCTCTTTATTCTGCTGTATTTAAGGCTCTTGATATTGTTATTAATATTGAAGAAGAAAAAAGCGTTAGCGCAGAACAGGAAATGGGAATTATTAAAGAACTTCTTTCCTCTCATAAAAAGAAATTTCTTGTTGCTGAAGATTATTATATAAACCAGAAACTTTTTAAAACAATTCTTGAAAGTTTTGATGTTGAGGTTAAAGTCGCAGATAACGGACTGGAAGCTGTAGAGCTTGCTTCTAAAGAGAAATTTGACCTTATTTTAATGGATCTGCAAATGCCTGTTATGAACGGGCTTGATGCTTCAAAAAAAATAAGGGAAATGGGAATTAAAACACCTATAATAGCTGTTACAGCAAATACAATTGCAGGAGAGATGGAAAGGTGCGCCGATGCTGGCATGAATGATTTTCTTTCCAAACCTTTTAAAAAATCTGATCTTGTCCAGCTTTTTAGCAAATGGCTTATAAGCGAAGATGATGTTGCAAAACTTGAAGAGCTTGAGCCTTCTGAAGAACAAAAACAGAAGCAGGCTGATAACGCTGCCAGGAAAGATACAATTCCTGTGCTAAAGGCAGATAGTGTACAAGTTTCTGATAAAAATATATTTGATTATCCAAAAGCTCTTGAAATATTTATAGGTGAAAAAGAGATTCTTCTTGAAACAATAGAAGAATTTGAGAAAAAGTTAAAAACCCAATTATCAGAGATGAAACTGCTGCTTCAAAAAAAAGATTTTGAAACTTTAAGAAGAGAGGCCCATTCTATTAAAGGGGGATCCTGGAACCTTGCAATGACAGAGTTTGGAAATGCAGCAGGAAAACTTGAAGAAAGTGCAAAAAATAAACAGATGGCCCTCTCTTTTGAAAACCTGAAAAATCTTATAATGCTCTATCCTAAACTTAAAAAAGAGATACAAACTGTTATTCAAAAAGAACAGCGGTAATTGAAGATATTGAAAAGCATGGAACAGGAGAGCGGCTTCCTGCTTGCATGACAGGTGTTCAGGAACTTGGGGAAACCATATGGATAGATGTATCACAAAAAATAACAGATATGGCATAACTTATTTCTCTCCGTATTATGGCTGCATGGGAACCTTATTGATCCTGCCAGAGAAATTATCATAACTTTAATAAAACTAAAACTGCATATATGGGCGAAATACCAGAAGGTGTTAATTTTATACAGCGGCAGGATCAATGAAATAATAAGATTTACAAAATCGCATCTTTTGACTCTGTAGATGATATGCCTTATTCAGAAGCAGCTCTATTATGGTGCGCTGATGCTGTAATTTTTACATTTAAAACTGCCAAGCCATATAGTTATAATCTATTTTTATATCTTTTCTTTTTAATATATTATTTTTTTCAGGGAAAAAATAGAACCTGCAAGGGAGCTTTGCCTGCTATAACATATTTTTCCAAATTATTTTGATTTGATTGTGCAAATATTTTGCCAGCACAGAAAAAAATAAAAAAGCAGCAAAAAAAATTTTTGTTATATTTTTCATAACCAGCTCTCCTGTAATTACAATTTATGTCAGAATATTTCATTCTATACCTGTCTGCCAGCTGCCTTGCCTCTGCAGTCAAAACCAAAGCTATTTTATTTTTTCCATAAACATTTTTATCTTTTCAAGAAGTTCATTATAATCAAAAGCCATAGGAATATTAGGGTTTTCTTCAATAATTTTTTCAGGCGGGCAGAAAAGCACTCCTCCATCTGCTTCTCTTATCATTGAAAGATCATTATATGAATCGCCTGATGCAATTACATTAAATCCCATAGAGTGAAATCCGATAACAGCATGCCTTTTTCCATCTTTTTGTCTTAATTTATAATTCGCTATTCTTCCTGTTTTATCTATTATAAGTTCATTACAAAAAATTGTGGGCCAGCCAAGCTGCTTCATAAGAGGGGCGGCAAACTGGGTAAAAGTATCTGAAAGAATAACAACCTGTGTAATTTCCCTAAGGCTGTTTAAAAATTTTTCAGCTCCGTCAAGCGGTTTAATTGTAGAAATAACATCCTGAATATCTTTTAGTTTCAGGTTGTGCTGATCCAATATTCCAATTCTTTTTTTCATAAGCACATCATAATCAGAAATATCGCGTGTTGTGAGTTTTAATTCATCTATTCCTGTTTTTTTTGACACTCCAATCCATATTTCAGGAACTAAAACTCCCTCAAGATCAAGACAAACTACAAACATATCTATACCTCTTATAAAAATTATTCATACTTTTGCTTAACATAGACTATATTTTCTATTAAATAAACTAGAAAAATATTAATAAAATATAAAATAAAGGCGGCTCAAAAAACTGAATTTTTCTATATTTTAGTGTCAGATTTTAGAAAATAATAGCTGTTAAACTGTATGGTATTGAAATTCTAATATAAAAAATGTATTATTTCAAACGTGGGGCTGTCCGATAAGAATAAGTTTTTAAATAATTTTTTATTATTCTGGCATGGTTTACTATGCCTGGGTTATTTATTATTTATACATAGAAATAATAAATTATTTGAAAAGCTTATTAGACAGCTCCATCCTTAACAGCCGTTTCCGGCATACAAAAATAAGTCTATTAGCTTATTATGTTTTGGACACATGAAAAATCCGGATTTAGTTAAATCCCGTTTAACAAGAAAAATATATTTTGTAATGAGATAAGAGGTATTTTTAATGAGTTTGGAAAAGAAATTGAGAAATATTGGCATAAGCGCTCATATTGACTCGGGAAAAACAACACTATCTGAGAGAATATTGTTTTATTGCAATAAAATACATGCTATCCACGAAGTCAGGGGAAAGGACGGAGTGGGTGCTACAATGGATTCTATGGAACTTGAAAGAGAAAGAGGCATTACAATTGCTTCTGCTGCAACCAGTGTTCAGTGGAAAGGCACTCCAATAAACCTTATAGATACTCCGGGACACGTTGACTTCACAGTTGAAGTTGAAAGATCTCTCCGTGTTCTTGATGGCGCAATTCTCGTGCTCTGTTCTGTAGGCGGAGTACAGTCACAGTCAATTACTGTTGACAGGCAGCTTAAAAGATATAAAGTTCCAAGGCTTGCATTTGTAAATAAATGCGACAGAACAGGCGCAAATCCTTACAGGGTAAAAGATCAGCTTATTGAAAAACTTGGCCTTAATGCTGTTTTGGCACAGATACCAATAGGCCTTGAAGACAAGCATGTAGGAGTTGTTGATCTTATAAAAATGAAAGCAGTCTATTTTGAAGGCGATGACGGCCTTGATGTAGTTGAAAAAGAGATTCCTGCAGAGCTTAAACAGGAAGCAGATAATAAAAGAGAAGAGTTTCTTGAAGCAGTTTCAATGTTTTCAGATGAAATTGCAGAGTTATTTCTTGAAGGAAAAGATGTTCCGGAAGATATGATCCATGTTGCTCTTAGAAAAGGTGTTCTTTCAAGAGAAATTGTTCCTGTTTTTATGGGCTCGGCATACAAAAACAAAGGTGTGCAGCTATTGCTTGATGCAGTTATTAAATATCTTCCAGCGCCTATTGATGTTGATAATTTTGCTCTTGATCTTGATGATAATGAGAAGCAAATTCTTTTAAAATCAGATCCTTCCCTTGCTCCTGTAGTTATTGCATTTAAGCTTGAAGATGGCCAATATGGACAGCTTACCTATATAAGAATATATCAGGGTTCAATAAAGAAAGGCGACGAGCTTTATAACACCAGAACAAGAAAAAAATTCAAAGTCGGAAGACTTATAAGAATGCATTCAAATAACATGGAAGATATCAGCGATGCAGATTGCGGCGATATTGTAGCTCTTTTTGGCATTGATTGCGCATCAGGCGATACTTTTGTAAAACCAGGGCTTAACTATTCACTTACATCTATGTATGTTCCTGAACCTGTAATTTCGCTTGCTGTTGAACCTGTTGATAAAAAAGCTGCTGATAATATGTCAAAAGCTCTCAATAGATTTACAAAAGAAGACCCTACTTTTAGAGCATATGTTGATGAAGAATCAAACCAGACAATTATCCAGGGAATGGGAGAGCTTCATCTTGATGTTTATGTAGAAAGAATGAAAAGAGAGTACAAGGCAGAAGTTAAAACAGGCGCTCCGCAGGTAGCTTACAGGGAAACTATTTCCAAAAGAGCTGATTTCGACTATACACACAAAAAACAGACAGGCGGTTCCGGCCAGTATGGTAAAGTTGTAGGTTTTATGGAACCTCTTGCTGAAGGAATATACCAGTTTGTAAATGAAGTTAAGGGAGGAAAAATTCCTACAGAATATATTCCTGCCTGCGATAAAGGATTTCAGACAGCTATCAAAAAAGGAACTCTTATCGGATTTCCTATTGTTGGCGTTAAAGTGACTATTAACGATGGACAGTCTCACTCTGTAGACTCTTCTGATATGGCATTCCAGTCAGCAGCTATTGGAGCTTTCAGGCAGGCATATGCTAAGGCAGGCCCTGAAATACTCGAACCTGTAATGAAGGTTACTGTTGAAGGGCCGACAGAATTCCAGGGAAATATTTTTGGAAGCATTAACCAGAGAAGAGGTGTAATTGTAAGCTCTGTTGAAGATGGCAAAAACTCACAGGTTGAGGCAGAAGTTCCTCTGTCAGAAATGTTTGGCTATTCAACAATCCTGCGCTCTCTTACACAGGGTAAAGCTGAATTTACAATGGAATTCCTTAAATATGGCAGAGTTCCAAGAAATATTTCTGAAGAATTGATGAAAAAGTTCCAGGAAAAGAAATAATTTTGTGTGAAATATTGTTAATGATGTTATTATAAAGCTAGGAGCATTAAAATGGTTAAAGAAGAACTAGTAAAAAGAAGCCCCTTGAGAGTCCTTGAAAAATCTCTTGACGGCGGCCTTGGTAAAGGAAATATTGGAGTAATTGCTTCAAAAAAAGGTATTGGAAAAACTGCATTTCTTGTGCATATTGCAACAGATAAATTATGTAATGATAAACCTGTTATTCATGTTTCATTTTCTAAAAGAACAGATCATATTATAAGCTGGTATGATGATATTTTTGATGAAATATCAAAGAGAAAAAATATTAAAAATGCGATTGAAATACAGGAAGAAATTATACGAAACAGAGTTATAATGAATTTCAATCAGCAGGGCGTTGATGTTTCCAGAATACTTTCAAGCCTTGAAGCTATGATTACAAGCGGAAATTTTAAAGCAGATGCTGTTATTATCGATGGTTTAAATATAGGCGAAGCAGGCGAAGAAGGGTTAAAAACAATAAAAGAGTTTGCTCAAAAACTTAAACTTGAAATATGGATAAGCTCATCTCTTAAAAAAGAAGATCCTGTATTTAATGACAAAGGCATACCTTATGAGCTTGAAAATATTGCAGATTCTATAGATGTACTTCTTACATTAAAATATGATAATCAAAAAATAAGAATGGATATTGTTAAAGACCATGATAATATGAAACAGGTAAATAGCCATCTTTATCTTGATCCAAAAACACTTCTTATAGCAGAAGTATAATATAAAATATATTTTACTCCTCTTATTACCCCGCGAAAGCGGGGTTTTTTATTATCCTGATATAAAATAAAGAATGGCAGGTTTTTTTTAAAACAGAAAATTATTTTTAATAATGATATGCTGGTTAGATTATCGAACAGGTCTATTATTTAAAATTTTAGACTTAAAATAGCTTTATAAAGCAATAAATTTATATAAATAAGACTTTTGCAAAAATTTAAATTACTTAATTAATAATACAATAGAAAAAGCTTCTATTGCATTGCCCTGGCCGGCAGAGTCGCAATTTTCCTTTGTTTTTGCTTTTACAGAAATATTGCTGATATCTGTATGTAGAATCTCTGAAATATTTTTCCTTATTAAATCAATATAGCTGCTTAATTTTGGTTTCTCAAGAATAACTGTAGTATCTATATTGCCGACCATATATCCTTTGCTTTGGATAAGGTTATATATTTTTTTTACAAGAATAGCGCTGTCAATATTTTTATAAGCAGGATCTGAAGGGGGAAAATGTTTGCCAATGTCACCTTCAGCTATTGCTCCTAAAAGTGAATCTATAATAGCGTGAAAAAGAACATCGCCATCTGAATGCGCTTCTTCGCCTTTGCTATAAGGTATTTCTATTCCGCCTATTATTAACTTTTTCCCTTCAACAAGCCGGTGAATATCATACCCATGCCCTATTCTTATATTATTCATATTTTATCTCTATTTATTAAAATTTTTAATATCATCAGGATATGTTATTTTTATATTTTCCCTTGAACCTGCTGTTACAAAAACTTTTTTCCCGCATAATGAATAGATTTCAGTATCATCATTATAAAATTTTTCAATATCTTTTACTCTATTGTGACATTCAAGTATATCACGAAATTTAAAACCCTGCGGTGTCTGAATTGCCATAAGATTTTGCCGCTCTGGGTGCCCTGTTATAAAATTGTTTTCAACTGTTTTTATTGAATCTATGACAGGTATTAATGGCGCGCATGCACCATATTCCAATGTGCCTGTAATAACATTTTTAATTATCTCTTCTGTTATAAAAGGCCTTGCTCCGTCATGTATAAGCACAATATCGGGATCAAGATGTTTCATTGCCTGTAAGCCTGAAAAGACAGATTCCTGCCGCGTTTTACCGCCAGTAACAAATTCAATAGGAGTTTTACAAATTTCAATTATTTCTTTAAGTGAACTGCGGAATTTATTTTCAAATTCCTTCTGGCAGGTAATAAATATTGCTTTAAAAAGTTTGCTGTTTACAAAAGGAAAAACAGCCTGATAAATTACTGTTTTTCCATCCATATTTATAAGTTCTTTTTTAGTTCCGCCTATTCTGCGGCTTTCTCCTGCAGCAGTTATAAGCGCAATATAATTTCCCTGCATCAGATTTATTCAGTTTCAAGCCTGCTGAAAATAAGATGCTCGCTGTCGCCTTTTGATTTATTGAGTGAGTGTGATATTTCATCTATCAACAGCCTGATTGCGTTATCAAAAAGCTTTCTTTCAAGTATTGGGAGCTCTTTCTGTTTGCTTCTGTGATAGAGCGATCTTACAACTTTTGCTATATCGCCTATAGTTCCTTTTTTAAGAAGCTCAAGATTGATCTGATATCTTAGTTTCCAGTCTGTTGTAAGAGGTTCATCTTTTTCAGATATTATTTTTAGTGCTTTTTCAGATTCTTTTTTAGCTACAATTTTTCTAATTCCAATCTCTACTGCTTTGTCTGTAGGAACCATTATTGTCATGTCAGAAACTTCAAAATAGATAATATAATAGAGGATTTCTTTATTTTTAAAATCTTTTTTCTCTATTGATTTTATCTGGCCTACGCCCTGTATTGGATATACAATATATTGGTTAGTTTTAAACTCTGTATCAAATTCAGAAATATCAGAATTTTTTTTCATAAAATGATTATACAAAAAAAAAACTTAATAGTCAAAGGCTGCTTATTGCAACAGGCTTTTATTCATTTTTATCTGAAAAAACAAGGCCGTAAGGTATTGTTTTTTTTCTAAATTTAAAATATTTCATGGGATGAATATCAATAGGATTGGGATACCAGCCGGTAATTATATCTGTATTTAAAAGATTTATCGATGGCGTAAAGCTTATAGGAAATATTACAGCAGAATCCAGAAGCTTTTTTTCAGCATTTGCAAGCATTTCATATCTTTCTTTGCCTGCAAGAGAGAGAGAGCTTGTAATGTCGCTATCAAAAGAGCTGTTTTTATAACCTGCATCATTTAGATTGCTTGCGCTTGTCCACATTTGAAGAAATGTTAGCGGATCAGGAAAGTCTCCTATCCATGACATTGTGCCAAGTGTGTAATCATCTTTTTTTAATTCAAGATAATAGTTTTGATAGTTGATAATATTAATTTTGATTTTTATATTAAAAACTGCTTCCCAGGATTCTTTTAACAAAGTTGCTACTCTTGCGCTTTCAAAAGAATCAGGAATTTTTATAATTACCTCTTTAGGCATGTTTAGGTTGTTATCTTTAAGAAGAGATAAGGCTTTTTCTATATCCTGTTTTTCAAATCCTGAAATTTGGGGATAATCAGGTATTGGAGGGACAAGTGTAGAAGCAGGGTAGAAAAGAAAACTTGGGTCTCTTATTTTTTCAAGAGGAGCAGCCAGCAGCAAAGCCTGGCGAAGAATTTCATTATTCCAGGGTTTTTTTCTGCAGTTAAAGAAAAAGTAGTTGGCTGCAAAAGAAGGATTAAATATTATATATTTCCTTTCTTTTATCATTTCTCCTGAAAAATTGCCTGTTACCCATTGAACTTCTCCATCATTGAATAATGTGGAATTTGTTTCTGAATTATCATCAAGAAAAACTATTTCAATCTGCGGAATTTCCACACTTTTTTCATTCCAGTATAAAAGATTTTTGGTAAGGAGAAGGAATTTTTCATTTTTTTTAAGTATATAATATGGGCCGTTTCCAGGAACTGATGACATATCTGTCCATACTTTTTTATCAAGAAAAGAAGGATGGACAGGAACAAAACTATGGTGGCACAATATTTTAAGAAAGTGTTCTGCAGGACTGTTTAGAATAACTTTAAGAATATATTTATCAATTACTTCTATGCCTACAGATTGGGGATCTGTTATTTCTCCTTTTCTGAATTGCTCAGCTCCTTCAACTATATCAAGCAAAAATGCATATTCTGAATTATTTCCAGGAACAAGCATTTTTAGCCAGCTGCTGCGGAAATCATCAGCTGTTACATTTACACCATCCCAGTAGTAAGAATCTTTTCTAAGTGTAAAAATAAACTCTTTTTTATTTCTGCTTATATCCCATTTTTCAGCAACAGCAGGAACAGGCTGCAGCGTAAGAGGATCATATGTGACAAGCCCTTCATAGAGAGCTGTGTATAGCTGCGCTTCTGTGGAAGAATAGGTATATAGAGGATTATATTCTATTATACCTTGCGGAAATCCTATAACAAGTTTGGAAATTTGTTTGTCTGTATCCTCTGATTGCGGAGAAACATCTGGCGGCTGCTCTATAATATTGTTGTCAGCTGATAAAATTCCAGCTGTAAAGATTTGCAGGATAAACAGATATAAGAAAATTTTTTTATACATATTCACTATTATTATTCCATAAATATAAAGTTTATCAGATTCTTTATTTTAAATTATTATCTAAAAGCATTTAATAAAGTATATGATAAGTGGTTAAAAATAGTAAATAGCAGTTAATAGACTTGTTCGATAACTCTGTTAAAAGTCATTTTGAGAACATCAAATAAGTGCTAATTTGGCCGCAATGTATGATTTTTTTTACTAATAGCTCATAATCTTAAAAGTTTTTTTGTTGGACAGCCCCATCATTCTTTAGGTTATCGAACAGGTCTAATATAAAAGTGTCTGGAACAAATAGTAGGGAATTTCAAGGAAGATTAGCAGGAAAATTCATAGCCTATACATTTATCACATATGTTTTGCATCAATAATCTGCCTTTTTCAAATTCTCAGCAAGAAATATAATAGTAAGAATGGTGCGGATTTTTTAATATTTCAAAACATTTGTTTTCAAAAACAGCTTTATTAGTATCATACATTATTTTCAGTTTCTTAATGCAATTATAACAATAATAGTGTTTATTGCTTGTTGATTTTTCTCCACAGCAATAACAATTAATTCCATGAGCCATTGTAACGCCTTCCCGCAAATATAAATGTTTTTTCCATAAAATGGTAACACTCTTTAAACAGCATTACCAATCACGTTCCCTTAGTGCAGTCTCCACATCAATATCAATATTAAAAAATGCGAGTATACCTGAGATAGTATCAGCGATAGATTCCCGCGCCATTGTTTCTATTTCGCTTTCCTGCTTGTCAAACTTTTCCTGTAAGTCATTTATTTTTTCAGTTGCTTCGTCAAGTTTCTGCTGTATCTCTTCATAGGTATGTCTGCCGCTCTCAATAAAGGCAACTATTTTTTGCAAGCATTGTTTTACTCGCTCCACTAACTTTTTTGGATAGTAATCATCGCTGAACATATCTTTTAAATATGCAAAATCTTCAGGCAGCTTGGCCTTGGGGTAGCAGACATATAGTTCCCTCACAGCTTTTGACACAATACGAAGCAGCACATAGTATTCTTTTTTACTTTTTACAATCAGGCGGCAGGTATCAACATCACTGTCTCCCACAATTTTAAGCGATAGCTCAGGAGCATTAACCACAATATAGTCACGGAAGTAATTTTCACAGCCGCAGCCGTTTGCCTCAAAGCCTTTTCTCTCTATCAGCCTGTTTAAGGCATTCAGTTTTTCGCTATCATCTTCAAACGGCGAGAAGGCAAACTCGTAGATTTTGCCTGTGCCGGAGCCAGAGATATCCAGAAAAAACGCTGGGGACAGGTCATTTTTCCAGCGCTTTCCTGGTACAGGCATCATGACTTTTTCCAGATGCAGTTCCCAATATTCCTGTTCCGCTCTGCGCTCGTTATCTGCGGTTTCGCCCAGGCTGCGTGCCATTGATAAAAACAGATCTATATTTTTCTCATCAGGATTCAGTTCCTTGCATTTGGTAAATGCCTGCAGTGCCTCTTCTTTTTTATTCTGATAAAAGTAAGCATACCCCAGGCGGAAAAGCCACCGCGCATCATTCTGTCCCTGCTCCTGCACACGCATCAGAGTCTCAATCGCTTTGTCATATTCATTTGCATTGTTATAAGCTCTGGCAAGATGTCCGGAGAGATCATAATCAATCGCATGTTCCGGCAGACTAAGTATGGCATCTATAATTTTGCGGTACTCGCCGCTTTCATGCTGCTTTTCAAGTTTATTTAAAAAATTTTTATCCATATTTAGTCTCCTAAAATATTTTTACTTCTTTCTTAACGCTCTGATATAACTCTGGCGCCGCAAACTTCACAATTTCTTTAGTAAGGCTTGAGAATAGGGTTATAAGCATCAATTTGACAATCATTAACTTTAAAAATATATCTGCTGTTTATCCTATTATCTAAAAATATCTCTTAAACTGTCAATCTAATTAATTTATGGTTGCTGCTCTGCTATAATCATCTTCTGATACTGCCTGTCCCCAATTTTTTGCCTGCCTGTAGAGATATTCTATTGTTTCGTTACCAGCATATATATTTATCCATCCATACCGTTTGAGGCTGGAAGAATTACAGCAATGTTGCCGCGCTCTTTTTCGGCTTTGCATTTTTTTATAGCAGCCGGGGATTCTCCCATATTGGGTGTTGCCAAAATATCAGGCCGGTAACAGGCTGGCAAGACTTTTGTAAAATTAAAATTTTACGGCAATATAATTACAATCGACCCTCTGCGGTAAGCGCTGGCATTCCAAAGTGTTTTATATCCGGACACACACTCTTTTTGCAGGTCAAACCGGAATTTGCCTCGGTCAGGAATTAGAATATCTATTTTATGCAAATTTATTGGCTCGATCCACTCACCGAAAGAAGTTTTTTTAGGTTTAACAGCTCCTTTATAGACAAATGCTTCCAAAGCTGCCATTCATCATTGGCTGAATAACTTTTTCATGCGCCGGCAAAACTTCATCAGGTTTATAATAAAACCTCACAGAAAGCGGCGTGAGGCAAATTATTAAAGGACAAAAATAATTTTCATTTTGCATTATCAGTCCCACAAAATATTTTTGCCTTCCTCGCTTACAATGCGGTAAAGCTCATTTTCATTTTCAACAAGCTGGCGGATGATTTGCGTAAACTTTTCCGCCCGCGCTTCGTTTTCAGATGTAAGGCCATGATAGTATGCTGCATACATTCCAGCTTCCGGGTCAGTATCTATGCCTTCCATTACATCTGGTGCATATTTGGTCAGGTAGTAGTTGAAAAATGCCTCCCAGTTATAGCCGTTCATATAGGCTTCTCTGTTAATCCTGTGCATTTTTTCGCCAATAGCAAAAGGTTTTTCATGCTCGATATAAAAACAAACCGATATGCTGTCATCATGTTTGATAACAGCGGTATAATCTTTAAGCGACATGTCAGCTTCAAGCCCTGCTTCAGGATCATTTACGCCGTTATCAGCAAGGTATTCTTTGCACAGGCTGATGAGATCATCTACATCCTCATTATCAGGGTCAAGTTCCTTGCTCTTCTTAAGCAGCTCCAGCGCTTTTTTCTCTTCGCTCAGATAGAAATATGAATATGCCAGCCGATAGAGCCAAAGCGGATCGTTTTCGCCCTGCTCCTTAACACACAGCAGCCGCTTTACCGCCTTATCATATTTCTCAAGATTGTTATAGGCTCTGGCTAAAATAGAGGTCAGCTCATAATCCCTATTTTCTTCCGGGATTTCCAAAACAGCTCTGATAATATTTTCGTGGGCAAAATTTTTGTGCCATTTTTCAATCTGTTTTAACAGTTTTTTATCCATTATTTTGCCCCCATTCATGTATTCAATATTTAACTGCCAATACTAAATTTTATTTTATACTACAGAAAACAACCTGGTATATTATTAGTAAAAGTAATATTCAATCAAATTTATTTTTTAATAATTTGCCCAGTTTATTAAATGATATTAAAACATCAGGATAGTTATTATCAATAATGTAATATGAATCTTTGCCTGATTTTTTATAAAATCAAATTCTAACTGTGTAATATAAACTGCATTTCTGATTTTTCTTTAGAGCAATACTGATTTATTCTCGACCCCGAAGCAAATATGCTTCGCTACCCACAGGGTGCTTCGCTACCCACAGGGTGCTTCGCTACCCACAGGGTGCTTCGCTACCCACAGGGTGCTTCGCTACCCACAGGATGCTTCGCTACCCACAGGGTGCTTCGCTACCCACAGGATGCTTCGCTACCCACAGGATGCTTCGCTACCCACAGGATGCTTCGCAACTTTTGAATAAATCAGCGTTGCTCTAAAAAAAAGCCGGGACAAGCCCCGGCTTTTACTGCCTTCTTATAAAAAGGCAATATAATTTTTATATAAAGCTTCTTAGAGTCCTGCAGGATTTAATATCAAAATCTTACCAGTGGAAGTTCCTGCAATAATTTTATTTGCCGCAAAAAGAGGCAGTGTTGTGATATTTCCATTATTTATTCTTGTTATTCTTATTGTTTTTCCTGTCTCTGCATTTGCTTCAATAAGGCTGCCGCTGCTATTGCCATAGTAAATTTTCCCGCTGTTATATGCCGGCGCACATGTCGATTCAATTGAAGCAAAGGCTTCTTTACCTGTCTGCATATTAAATGTAAAAATTTTACTTCCTGTGTAAGCAAAAATATTTCCGCTTCCATAAGATAGATTTGTAAATACATTTGGTTTTGGATCATTTATTTTTGATTCCCAAAGTACTTTTTTGCTATTTAAATCCACAGCTACAACTGTTCCGTTTCTGTCTGCAAAATATCCTGTATTTCCTGATATTGTTATGCTTAAAGCTATAGGCTGGACTGCTGAAGTTTTTATTGATGCTTCAATAGTTTTTGCAGCAGGATTGATAATATTAACAGTTCCTTCTATATCAGCTATTACAATTTTATTTTGCCATATTGCAGGAGTCATGCCTGATTCAACAGGCAGATTTATTATTTCTTCAGATGCATTTTTTGCAAGTGTGCTTATAAGAAGAGAATTGTTTTTCGGATATATAAAACTATTGTTGAATGAAACTACTTCTCTTCCAAACATATGTGTTGAATTTGTATCAAGCGAAACCTGATTATTTATGTTTCCTGTTGCTGCATCAAGGACAAGCATCTCTTTTGTGCCAGTAAAAATAATATTATTTCCTGCTGCAACCGGAGACGAGTTTCCATTAGGACTATTTTCAGTAGTTTTTTTCCAGCTATTTTTTCCATCAAGCGCTGATGAATAAAGTGTGCCTGATGCATCTGCTGCAAAAATTCTTCCATTTGAATAAACAACTTTATCAACTACTTTTCCTGTAAAAGGAGAAAGAGCAAGATCAACAGGTTTTTTGGCAAGGGTTAAACTTAATGTTGAGGGAGTGTCTGCTGTCACATCTATGGTTAGAGTTTTTGTCTCATATCCATCCCTGCTTGCGCTTAAAATAAATTTTTCACCTGGTTTAAAGCTTGCTGTATATTTTCCTTTTTCAACAGCTTTATTATTTACATAGATCTGACTGTCGTTTGGCACAGTTGTGATGGCTATTGTTTTATCTGCTATTTTATCAAGAGATATTTCAACAACTGATGGTGTGTTTTCATCAATTTTCAGATTAACTGTTTTTGTAACATAGCCGCTTTTTTGTGCTGTTAAAACAACATTTGCTCCAATATTATAGGAACTATTATAAGATCCTTTTCCAACTGTTTTATTTCCAAATACTATATCAGCATCAGCAGGCATTGTTTTTACAGATACCTGTTTTGTTACAGGTGCGGATGTTGTAGCAGCAGGCGCTGGTTTTGATTCAGGATCTGCTATAAGTTCAACCTTATATGATTTTGCAGTAATATCTTTAACTTCAAATTCAAAAGAATATGGTTTATATCCTTCTTTTGAAATATTAAAATGAAGTTTTTCTCCTTCATTATATAATCCTGCAAAATTGTTTAACCCGACGAATTTTCCATTTACTTCAATTGAAGTTTCTTCAATCATGGATTCAACTGATACTTTGAGAAGTTTAGGCATATTTCCCTGCATATCAGGAACAATATCAAGCATTCTCATATCATCTATTTTTGCAAGATTATTTGTATTTACCGCAGCTATTGTTTTTGGAGATCCGACATTTGTATTAATAATTTTTTGGTGTTCAGAAATAGCTGTTTCAAGTTTTTTAATTGAAGCCTGGCTTGCTGCAGTTCCCTGTTCTTTTGATATTGTATTAACTGCAGCTGTAACATTATCAGCAGATTTTTTTGTATTTGCCAAAACTTTTTCATTTATTAAGATCTGTTCATTTGCTTTAACAACAGGAGCATTCTGCTCTATCTTGTCAATTGCTGCAACAGCATTGCTTTTGCCTGCAGCTTTTTCTTTAAGATTATCAACATCAACAGATCTTGGAAGAACAGCAACAGCTCCTTCTCTTACTGCCAATGTTGTATCTTTTCCATTTTCAGATGAAACGCTGAATTCAGTTCCCCTGACACCGCAGACAGCAGTCTGTGTCCTTACTCTAAACTTTTCTTCAGATGCAAGTTTTTGTACTTTGGATAAAACTGTTCCGACTCTCATATCAAGATCAAGATTTGCTTCACCAGGTTTTGAGTTAACAACAGCAAGGTCAACTTCTGAATTTTCCTGTATTTTGATAACAGCTCTGTCTCCAAACTGTATTTCGCAGTATGAATCTGATGCTACTTTAACTATATTGCTTTTATTAACAATATCGCCGATTGCTGCTTCATACCAGCTTTCATTTTCCCTAATTGAAACATCTCCTGAAAAAAAGGTAATTATACCTTCATCATATTTAGGCGTTGTGGCAGATGCTACATTATTTATCTCTTTTATTACTTCATTAATTTGTATTGGTGAAATATCTTCTTTAGGTTGTGCCTCAGCCACAGGCTTTGATTTACGGCAGGACAATACCGGCAATAATAAAATACTTAAAGTAATTAAACATATACAAGCCTTTGTCATGGTTTTTTTCATAATAGTATCCCTTCTTGAATTTAAATGGTAGAAATAATAAATATCTAAAATATTTATATTAGATATTTATTCCTGAATTAATTGCCCGGGTTATGGGCAAAAATATTATTACTATCTACTATATTATCACTTAGAGTTGTTAATTTTTCAAGTGTCAATATAGCCTCCTCTTTAACATTTATATCAAGAGCTTTTACAGACTCTTTAATTTGATCTTTTATCGAAGCTCCTGCAAGAATCCCTGTAAGCCATGATTTACTTTTAGCCCAGTTTATTAAAATTTGTGGAACTGTGTATCCTGTTGATAAAGATAAATTATTAAGACTATCAATTATTTTTATTGTAATTGCCATGTTTTCCTGTTTTAAAAAAACAAGATTTTTGCGCCTGGAATTCAGTATTGAAGAATTATTTTCAATATTTTTTTTAAAAACTATTCCCTGTGCATAAAAACTATAAGCTATTATCTTTATATTTTTTTGAACACAGAAGGGAATTATATCTTTTTCCCTATGCCGCCATAAAATATTATAACCTGTCTGGCAAAAATCAATATTGCCTGCCTGAATTGCTTTTTCAATTTCTTCTATTGAAAAATTACTTATTCCAATATTTCTTATCATTCCTGAATTTCTTGCTTTTTCAAAAGCTTCAACAGCAAACCTTATATCATACTTTTTATCAGGCCAGTGAAGGTATAATATATCTATATAATCTGTGCATAATCTTTTCAGGCTGATATTTATTTTTTTCAATATATCATCTGTGCTGTTTGAAGCAGGAATTATTTTTGTTGCAATAATTACTTTATCTCTCATTTTTTTTAACCGCTGGCCCACAGTTTGCTCTGAAATTCCAAGTCCATAGGCCTGGGCAGTATCAAAGTGGGTAATGCCATTGGAAATTGCAAAATCTATAATTTTAAGAGAATCGCTTCTTTTTTGTCCGTTCCAGTAATTTTTTCCAGGGTTATTAGATTGTTTGGGATTTTCCTGTTCTCCAAACCTCCAGCACCCAAGGCCAAGAAAACTTAATTTTTTATCATTAATGGTTTTGGTAAAATACAAATTAGGAGCTCCTCAAAAACTATATGCCTGAATTTAGCATTTTTCTGCTGTATTTTAGTCTAAATTGAGGCAGATTTAAAGATATATGCTTTTAACAATTTCTATATTTGAAATTTTCAAACAGGCGGTTTTCCGGAAACGCCAAGCGATTTAAGCTGGTTATATTCTTCCCTGTCTGCAATATATTCGTGCGATAACTGCTGTGATTTTATAATAATATTTTTTATTGTATTTATTTCAACAAGCGAACCTTTTATCTGATTTGAATATATTTTCTGTTTTTTTGCAGCCTGCTTAACATATTTATCAATTCCCTGTATCTGCTGGATAAGAGATTTAAGTCTTTTATTATATTCATCAACAAAAGTGATAAGATAATTTTCTTTTTTCTCGACAGAATCAAGAGCAGAAAAATCAGATTTTATTTTTGCACTGTTTAATCCTGTGTATAGGCTTTGATATTTTTGCATTGTTGCATTAATATCAACTCTTTCCATTTTTTTTATACCGGAATTATCATCTATATATTCTATATCAAAAATTCTTCCCTGTTTTTTATTGGAATTGAGAGTTTTATGAAGCCATTTCATAAATGCAGATCCCTGAGGCTGCATAAGCAGGTTAAAATTGCTTTCCAGCTTTATAATTATTGTTTTTACATGGGCAGATGCAGAACATGTTGTAAGCGCAGCATTTACAAGCATATCTATGGCAGGAGGTTTTTTTACTACAGATTTCTCTTTTTTCTGTAATTCATGGCGGAAAGACAAAAGTTTTGCTATAAGACGGTTTCTTGCTTCTGCTGAATCTGAAGAAAATTCTTCGCCAATTATCTCGCTTATAAGGTCTGGGAGAAACGGCTGGTCTGTAAGCACTTCTGAAAATTTCTTTTTAACAACTGATAAAGTATCTTCCAGAGAATTTCCTGATGCATAATTATATATATTCTGATTTTCAAAAATTTTTTGCCTGACAAGCAGTTTATATGATTCATTATGAAAATCTCTTACCATATTAAGGTTTTTGAATAATATTTTTTGGGTATTACTCATCTGTGTGATAGAAGTATTTACAAGAGATACAGCAATCTGATCTGATCCCTGCCTTATTTTTCGCAGCAAGCCTGAAAGCATTCTTGTTATAAGGTTTTCCGAAGTTTCTGACATTGAATCCCAGTCAATATATGAAATAAGATTTCTAAGCAGTTTTATTCTTTTATTTGAAAGATATTCGCAGGTAAATACATAACGGCCGTCTATATATTCCAGCTGTGTATTGTAAAAAGAAAGTCTTATTCCAAGCTCTGTCTCTTTGTCTGATTCTGCAAATGGGGTAGTTGAAGGCTGGGATATTTCTGTTATTTTATATTCGTGTTTATAGGGATCCGCTCTTATAAGCGCTTTTTTAAGCAATAACATAAATATTGCATTAAAGGCAGAGTGGTACAGTTTAAATGAGTCTTTTGTTTTTAGTAAAATATCTGAATCAAGATATTGCATCCGCTGCTCAAGGATTGATTCAAGTTCTTCATTAAATTCCTTGATTTTATTCATAATGTTAATATTATGAGAAATATGTTTAATTTTCAAGGAGATAACTGTTTTGGGAGAAATAAAGTGTTTTCCGCTATATAAATTGATTATTGGAGTTTTAACAACTGTTTATTTAAAAAAAGATGAAATATTGGAAATCTTGTCAAAAGAGATTGGAGAAATTGATTATATAAGCCCTACTGTAGATTTTAATTATACTGATTATTACAGCAGTGAAATGGGAGATGATATAAAAAGGTTTTTTGTATCATTCAAAAACCTTGTTGATCCTTCATCTCTTGCAGATATAAAAATAATTACAAATAAACTGGAAAAACAGTTTATAGAAAGTAATCATGAGGGGTTTGAATCAAGAAAAGTCAATTTTGATCCCGGAATTATGAATTTAAGCAGGCTTATCCTTGCTTCAACAAAAGATAATGCTCACAGGATTCCGCTTGATAAAGGAATATATGGAGAAATTACACTTCTTTTCCGGCAGGGAGCATTCCAGCCTCTTTCATGGTCATATATTGATTATCAAAGCAGGGAATATACAGAAATATTGCTTGAAATCAGAAATATTTATAAATCAGATTTGAAAAAAATATTGTAAAATATCAAAAGGTTTGTAGTTTTGGCATATACTCTACATTAATTTTTTTATTTTAAAAAAATTGAAGCATTTTTCTTTTTTGCCATGTCTGTTTTAATATGTTTCTTATTTTTATAATAACTATATTTATAACAGGCTGCGGCAACAGTTATAAACAGTATGAGCTTGAAGTTGTAATGCCCAGCCTGCCTGAACATGTAGAAAATTGCTATGGAAATATTAAATTTAAACTTAAATATCCAGGCTATGAGAGTAATTGGCATTATGATGAATATAGCTTGGTTGATCCGTGCAGCTCTGTTTTTATAACATCATCACTTTCTATTTTGCCTGTTGTTGCTATTCCATATATTTCAATTGTTTCTGATACAGAAAATTATTTGTGTGACAGCAAAATAACTGCCATAACTTTTTATCCTGCAGGCGGAATTTTCCCGGAAGGCCTTAATAATGAAAAGCTTTTTCTTAAGTGGGAAGATGGGTTTGCTGCAGAAATAATATATAAAATGGTTAATAACAGTTATAATATTGACAGTTTTAATGTAGGCAGATTTAAAAACTATCTGGCTGAAAAATCGCTAAGCAATCCATGGATATTTGATGAAGAAAATATTATTTATGCACTCTCTTTTAATATTTTTAATGCAAATTTTGTAAAAAAGAAAAAGAGCCATGAAATAATACTCAACCTTCCTCAAGTTTTTTCTTCTGAATGGGGGTGGATATTATCTAACTTAACTGACAAAAGAATTTTTGCTTCAGATAATGGAGTTATTATTCTTAATGATATTCCTGAGCGCAATTTTTTTATTTTATCTGATAATGGAAAAGATTTTGCAGAGCTGTTTTTGGATAGCTCAGGCTGGTCTGCATATTTTTCTAACTGTCAAGAAATATTATCCGGGAGCTGGTGAGTTTTTCATATCCATCTTCTGTTATAAGATAATCATTCTCAAGACGCACTCCGCCATATAGAGGATCATATAATCCAGGTTCAACAGCAAGAATCATTCCTTCTTTTATAGATACAGCGTTTTCATTACTGCTTTTTAAAATAGGGTTTTCATGAACATCAAGCCCTATGCCATGACCAAGCGAATGCGGCATTATATATCCGTACTGGCTGAAAAACTCCTTAATATTTTCTGAAACAGATAATACTGTTTCTTCTGGCTTTAATAATTTTTCTGCCCTGTCTGCTGCCTGGCTTACAAGATTTATCATTTCATTGTGTTTATCTGCAAGATTTTTTCCTGCAAATGTTATTGTTACATCTGTTGTATATCCCTGATACTTTACGCCAAAATCAATTATTGTTGTTCCTGTTTTTGTAATAGGAGAAGAAGAAAAAGCAGGATATGGATGTATTGCCCAGCTTCTTTCAGGGCCTGCAACAAGTGTTTCAAATCCTAATCCTTCAGCGCCGCTTTCCCGTGCAAGTTTTTCTATAAGAAGCGCAACTTCAACTTCGCTGACTGATTTTAGAGAATTGTTTAATAATTTTTTTATATGTTTTTCAAGTTTGTCTATTATTTTATTTGTTATTTTTGCAGCTTCCCTGTAAATTGTTATCTCTTTTTCATCTTTTATCATTCTGCTATGATTCAGCATTGAATCAATTCCATTATCTCTGCAAATAATTTCTTTATCAGGCAGTAATTTTTTTAAAGATTCTATTTCAAGCCATGAGGATGAATTTGAGAATTCTATTTTTTCACTCTTAAAACTGTTTCCTAGATATTGTGAAATTATTGGAGAGACTTTACCTGAAAAAATAGATGTTACTGCATTTGAAAAATTCCTGTTAAATTCTGTGTATGGAATTATTTCTGTGCAGTATCTATTTTGTTCTGCAGCGCTACATTTATTGCTACCTGCTTCGCAGCGCTGCTGTCCCGAAGCAGGTTTGCGCAGCATCCCTCCAATAGCGGGAACTGGATAAGCAGGCTGTGATATATGTGCCGCAAGATTGATATCCCAGGGGACAAGAATGGTAGCTCCTTTTGCAAAAATAAAAAGCAAGGCATCCTGGGGATGCCCTGTTAAATATCTTATTGAAGAATTTCTTATTCCTTCAAAATCTTTTAAAACTGCTGCAAAAATACCTGCAGCAGAGAGCTGTTTAAATATTTTTTCCTGACGTTCTAAAAAAATATTGTTCATTAAATTTATTTTATTATTTTTAAATAAAATTTACCATACTTGACTGATTGATACAATAAAGAAGTTTATGAGATAAAAGAATTTATAAGCGCCTCCTTGCCCTAACTTTATCTGCATATATTTATTACAAGTTATGTTTATTAAAAGAACCAAAAAGAAAATTTTCACTATTTGTTGTATAGAATTTTTCTTTTGAATCCAGGTCAGCATTAAAAAAAGCTTTTAAATATTGATTATAGGATCTTACAGATGTAGCAAGCAAATTAATGGAAAAATCTGATCCATAAAGAATTTTTTCTTTTAATGACTGATCTTGGGTTTTAATTACTGAATTTAATTGTTTATAATAAGCAGGTGTTGATTCATTACAGGAAATATCTGTATATACATTACTGTAGCGGGTAACTAAATCAATAACTGCTTTTTGCCATTCTGTTTTTTTATTTTTCTTTTCTATTCCGAAATGGGCAAAATTCAGAGTCAATGAAGGATATTCTTTTAAAACTTTGCTCCATTTTTTTGCAGGATTTGTTAAATCATCATAGTCGCCTGTTTTAAAACCTCCATCGCTGCAGTGGGTTGTAATAGGTATTCTTCTTTCACAGCAAAATTGATACAAAAACCTTACTTTTTCCAGTTCAGTATCTGCTTTTTCTTTGCTATTCTTAAACATTGGGTCATTTTTTTCAGGATATGGATTAAAACCAAGCTGTGGGTAAACTTTGATTCCTGCAAAAATATCGTTATAGTCTATTTCTTTACTATGCATATTATTGTCCAGTTTTCCCATTTTCTCAAATAATCTGTTGCGCCTGTTTTCTGCTGTTTCTGTTAAAGAAAAATTGGAAAAATATTTTATTAAAAGCCCTTTATGTTCACTGTTGCCTTTTAATTTTTCCAAAGTATAGTTACGGGTATCCAGGCCCATAAAAGGATAAATCTCAAATAATTTTTTGTCTTTTTGGTTTTCAAATTCAGGAATCTCTGCAGATAAACGCATTTTTTTTGTTTCCTTGTTTATCACCAGGTTAAACCTGTAATATGTGCGGATAGCGTAAAGGAGATCTCCCACTTGTTTTGCAATTGGTTTTGTAGGAACAAGATTATAAAACTCGCTGCGTTCAATATTTTTATAACCAAAATCCATAATCAATGGACATAACACAATTTTATCATAAGCTTCATCTTTTATTTTTACTCTGCCGCTTTCATCAAAAAGATTGTCATTTGCTGTTTTCAAAAAGTAGTCAAGAATAAGAAATTGGTATTCTATTGGTATTTCAAAAAAAGTAAGGCAATTGCCTATTTTTGCTTTTATAGAAACCTGTCCATCTTTTTCTTCGTTAAGTTTCTTTTTTATCTCTTTTTTGAAAAAATTTTTTGGAATAAAGCTTGCTGCTAGTATTGTCAGAATTCGAGTTTTTAAATTAATAAAATTATCAATAAGATTATCAATTAAATCATCATTTAATAAAAAGGAAGATAAATTGGGATGGCTTAAATCCATTAAATGGGTATGGATGTCATAGAATTTTTTCATACTTTTCTCCTTAATATGTTTTTTATTGAGTAGTTATTAGGAAAGGAAAAAATACATGATGGAATTTGCCTGTAAAATATAAACTGCTCTATTCCATAAAGAGGCACAATTGACAGCAGTCTATCTTATTTTACAATAATAACCGAGCAGATTGATTTGCAGTCTGAAAAGTTATTATTTAAAATAATAATTTAATAATTTTATATTGCATAAATCAAAACTGTCAAGAAAAAAATAGCTTTGTCAAATAAAGATGGTAAGTTGCAGTAAATGAAAAGAAAAATATGCTGAATTAAAAATTCAGTAAGTAAAATATAAAAATATGTTAACCAGAAAAATAATTACTTTTGTATTTTGCAAGTTAAAATTTATTTTATTATTTTACGACAAAATTTACAAGTTTGTCAGGAACAATTATTGATTTAATAACTGTTTTTCCTTCAAGCAGGGATTTTATTCTTTCATTTTCCAGCGCAACTTTTTCAAGTTCTTCTTTTGAACTTCCTTTTGAAGCGCTTATTTCGCTTCTGTTTTTGCTGTTTATTTGTATAACTATAGTTACAACATCTTCAATAGTTTTTGCTTCATCCCACTGCGGCCATTGTTGTTTTGACAGCGAAGGCTTTTCCCCTGATTTTTCCCATAACTCTTCTGCAATATGGGGAGCATAAGGTGAAAGCAGTTTTATAAAAGTTTTCCACATTTCTATATTTACATTGTCTTCCTTATAAAGGTTATTGATAAAAATCATCATCTGGGCAATTGCTGTATTAAACTCAAGATTTGCTGTATCATTGGTTACTTTTTTTATTGTTTTATGAAGAAGTTTATCAAGTTCTTCCGGCGCAGGAGAATCTATAAATTTCTTTTCTTCTGTAATTCTCCATATCCTGTCAAGCAATCTGTAGACTCCCGATATTCCTGTTGTTGCCCAAGGCTTTGAAACACTTAAAGGGCCCATAAACATTTCATACATTCTCATTGAATCAGCGCCATATTCTTCTATTACATCATCAGGATTTATTACATTTCCAAGCGACTTGGACATTTTTACGCCGCCTTCGCCTAAAATCATTCCCTGGTTTATAAGTCTCTGGAACGGCTCTTTTGTGCTTACATATCCCATATCATAGAGCACCTTGTGCCAGAATCTTGCATAAAGAAGATGAAGCACTGCGTGTTCTGCGCCGCCTACATAAAGGCCGACCGGCATCCAGTATTTTTCTTTTTCAGGATCTGCCATTTTTTTATCATTATGCGGATCAATAAATCTTAAATAGTACCAGCAGGAGCCTGCCCACTGAGGCATTGTGTTTGTTTCTCTTTTTGCAGGCCCCCCGCATGCAGGACAGGTTGTGTTTACCCACTCTGTAATTGCTGCAAGAGGAGATTCTCCTGTTCCTGTTGGCGAGTAACTTTCAACCTCCGGCAGTGTAAGGGGAAGCTGATCTTCCGGCAGCGGAACAATGCCGCACTTTGGACAGTGGACAACAGGGATTGGCTCTCCCCAGTATCTTTGCCTTGAAAATATCCAGTCTCTTAATTTATAGTTTACAGCTTTTTTGCCTTTGCCTGTTTCAGTAAGCCACTTTGTTATCTCTCTTATTGCATCAGGTGTTTTCATTCCTGAAAATTTTCCTGAATTTACAGCAACTCCGTCTTCCTTATCTATATATGCTTCTTTAAGATCATATAACGAACCATCTTTTGAAACTACCTGTTTAATGGGAAGTTTGAATTTAACTGCAAATTCAAAGTCTCTTTCATCATGGGCAGGAACAGCCATAATTGCGCCTGTTCCGTAAGTTATTAAAACATAGTCTGAAATCCATACCGGAATTTTTTCATTATTTACAGGATTTATTGCATAGCATCCTGTAAAAACACCTGTCTTTGTTTTTGCAAGATCTGTTCTTTCAAGATCGCTTTTGTGGCTAGCCTGCATAACATATTCATCAACATCTTTTTTTTGCTCTGGTGTTGTTATTTTTTTTACAAGCTGATGTTCTGGCGAGAGAACCATATATGTTGCGCCAAAAAGTGTATCAGGACGAGTTGTATATACTTCTATAGAATCAGTACCGTTATCTAACTGAAATATTACATTAGCGCCTTCGCTTCTTCCAATCCAGTTTCGCTGCATTGTTTTTATAGCTTCTGACCAGTCAAGAGTTTCAAGATCTTCAAGAAGTCTTTCTGCATATTCAGTTATTTTAAGCATCCATTGTCTTATGCTTTTTCTTACAACCTGGGTGTGGCATCTTTCGCACTTGCCGTCTTTAACTTCTTCGTTAGCAAGCCCTGTTTTGCATGAAGGACAAAAATTGATGGGCATTTCTGCTTCATAAGCAAGACCTTTTTCATACAGTTTGAGAAAAATCCACTGTGTCCATTTATAGTAATCAGGAGTGTGAGTAGATATTTCCCTGTCCCAGTCATAGCAAAATCCAAAAGATTTAATCTGTTCTCTAAATCTGTTTATATTTTTTTCTGTTGAAATTCTTGGGTGAGTTCCTGTCTGTATTGCATAATTTTCAGCAGGAAGTCCAAAAGAATCAAAACCCATTGGATGGAGTATTGCATAACCATTCATTTTTAGAAATCTTGAATATATATCTGTTGCTGTATAGCCTTCGGGATGACCTACATGAAGACCTGCACCTGATGGATATGGGAACATATCAAGTATATATTTTCTTTTTTCAGCAGGTATTGAACTATCTTCTGTTACACGGAAAGTTTTGTTATCTTCCCAATATTTCTGCCATTTTTTTTCTATCTGTTTAAAAGGGTATTTACTCATGGCAAAATGATACATATAAGGAATATTTGAGTCAACTAAAGTTATTCTATTAAAAAAGCTTCATTTCAAACATCAGTCCTAAATCTTAAAAAACATTTGAATAGCTGTTCAACTATTGACAAATATTCTGGAAAGATATATTTTTATAATATACTTGAATGGTTGTTCAAATATTCAAATATATGCAAAACTTTATGGAGGCATTTTGATGGCTAATTTGGAATCAGTTCCTGTTTTTGACCAGGAGATGGTTAATCAGGCAACCGAAAATCTACCGCCGCAGGAAGATCTTAACAATCTTGGAGAATTTTTTAAGGTACTTACAGATTCAACAAGGCTTAAAATACTTTATGCGCTGGGAGCAGGA
>JAVBQS010000221.1:0-15957 GCA_031548835.1 Spirochaetia bacterium
GCCTGCGCCCCTGCCCATTCATTCTGCATTATACCCAGAAAGTTAACAATCTGCTGTATAAGTGTAGAAAGATGTTTTGAAGGCTTTGATGTTATTTTATCAGGCACACCGCCGAGGCCTTCCTGTATAAGCTGCCTAAGAGACCAGCCTGCGCAATATCCTGAAAACATTGAAAGATCGTGAAGGTGAAAATCTGCTTCTCTGTGAGCTGCTGAAACATCTTCGGGATATATATTTTTAAGCCAGTAGTTTGCTGTTATTGCCCCTGAGTTGTGGAGTATAAGCCCTCCAAGAGAAAAATTTACATTTGCATTTTCATTAACACGCCAGTCAGACTGTGAAAGATATCCATCCATTGTGTTATTGATATCAAGCATGAGTTTTTTTGCATCGCGCATTGCTTCATGCTTTGCCCTGTATATAATATATGCTTTTGCTATTGCCGGTTCATTTGCTTCTATAAGTACTGTTTCTACCATGTCCTGGATTTCTTCAACAGCTGGAATAGAGTTTGCATGCCTTTTGGCCATCATCTCCTTGATTTTTTTTTCTGTATTATCTGTAAGCCTTTCTGTAAGCTCTCTATCTTCCCTGCCTGTTACAAATGAGATTGCCCTGCCTATTGCGCTTGCAATTCTCCATCTGTCATATTTTTCAATTTTGCCATCTCTTTTAGCAATTTGACGGATAACTGCCGAATTTTTCTCTTCTTCCTTGATGTTGAGAATTTCTTTCCAGTCTCCGATCTTACTGATATTCAAAATTTTCCCTCCCTTTAGTGAATTATGTAAACTTATTTCTTGTTTTTTCCCTGTTTTCCTGTGAAATTTTCTATTTCACTTATAAACTCATTTACATCATTGAACATCCTGTAAACAGAGGCAAATCTTACATAGGCAACCTTGTCTATATTAAAAAGATATTTAAGTACAAGGTCTCCCACTTCGCCTGTAGTAATTTCCCTGCTGTTTTTTCCTATCATATATGCTTCATCTTCTATTGCCTGAAGCATTTCTTCTGTTTTTTCTGTTGAAACCGGCCTTTTTTCAAGCGATTTCCCAAGCCCCCTTGTAATTTTTGATATATCAAATGGTTCCCTGCTTCCATCCTTTTTTATTATCATAAGCTTTTTTTCTTCTATTTGTTCATAAGAAGTAAAACGATACTTACAGCCAAGGCATTCCCTTCTGCGTCTTATGGCCGTGCCGGAAATGTTTTGTCTTGTTTCTATTACCTTGTCATCAAGGCTTCCGCAATAAGGACACCGCATCCCTTTACATCCTTTATCGGTTTAAAATACCGCTTTATATAGCGTTTTTATATACTATATGACAATACTAACACCCTATATCTTGTGTTGCAAGTGTAATAGCTATTTTTTTTTATTTTTTAATATTTTTTAAATTTATTGTCCCGGCATGATAAGCCATGCCAGGGTTTATTTGCCTGAAATATATGAGACTATTTTATCGCCAAATGCTGTTGTGCTTAAAACATTACTTGCAGATTTCTCTTCTGCAAGTTCATAAGTAGTATAACCTTCTTTAAAAAGCCTGAAAAGCGAATTCCATATAATATCGCCCTCTTCTTTAAGGCCAAAAAGCTTATCAAAAAGAAAAGCAATGCTTCCTATCATTGAATATGGGTTTGCAATATTTTTTCCAGCTATATCAGGAGCAGAGCCATGGGCAGCTTCCACATATCCTTTTTCCGGCCCTACACATGCAGAAGGCATAAGCCCCATAGAGCCTAAAACTCCTCCTGCCTGGTCTGTAAGTATATCTCCCTGCATATTTTCAAAAAGCATAACTCCGTTAAACTGCCTGGGGTTAATCATAAGCTGGTATGCTGCATTATCAACTAAAATTGATTTATATGGAATATCTGAATATTTTTTTCTTACATTATCCACAACTTCGTTCCAGAACCTGGATGTTGCGAGAACGTTCGATTTATGAACATTTGTAAAAAGGCATTTTTTCCTTTTTGCTTCATCAAATGCAGCTATTGCAACTCTTTCAACCTGCTGCCATGTGTAGGTACAGTCATCGCTTGCATATTTCATTCCTGTTGATTCGCCTTCAACTTTTTTACCAAAATAGATGCCTCCTACCAATTCTCTTAGCATAAGTATATCTATTCCTTCGCCTATAATGTTCTTTTTTAAGGGAGAAAAGTGGGCAAGTTCTTTGGGAAGCCTTACAGGCCTGTAATTAGCATAGGTATCATATCTTTTTCTAAGCGGCAGAATAGCTCCTGCCTCAGGGCGCATCTCTTGGGGGATTTTTTTCATCTCTTCTACAGGAAGCCCTACAGGGCCTTTAACTATGGCATCTGCTTTATCGCAAATTTCAACTGTTTTTTCGGGAAAAGGAGAGCCTTCTGAAAAATATGCAGCAGCGCCGAATGGGGCATAGACCAGTTCAAACTGATGGTTAAATTTTTTTTCAACAGCTTTGAGTACTTTTATACCTTCTGCCATTATTTCCGGCCCAATTCCATCACCTTCAAGCACTGCAATAAGCTTTTTCAAAATTCAGCTCCTTTAATCTTTATCAAAAGATTGCAAAAATAAATAACATAATAATAAATCTATTATAATTATTTAAATATTTTATATTTTTAGCAATAGGAAACAGTTATTAAATTTTTTCTAAATTTAAATAAATTTTAAATATTTTATATAGAAAGTATGTAATAAACAGGGTTTTAGCAAATATTTATCTTATATTATAGTTTTATAAAATTAGTATAAATTAAAGCATGTTTAGCTTTAAAATATTTAAAAATTGGAATTCAAATTTACTATATAATATTCTTCTATTGACAATTAATCTTTTCAATAATATTTTATTTATACAAGCAAAGACGGAGACAAGTAGCTGTATACTGTGTCAAAGAGAGGAGACCCATTGCATTTTTAATGCTTAGGCTGGAAGGTTTCCGGCATAAGGACAGTGAAAACCACTCCCGAGCTGCCATCCGAAAGAGGCGCAGATGACTGCATCTTTAGTAGATTTGGCCGTATGCCTTTCGTTATTAGGCTTTAAAGAGCAGCTTATTTTATAAAGAAGCTGAAGTAAGGTGGAACCGCGGGAAACACAGAGCCTTGATGTTTTTCGTCCTTACAATTGTTTTTTTACAATTGCATGGGTGAAAGCTGTCAGGGCTTTTTTATATTTCAGCGCTATGTAAGTGTTATAATTACATAGCATAAAACAGGACAGAATCTGGGAAAAGCATATTGCCTGTTTTCCAGAATTTGTTTTCGTTATAAATAAAAAATCCTGAAAGCAAAAATTATCAACCCCTTTATTGTATATTCATAATTTAGGACAATGCTGATTTATTCAAAAGTCCCGTACTTGCTTCGGGATAGAGAATAAATCAGCACTACTTTATTATTGTTTTTTCACAGTTTTCCATGGAAAACGAGAAAAATAATATGGAACCGATGATTAGAGTCAATTTAATCATCGGTTTCTTAGGAGAGATATATGTCAGACAAAAAACTTGATACAGTGCGCCACTCAATGTCGCATGTAATGGCAGAAGCTGTGCTTCAGCTTTTTCCTGATGCAAAAATAGCAATCGGGCCTGCTATTGAAAACGGCTTTTACTATGATTTTGACCTTCCAAGGCCGTTAAAAGAAGAAGATCTTGCAGAAATAGAAGAGAGAATGAAAAAAATTATTGCAGCAAAAACAGATTTTGTATGCAAAATTGTTTCAAGAGAAGAAGCATTAAAACTTTTCGAAGGGCAGGATTATAAAATTGAACTTATAAAAAACTTGCCGGAAGGTGAACAAATATCAGTATATACTCAGGGAATTTTTACAGATTTGTGCAGAGGCCCGCATGTTAAAAATACATCAGAACTCAATCCCCAGGCATTTAAGCTTTTATCTGTTGCAGGCGCATACTGGCGCGGCGATGAGAATAGGCCAATGCTTCAGAGAATTTATGCAACTGCATGGGAAAATCCAAAAGAGTTAAGACTTTATCTCCAGCATCTTGAAGAGATGGAAAAGCGCGACCACCGCAAGCTTGGCAAAGAACTTGATCTTTTCTCACTCCATGAAGAAGCAGGCCCTGGCCTTGTTTACTGGCATCCGAAAGGAGCAAGGATAAGAATTGCTATAGAAAATTTCTGGAGAGATGAACATGTTAAAAACGGATATGAGATGGTTTTTACACCTCATGTAGGAAAATCATGGCTGTGGGAAACATCAGGGCATCTTGATTTTTATAATGCAGGAATGTATCCCCCGATGGTAATGGATAATGCAAATTATTATGCAAAACCAATGAACTGCCCGTTTCATATAATGATATATAACAACAGGAAAAGGTCTTACCGGGAACTTCCATGCAGATGGGCAGAGCTTGGAACTGTTTATCGTTATGAGAAATCCGGAGTTCTTCACGGGCTTATGAGAGTGCGCGGATTTACACAGGATGATGCCCATATAATTTGTACTCCGCAGCAGATGGAAGATGAGGTTTTAACAGTACTGCGCTTTAGCCTTTACATGCTTAAGAATTTCGGATTTACCGAGATTTCTGCATATCTTTCAACAAAGCCTGAAAAGAGCGTCGGCGATGATGAGAAGTGGGAAGCAGCTACAGTATCTCTTAAAAAAGCAATTGAAGCTGAAAATCTTCCATATGAAATTGATGAAGGCGGCGGTGCTTTCTATGGCCCAAAAATTGATTTAAAAATAAAAGATGCTATGGGCAGGGCATGGCAGCTTTCAACAGTCCAGTTTGATTTTAACGAACCTGAGCGGTTTAAAATGGTATATGTTGACCAGGATGGAAAAGAGAAACAGCCGTACATGATTCACAGGGCGCTCCTAGGTTCTATTGAACGGTTTTTCGGAGTGCTTATAGAACACTATGCAGGAGCATTTCCTGTATGGCTCTCTCCTGTTCAGGCTATAGTTATTCCTGTCGCTCCTGCTTTTGATGATTATGCAAAAAAAGTTGAAAAAGCGCTTAGGGAAAAAATGATCCGGGTTGAATCTGATTTAAGCGACCAGCGGATGAATGCAAAAATCAGAAATGCTCAGAACGAGAAAATTCCATATATGATTGTTTGCGGAGAAAAAGAGGCTGAAACCAATTCTGTCTCTATAAGATTAAGAACAGGGCAGCAGATGAACGGGTTTCCCCTTGCTGAAGCAATCTCTTTTATAGAAGATAAAATTGTAAAAAAAGAAGTTATTTAACTATTTTTTACAATTATTAAAAGTAAATTAATTTTTTTATAATTTTTATATAAATATAACCCGGGCACTGTTTTTATGCCCGAGTTATATTTATCAGATAAAGCACTCTTCCAATTTGTTTTAAAAAGAATAATAATTATCCTATGAATAAAAATGATATATCGCTTCTTAAAAATATTGATAATGAAATCTTGCTCCTTTCCCATACCGCAGCTATTCTTGGCTGGGACCAGGAAACTTATATGCCGCAGAATTCTGTGGAAGAGAGAAGCAGCCAGCTTGCTCTTTTAAGCGCCCTTATTCATGAAAGAGCAACTTCTGAAAAAATGGCAGCAATATTTAAAGGTGTAAAAGAGTTTGAAGATATAAGTTTTGAAAAAGAGATTCCTGAACTTGACAGATATTTTGTAAGAAAAGTTTTTAATACATATAAGAAACAGTCTCTTCTCCCCGCATCTCTTGTAAAAGAGCTTTCAAAGCAAATTAGCATAAGCCAGCACACCTGGGCAAAAGCAAGAAAAGATAATAACTATAAATTATTCAGCCCTGAACTTGAAAAGATGGTTTCTTTATTAAAGCAAAAAGCACAATGCTACAGCTATACAGAAACACCATATAATGCGCTTCTTGATGAATATGAAAAAGGTGCAAATGTTTCGCAGCTTGATATTATTTTTAATAATATTCAGGTTAGGGTTAAAGCTCTTCTTGATAAAATCAAGCAGGCAAGCGATATTGATGATTCATTTTTACACGGCAAGTTTGATTCCGGCAGGCAGGATGAAGCAGGAAGGAAAGTTCATGAATGGCTTGGTTTTGATTTTAACAGCGGCAGAATGGATTTATCTGCACATCCTTTTACAACAACGCTTGGCTTTTCAGATATAAGAATAACAACTCACTATAAAGAAGATTATTTTCCATCAGGGCTTTATAGTATAATTCATGAGTGCGGCCATGCACTTTACGAAATGGGATTTGATAAAAATATTAAAGATACATCTCTTGCCGAAGGAACATCTTTGGGAATACATGAATCGCAGTCAAGATTTTGGGAAAATATTGTCGGAAGAGGAAAAGGTTTTGCAGAACTTTTCTGGCCTGTTTTTATAAAATATTTTGCAGCAGCAGAAAAAGGTAAAACTTATGAAGATTTTTTTAAGGCAGTCAACAAAGTTAAACCTTCTCTTGTAAGAATAAATGCAGATGAAGTAACGTATAATCTTCATATTATTATAAGGTACAGGCTTGAAAAACTGCTTATTGAAGATAAAATCGCTGTTCCAGATCTTCCTGAAGCATGGAACAATTTGTATATAGAGCTTCTTGGTTTAAAACCTGACAGCAATGCAAATGGAGTGCTTCAGGATATTCACTGGTCAATGGGCGCTGTCGGCTACTTTCCCACCTATCTTCTTGGAAATTTGTATGGAGCACAATTTCTTGCAGCAATGGAAAAAGGCGCTGGCAGTGTGGGCAATGTTGATGATTTGATCAAGGCAGGAAATTTCAAACCTGTTCTGGAATGGCTCAGAAATAATATTCATAAATATGGAGCAATCTATACACCTGATGAATTAATAAAAAGAGTCACAGGTAAGAGTCTTGATTCATCCTATTTTCTTGATTATCTGGATAAAAAATATTCTGATGTGTATCAGTTATAAATTTTTACTTTTAATCAAAATATATTTGATTGTTGATTATCTTTCTTAAAATACTGATGATAATTTTACTTTTATATTGGAAAACTGTGTTTATGAGGCTAACAGTGTTGTTTAAATCTGAATCCTGTCAGCCTTGACATAAAAGCTGGATAAATAATATAACTAAGCATTTACAAAATAAAAGTAACGTTGGCATAGGAATTTGTCTGAAAACCAAGCAGGCTTGAGTTTTTGGTATTTTTGTTTGTTTGTTGGGAAAGAATTGCTTCTTAAAATTAGAGAAATATAATGATTTTCCTTTAATCACTTGAATATAGATGATTGCTGCAAGCAGATTGTAAATAACTCTGGCATGGCAAGCTGTGCCAGGATAATAAAAAATCAAAATGGATATACTAACGCTTCAGAATGTTGATTTTTTTTATGGCGGACTCAGGGCTGTATCATGCTTTTCTATGCAGGTAGAGGATGGAAGCATTACAAGCCTTATTGGGCCTAACGGCGCTGGAAAAACAACAGTTTTTAACTTAATATCAGGCTCTCTCCGCCCCGGCAAGGGCAGCATCTGTTTCCAAAATAAACCTATCCATGGACAGCCTGCGCACAAAATTGCTGCTCTTGGCATAGCCCGTACATTTCAAAACATAAAACTTTTTGAAAATCTTTCAGTTCGTGAACACATTGACCTGTCCCAATTTTTAAGCAACAAAGCCTCAATTTTTGGAGAAATTTTTGGAACACCTGCAGCACATCATGACAGGATTAAAAGAAAAGAAAAAACCGACTCTATTCTGCAATTTCTAGGGCTTGAATATACAGCAGATTTTCCGGCCGTAGATCTTCCTTATGGACTGCAGCGGCGGCTGGAGTTTGGCAGGGCTCTTGCCATGGATGCCAGGATAATACTTCTTGATGAACCAACAGCAGGCATGAATATAGGCGAAACCTCGGATATGATAAATCTTATTCAAAAGGTCCGCGCTAAAGGTGTTACAATACTGCTGGTAGAGCACGATATGCGGGTTGTCATGAATATTTCAGATCATATATGGGTGATAAACTATGGATCTGTCATTGCTTCAGGCACTCCTGATGAGGTGCGCCATAATCCGGAAGTTATAGCAGCTTATCTTGGAGAATCCGGCAGCTTATGAACAGAGAACAGTTTTTTGAAATAAAAAATTTAAGCTGCCGTTACCGGCATGTAAAAGCTGTATCTGAACTGCATTTATCTGTCGGTAAGGGCGAAATTGTTACTTTAATAGGTAATAACGGATCAGGAAAAAGCACAATATTAAATGCTTTATGCAGTGTTTTGCCTGTTTATGCTTTTTTGAATGGAGAAATTATTTTTCAGGGAGAAAGAATAGATAAGCTTCCTGCACATGAAATTGTATCCCGCAGGATTTCAATGGTTCCTGAAGGCAGAAGGATTTTTTTTCATCTTTCTGTTGAAGAAAACCTGCTTATGGGCGCCTATCATCAAAAATTGAGCAGGCGGAAACTTAACAACAGCCTTGAACATGTATATGAACTCTTTCCGATATTACTGGAACGGCGCCATAATCCAGGAGCTGCACTGTCAGGCGGACAACAGCAGATGCTTGCCATTGGCAGGGCTCTTATGGCAGAGCCTTCTTTTCTGCTTCTTGACGAGCCGTCGCTTGGCCTTGCGCCTCTGATGGTAAGTGAAATTTTTAGAATAATTAAGCAGATTAACCAATCCGGGACAACCATACTTTTGGTAGAGCAAAATGCTGTCCTTGCTCTTAAAACAGCATCCCGCGCCTATGTTCTGGAAAAAGGAAAGATTGCGCTGGAAGGCAGCCGCGAACAGCTTCTGCAGAATCAGAAAGTTAAAGATATATATTTGGGAGAAACATTTTAGGATATTTTGAAATAGCAAATTTAAAAAAGAAGTCTGATTTTTCAAGATTTTCATAATAATTATTAGGAGGAAAGTGAAAATGAAAAAAAGAATGGCATCGGCAGCGCTGCTTTTGGCATGTACCTTATTAACAGGAATACATCTATTTGCTGCAGGAAAAGCAGAATCTAAGGAAATTGTAATTGGAGTTATTGGCCCTATGACAGGCCCGGGAGCTCAATCAGGAAGCACACTCAAAGATGCAACATCTATGGCAATTGATGAACTTAATAGCCGTTTGCAGGGAATTAAACTGAAGATGGTTGTTGTTGATGATGAAGGAAATCCTACAAAGTCTATTAGCGGAAATACCCGCCTTGTTCACAAAGAAAAAGCTTTTGCTGTTATTGGAGCTGTTCAGTCATCCTGCACACTGGCTAATATGGAAGTTACCAAGGAAGCAGGAGTTCCGCAGATTACACCTATATCTACTTCTCCTGCAATTACCCAGCGCGCAAATCCCTGGATTTTCAGAACTGCTGCTACCGATGCTGTGCAGGCTGAAAATATTGTTAAGATTGCAATTCAAAAACTTGGAAAAAAGCGCATTGCAGTAATGTATGTTTCAAATGATTATGGGCAGGATGGATATAAAGTTGTTCTTGATGTTGCAACAAAACTTGGCTTTCCCCCTGTTGTTACAGAAACTTTTAATCAGGGAGATTTGGATTACTCAAGTCAGCTTAAAAAAGTCCGAAGTTCTAATCCTGATGTACTTATTATCTGGAGTATGTATGAAGAAGCCGCACTTATAGCAAAGCAGGCTGCTGATTCAGGAATGCATGTTCAGCTTATGGGCTCTGGCGGTTTAACAAACAGCAAATATGTTGAACTTGGAGGAGCTGCTACTGAAGGAACTATTATGTGCCAAACCTACCACCCCAGCTCAAAGGAGCCCAGGGTTGTTGAATTTACAAAAAAATTCAGAGATACTTTTGGCAAAGATCCTGATCCAAACGCAGCTCAAACCTATGATGCTGTAATGGTTCTTGGAGCAGCTATTGAGAAAGCCGGCCCTGACAAAGCCAAATTGAGGGATGCTCTTGCTGCAACAAAGAATTACCCTGGCGTTACCGGTATTATAAGTTTTGACAAGACAGGAGATTCTCCCAGAGATATGATGGTTATTCAAATCAAAAACGGTAAATACGTACTTTTTGATTAAGGAAGAGTTATGCTTATTAAAAGCCTGTCCCAGCCTATACTTGATCTTCATGTTCATGTAGGGCCTGAACTTATCAAGCGAAAATATTCTCCTGATAGTCTTGCAGCAGAGGCTGGGAAATCTGGTATTGGGTTTGCGGCTAAAAATCATTTCAGGGCCACCACTGCAGATGCTTCACGCTTGGATGGTAAAAATGGCATTCCTGTAATTGGTTCTGTTGTGATGAATCTTTCTGCAGGCGGCATCAGCATTCATGCTGTGCATGCCGGGCTTTCAGGCTGTAAGGTAAGGGCGGAACAGGCAGAACTAGATAAACAGCGTTTTATTGTATGGATGCCGACTATCCATGCAGAGGCTCATCTTATTCACAATAACCGTTTTGATATTCTTACTGAATGGGGCGGTGTTCCTGAATACCAAACCTATATTTATCCCGGCAGCGGCCTTTCTGTTTTTGAAGGAGGCATAACTAAATCCGGGCCAGTTTCCAAGTTATGTATGCTTACCAGGGAAACTTTGGAAGTATTAGATCTTATTGCTTCCAAAGACCTTATTCTTGCTACAGGCCATATTTCTGCAGCAGAAGTTGAATCTCTTGTCCCTGAAGCAGTAAAAAGGGGAGTGAGGCGTATTATTCTTACACACCCTCTCTACCAGGCTACAGCATTATCAGCCTCTGCTCAGAAAGATTTATGTAATCTGCCAGGGGTATATACAGAATTATGTTTCGTCAATATAGAAATTGATGCTATTCCGCTTGAATCCTATGTAGAGGTAATAAGGGTAGCTACACCTGAAAAAGTTATTCTTTCCACTGATCTTGGGCAGGTAAATAGAAGGAGTATTAGCGAAGGATGGAAAGCCTATTATGAGGAACTCATCAGGCAGGGTATTTCTCATAGCGATTTTGAAACTATGGCAGCAACAAATCCCCATAAGCTTGTATTTGGAGATCAGCCAGCATGAATATTCTTGAACATATAACCGGAGGTCTTGGCATAGGAAGTGTCTATGCTCTTCTTGGGCTTGGGTTTACAATGATTTTTGCAGGCACCAGGCGTATTAACTTTGCCCACGGCGATATGATGATTGCAGGCGGTTTTATTGGACTTATGATGCTTAAGGTTTTTCCAGATATGCCGTTGCTTGCATATATTACAGCTCCTATAATTGTAGGAATAATAAATGTATTGATTGAGCGAATTCTTCTTAGGCCGCTGCAGCAGGCAGAGCCTCTTAAATTTGTTATTTCTACCATTGGACTTTCCATAATTTTGAAAATTGTTATGAAGATGATTTGGGGGCCTGAGCCGCTGGGTTATCCTCCTCTTTCTCTTCCTTTTGGGCTTTCAGTTCATATTTTTATTTTTGTAACTGCTATTGCGTTAATGCTGCTTCTTCAGCTTTTTATGCTTTGCACCCGTACCGGCCGCTCTTTGCGCGCACTGTCCCAGGACAGGTATGCTGCGCAGTTAATGGGTGTAAATGTTTCCCATGCAATATCAATTACCTATTTTATATCTGGAGTTCTTGCAGGAATTGCCGGGATGATGATTGGCTGGCTGTTCTATGTTGGAAACAATATGGGAACAGTGCTGGGTTTAAAATCATTTGTTGCTGCAATTATTGGGGGACTGGGAAATATTCCAGGAACAATAGCTGGAGGATTATTTCTCGGAATTGTGGAAAATCTTTCTTCAGGGCTTATATCTTCAGCATATAAAAATGCTATTTCCCTGCTTTTTCTTGTAGTTGTTCTGCTGGTACGGCCGGAAGGTTTGTTGTCCGGCTTTTCATTAAAGCGAAAGAGGACAACAGTCAGATGAAAAAAATTATTCTTTATATAGCATTCTTTATTTTATTTCTATTTGTACCAGTATTTGTAGGCAATGTATATTACCTGCATCTTTTTAATCTTGCAATGATATATGGAATATTTGCGCTTGGGTTAAATATTCTCACAGGCTATGCCGGAATTACTTCATTTGGGCATGCCGGTTTTTTTGCGCTTGGAGCATATGCATCAGCTATTATTTCTATTAACGGAGGAGTGCCGGCTCTTGCTGCAATTTTTATTGGAGGTATTATAACTGCCTGTGCCGGGCTGCTTATAGGCCTTCCTGTCAGGCGTATTTCAGGAACATATCTTGCAATGGTTACTCTTGGGTTTGCCGAGTTTGTCCGTCTTCTTGCCATTAATCTTGAGTGGCTTACAGGAGGGCCGCTTGGCATCTCAAGGATTCCGCCCCTATCTATTTTTTCTTTCTCTTTTACCACAGAAAAAGGCAGGTTTTATTTTCTTTATATTGCATGCGCTCTTCTTGTTATATTATTTATAAGAATTATCCATTCCAGGTTTGGACAATCGCTCAGGGCTATTAAAGATTCAGAGGAAGCTGCCGCATCTATAGGTATTCCATGTGTAGCTTTTAAAATATCTGCTTTTTTTATAAGCGGTTTTTATTCAGGCATTGCAGGCGCTTTGTATGCCCATTTTGACAGATTTATTTCTCCTGATACATTTCAGTTTGACCTGTCAGTTCTGGTGCTTTGCATGGTTGTTGTTGGAGGAATGGGAACTGTTTTCGGAAGCCTTCTTGGAGCAGGACTGCTTGTTGTTTTGCTTGAGGTTTTTCAGCCTCTTGGCGATTACAGGCTTATTGCATATGGCGCTCTTCTTATGACTATAATTACATGGTTTCCGCAAGGCCTTGCCGGCAGCCTTGAATCGGTATATTGCAGATTAAGGAATAAAATTAAAAAGAAAATTACTTTTTTTCCATAACTTTTACCTATCTATAATGTGATACCCTCAATAGATTTCATTATAGATAAACCAATTAAAATTAATAATCAGATTTGATATTTATGAAATAAGTTCTAATATAATATCACTAATATTACTTGACAATAATTACTTTTAGCTATTAAATTTTCTAATGAATCTTGCAAATATTTTAACAGCCAGCAGAATTGTTATGTCTCCCATTTTTCTGCTTTTCTTTTTTTTACCAGAATATACAGAAATGAATAAGCTTGCATCTGTAATAATTTGCTGGGCTTTATTTATTCTTATGGAACTTTCTGATCTTTTTGACGGAATGGCTGCCAGGTCTTCAAATACTGTAAGCGATTTGGGCAAAGTATTTGATCCTTTTGCAGATGTTATCAGCAGAATGACCTATTTTCTCTGTTTTACAAAAATCGGAATAATGCCTATTTTTGCTTTTGCAATAATAATGTATAGGGAATTTATAATTCTTTTTATCAGAATACTTGCAATGCGAAAAGGGTTTGCAATGGGAGCTCGCAAGGGCGGAAAACTTAAGGCATGGAGCTATGCAATTGCCGGAATATTGGGATTAATTTATATTTCAATAACAAGGATAGGATTTTTCGCAGGATATTCTGATCAAATTTTATGCGCAGCAAAAATCTTTTTTATTCTTTCCGCAATAGCAGCGCTTTTATCTTTGACAGATTATCTGATTATGCTTAGAAAAAAATTTTTTGTTAAATAGAAATATTATTACTTTGCAAAAAGGGGCTGTCTTATTTTTGGACAGCCCCTTTTTATTATCATATCAAAAATTGTCTTTGGACATCTTGACTGATTATTTAAAATAAACGTTATTTACCTAAAGCAGCATTTGTTCCGGCAATTCTTCCAAATGAAAGAGCATCAGGAACAGCATTAGCGCCAACTCTGTTAGTGCCATGAATATCTCCGGTAACTTCTCCAGCAGCATAGAGGCCGGGAATAATGCTTCCATCAGCTTTTAACACATGGGTCTGTGTATCGATCTGGACACCGCCCATTGTGTGGTGTACTGCAGGTGACCTTGGGATAGCATAGTATGGTCCGCCAGCTGTAAGAAGAATATTATCTGCAAAAGCATTTCTTCCAAAGTCAGGATCTTTTCCTGTTTCACAAGCTTTATTAAACTTAGCCACGCTTTCTTCAAGAGCTTTGGCAGGAACGCCGATCTTTTCAGCCAGTTGTGCTAATGTATCAGCTTTAAATACTTTTTTATTAGCAATAAGATCTTCCACTCTCTCGCCAAACTTGTTCACGCCATTTGCATCAAGATAATTATTTTTTTCGTTTGTAATAAGATAAAAAATAGCATCTGGCTGTTCAAGCGCTGCTTTTACCAGTGTATCGCGGCGGGAAAGCTCGTTAACGAAACGAACGCCATTTTTATTAATAAACATTGCAGTAGCCTGTCCTACATAACCGCTGGCAGCTCCTGTTGCAGGATCACAGGTTGGGAGAAGCTGGATATAATTCATATCAACAAGATTTGCTCCTATTGCTTCAGCCATTTTTATGCCATCGCCGGTAATAGCCGGGCTGTTGGTATTTTTGATAGTAGCATCAAGCGTAGGCCATTGTGTGTTATATTTTTGCCTCATTTCCACATTAGCTCCAAAACCGCCGGAGGCAAGAATAACGCCTTTGTTAGCTTTGAATTCATAAGACTTGCCATCAGCGCCTTCAGCCTTTACTCCTATAACTTTGCCGTTTTCAACAATCAATTCTTTAGCAGTAACTTCCATAACAATTTCTACAGGAAGTTTCTTTGCCTCAATAGTTTTAACAAAAATATCGATAAAACCCTGGCCGCTCTTGTAATCCCTGGCTTCATGTGATCTTGGCCATAATGCACCTACATAAGTAAGAGTGAAATCTTTCCATACCAGGCCCATATCTTCAAGTATTTTCATTGTAACCGGGGATTCTTTTGCAAGTTCATAAACAAGAGCTAAATTAGCCTCATCATCTCCAGCATCAAATGTTTGAAGAGCATGAAGTTCTACTGAATCATAAAGATAATCAGCTTTGGAAGCTAAATAAGCATCAAAGTCAGCTTTAAGTTTATCTCTAAGTTCTTTTTGTAAATCGCTTTTTACCGGTTTAGCAAGCAGATCCTTAACTGTTTGGATCTGAGCAGCCGTAATTTTCTGTTTGCGTTCCCTGTCCGGGTCTACAGCATTGTATCCGCCGCCGGCAAGAACTGTATTGCCGCCCAGATATAGCATTTTTTCAACAACAATAACTGTTGCGCCATTCTGGGAAGCTGCTACAGCAGCAGACATTCCTGCTCCGCCTCCACCGATAATAATTACATCAGCTGTTTTCTTTACCAGAGCTGACTTGCCGCCGCCGCATGCAATCAGCGCAAAAAGCACTGCTGCCAATAACAGCAGGCTGGCTAAAAAACGCATTTTTTTTCCCATTTTGATAACTCCTTATTGAAATTTTAACTTCTGTTTTCCTTTATTTTAAGGAATAACATTTTGTATCTTGCTTTTAGATTCTGCTAAAAACTATGGTTAATTTTTAGCAGTATCTGTATTTACTTATGTCACAGTGGATTTTAGAAATACAGCTTTTCCAAATACAGAAAACTTCTAAAAACCTGAGTTTTTTACAGATATCTAAGCGTATTTATTAAAATATTACCTGTTAAGCTAGAGCAAGTCAACGAAATAGCTGTTTTTTATCAATATTATAAAAAAATTATAATCATACCGGCCGTTTTTTATTACTTATAGAATAGATAAAGAAGTCGTATAACCTTGAGTAAATCAGTAAATATAAATGATCACGGAAATCAATTTTCACAAACAGTCAAGAAATCCAGGATGGTTTTAGAATCTAACAAGCAATCTAACATCAATTTGGAAATTGGATGTTTGGAATCCGATTTTGTTTTGTAGCCTTTCATTGTGTTCAGTGCGATCTTCCGAACAATATTAAGATTCTGCTGAATGTTACTATCTTCAACTCTGCAAAAATATTCGCCGAAATGGACATCTAACAGCCAATGCATTGATTCAACCGACCATTCTAAACGAGCATGATGAAGCAAATCCTTTGCGCTCAAGTTTCGGCTCGAAATGTAATAATGCCATTCATCGGTTTGAACTGCTCCTTTGCTCACTTGAGTATGAACAGCCCCG
>JAVBQS010000133.1:0-8040 GCA_031548835.1 Spirochaetia bacterium
TATATTAAAGCTGTATCAAATAGATTTGATACTTAATGAATTAGAAGGAAGGAAAATGATATGAAAGATGTAATAAAATATAAAGATTATATGGGTAGTGTACATTTCAATGCCGAAGATGAAACCTTTTATGGAAAAATAGAAGGAATAGATGATTTAATAACTTTTGAGGGAAAAAGTGTCGAAGAATTAAAACAAGCTTTTCAAGAAGCTGTGGAAGATTATTTGGATACATGTAAAAGGTATAATAAAGAAGCAGAAAAATCTTATAAAGGAAGTTTTAATATAAGAATAAATCCAGAGTTGCACAGGAAAGTAAAGCTTGCTGCCGTAAAAATGGGTTTATCATTAAATCAATTTGTTCAGAAAGCAGTTGAGGATGAATTAAATCAAATAGAAATTGGTGTATAACAAAATCTAATGACATCTAATAGCGTGTATATGCAGACGTTTGCTACGCTCATTGGCCTGCGTTTGGCCAGGTCGGTTGACTAGCGGCCTCACTCCGCCACAAAACAGTGTATACACCCGGAACAATGGTTGCAAAAACAGCCAATAGATAATAAAATCGGTTCCTATGATACTATTTTTATTACTTCTTTTTCCGCTTGCTTCTGTATGGTTAATTTTAAGTGAAATAGATTTTAGACAAATGCTCCTGAATTTAAGAGATTATTTTCTCTTTGGAATTTTATTTTTTATCCCTTCTTTTTTCTTTGTAAATATTCTCACAGGCTTTTTAAGCCAGACTTATACTGTTTTAAATATATATTTATATCATTTTTTTGCTGATTATTTTTTCTACCAGTTTTTTTGTATTTTATCATGTATTCTGCGGTTCAGAAATGTAATGTATTGCGGCACTGGTGAAGGAATAAGCCGCTATTTTCTCTTTATGGCTGGGTTTTATACAGCTTTTGCATTCTATTCTGCAATTCATAACTACAATAGTGCTGATTTTTATACTCTTTTTCTTCTGCCTGTCACTCTTTTGCTAATGTCAGCCTATACATCGTTTTTTTTAACTTTACGCGATGTGGAAACAGGTTTTATTAAATATCTGTTTATTGCTGCGCTGTTTGTTTTTCCAATTATTTTAGCATTAGTGCCGTTTTTTCATTATATAAAATTTCAGGTATTTTCTTTTGTTATAATTGCTGTAATAGCAGGCATAGGCTGGTTTATTTTTTATAAAAGCAAGTCTTGATATTTAACAGGCATATATCAAATATTTTAATTAATTGATCTTTCTGCTTTTGACAGTATGGAATTCTCTAAATTATCAAAATTGCTGAAATTTTTATTATAGGCTTTCTATAGAACTCAGATAATATGACAAATTATTTACCTTAATAAAGCATAATCTTGTTGGCAATAGAGATAATCATGGATTAAAATAATAAAGTAATTATTAAGCAGATAACTATCAGGCAGGGATTTTATATTGTGATAGTTATTCACTTAAATTATTCTTTTTATTATACTGGCAGTGTAGCTGTCTATATAGCCGCTGTGGTATATTTTTGCCCATAAATTCAATCAGGAGGATAAAAATGGGAAACTGTTGTAATAATAATAGTAATTTTGAAAAAGCCCTGGAAGTAGGGCGCCCGCCAAACATAAAAAAACTTTTTCCAAATTCAAGAGCGCTTATTGTAAGCGGTAAGGTTATTGACAGAGCAATGACTGCAAAAGGCAAAGCAATGACAATTGCTGCTAATGCAAGAAACAGCTTTGTTGTAAGAGGCGCTTTAATGGCTGCCCAAAAGGCAAATGCAGCCATAATAATAGAGATTGCAAAATCTGAAGGCGGAGCTTCAAGTTATTGCCCTGTAAGCTTATGGAATATGGCAATGTATGTTGATCAGGCGTGCAATGAACTTGGAATTACTATTCCTGTTGCAGTGCATGCAGACCACTATGGAATTAAAAGCGATAAAGATATTGAAGTTGCAAAAACAGAGATTCCAAGCATGTTTGATGCAGGAATTACTTCAATTGCAGTCGATGCATCACATCTTCCTGATGATAAAAACCTTCTTGCAAACCTGGAACTTAATAAATATATACCTGCATGGGCTGGGCTTGAAACAGAAGTAGGAGAAATAAAAGGAGAAGAAGGGCTTTCTACTCCTAAAGAAGCTGTTTTTCTTATTGCAGGCCTTAATGCGCATGGTATATTCCCGGATTGGATTGCGCTTAACAATGGAACAACACATGGAATTGAAGAGACAGCCTCAGGCATTCAGGTAGAACTTACTGCTGAAATCCATAAAGCTCTTGAAAAATACAACATGTCAGGCGCACAGCATGGAACTTCAGGCAACAGCTCTGAAAAATTAAGAGCAATTGCCGCAAAAACACATACAACAAAAGCAAATGTTGCAACAGCCCTCCAGATGATCTCATGGGGAGTTGAAGTAAATGACTATGGAAATGCAATTATAGATAAAGATGGAAATTTTACAAAAGTAAAAGGCAAAGGGCTTTCCGAAGAGATGTGGGCAGCTGCTGTTGCTTATGCAAATGAAAAAGGATGGAAAAAGGGAGATTATAAAAAACTCAACCTTCCTTTTGAAAATAAATTCTGCGGCCAGAACAAAGAAGTCAGAGACAGAATGGCAAAAGCTGTTGAAGATTTTGTTTATAACATGCTTATCAATGTTTTTAATGCAAAAGATACAGCTCCGCTTGCAATTGATGCAATTCTCAAAGCAGGCTCCTATGACCTTGGCCCAAAAGTTCAAAAAATAGAAAATGCTGCAGAGTGGACGCCGGCAAAAATTGCAGAAAAAGCTGCAAAACTTACAGGCGACAAAGGCCCTGCAGGAAATTTTGATGATTAATTAAAGGGTATAGGGCTGTCCAATAAGAATAAGTTTTCGAATTATTTTGCATAAAAATTCAAATCTGGTGAAAAAGCTTTTATTTTATGTTTTTATATGTAAATAATGAATAAAAGATGATTCGAAAAACTTATTAGACAGCCCTAATTTAAATGCTTTTTGAAAAACTTTTCAAACTAATAGAGAAAAAAAAATATACTATAGAATTTCTTACTCCGGTTTTAATTCCTGTTATTGCATTAGCTGTAGCTATTTTAAGTTTTAATATTTTTGCCAGCCAGGCCATATTTATATATGATCCTTACACATTCAGAATTTCAGATATTTCAGTTTCCCAGATAAAAAAAATAGGGGCAAGGCGCCATATTTCTGTAAAACCTATTGTATCAGACTATAAAAATTTTCCTGAAATTTATAACAATCTTTCTGATAAAGAAAAAAGGAAAAAAATTATTATAAGTTCATATCTTTATTCAATGTTTTATAATAATGAAGAATATAAAAATTTGTTAAATAATAGCGGAATTTATCTTTACGGGCCGCTATTTGATTATGAAAACAAAATTGATAAATCAAACATTTCTATTGATATATTAAATAAAGAAAAGCTTGAATATTTTCTTAAAAAGTGCGAAGAAATTGCTTTTTTTATACCAGAATCGGTTTATGGAAAATCAGATTCTGCTGAACCTGAGCATACTCTTATTTCATTATTAACTGAAAACTTCTATTCTTTAAAAAATAGCAGAAATATTATTAAGCTGCCTTTTTCTGAAAATATGGGAAAAAGCAGCGCGCAGTTAAATATACAGGAAAACAGCAATTCTTTAACTATTTTATGTTTAAGAAAAATTTCAGCAGGAAACAGAAACTTGATTAAAGATTTTAAAGGAAAGATTCTGTTTTTTGACTATATAAATAGCAATAATTTACAAAATAGCATTTATAAAAAAAATGATTTTACAAATTCCGCTTCTTTAAGTTATGATTATAAACACACTTTAGATAAAATATTCCAAAATATTTCAGAAAAATCTGAAAAAGAAATAAATTATAATGCTGTTTTTTCCCTCTTTCCATAATGTAAAGGGAATAAAATATTTGACAAAGAATCCTGTAAGAAATATAATCAAAATTAATAAGATAAAAGCGGTACTTTTCGCAAAAAGGAGAGGGTATAATGAGACAAGCCAGCCTGGTTTTTGGCTTATTCATTTTGATGTCTATACTACTCGCTTTTCCGGTTGCAGCTGACGAAAAAACAGAGAATCTGGTATCAGTTGTTCTTGATGATTTTGATACACCGGATCAAAGCAACTGGGTAGTGGTTGGTAGTAAATTCGCTACTGAGGGTTTCCCAAAGATGGCGTTCCCAACAGCATGGCCTGAAGCATTGTATGGTGCTAATAAAGAAGGAAAAGATTATAAAGTTTTAGGTGTTTGGGGTAAATTTGATAGACAGGGATATAATTATATTGAATTAATTCCTGACAGAAAAAATGAAGATGGTGAATATATAGGAATTCCTATTCCCGGAAGAGTAAAAATGCTCGATGTTTGGGTATGGGGATCACAATATGATTATTATATGGAAGCCCATGTAATGGATTATAGAGGTTTTACACATGTTCTTAATCTTGGAAGCTTAAAATATGAAGGATGGAGAAATCTCAAGGCTCTCATTCCTGTATCAATACCACAGGGAAGAAAATATGTGCCCCAGATTGAACCACTAAGCCTTATGAAACTTGTTATATGGACAAGGCCCCAGGAAAAAGTTGATAATTTCTATATTTATGTTGATTATGTTAAAATTCTTACAGATACATTTATAACAAGATTTGACGGCGAAAGCCTTGCAGACCCGGATGTTGTAAACGAAATTTGGGGATCTGCTGATAGCAGCGGCAGCAATACCAGCGGAGGAGGAAAGTGATGAACAATTTTGCAAAAAAAATAGTACTCCTTTTTTTTATGACAGTATTTGCTGGTTTTGTTTTTGCCCAAACACAGAATGGCCAGACAACCCGCAATGCCGGAGATCCTGCTGCGGAAAATATAGGTGTGGATTCTGCACAGCAGAAACTTAAAGAAGTATCAATAACAAAATTTGAAGATCCTGCTTTTTTTACAACAGCAATGTCCCGCGATCAGGGCTTTGTAACTACAAGAAGGCTTCCTGGGTCACCGCTTGAGAAAAAACCAATAGAAGATGAAGAGCAGCTTGGAATTAATGAAGAAGATAAATATGTTCTTGGCCTTAAAGTATTTTATGAAAGAAGAGGAGTAAACTCTTTTGCTGTAATGCCTGTTAGGCCTCTCCCAATTCCGGGAATAACAAAAACAATTTCTGTATGGGTTATTGGAAGAAATAACAACCATGTTTTAAGTATAATTTTACATGATTATTTTAACAACCCAAAAGAACTTGTAATAGGAAAACTTAATTTCTCAGGCTGGAAAAAGCTTACAGTTGCTGTTCCGCCAGATATTGTCCAGAAAGATTTTCATTATGGCAATGTGAATGGAATAAAATTCGGCGGTTTTAGGGTGGATTGCGATCCTATTGATACATATGGCATTTATTACATTTATTTTGATGACCTGCGTGTAGTCACAGATCTTTTCTCTGAAGAGAGCAGAGATATTGATGATATGGCAGATGGCTGGTGATCATTAAATAAAAACCCTGATATGGCTCCATGCCAGGATATAATAGAAAGGCTGTTAGTTAAAAACTGACAGCCTTTTTTATTTCAACAACATATGGTAAAAGATATTATTTTGCAGGATAATATCTTTTATATAGATATAGTGTTAACTTATATTTAATGATATATTTAAGGCAACGCTGATTAGAGTCAATTTAATTAGCGGTTCTATAGATATATTTTATTATCCTGATGTAAAACTTTATATCAGGGTTATTTACCGGAGTTTATTGGTGCAGATTGATATTGGGGCACGCACAGTAATTGGTGCCAATTCATTTTTTGAAGGCAGATTTGCTGTTAAAGGTAATTTAAGAATTGACGGCAAATTTGAAGGAAGTGTGCTAAAAGTTGACCAGCTTCAGGTAGGCCCAGAAGGGCAGGTTAAATCAGATATAAATGCAACCAATGTGGTTGTTGAAGGAATTGTAATAGGAAATATTACAGCATCAACAAGAATTCTGCTTTTATCTACTGCGCGCGTGCTTGGAAATTTAAGAACACCTGAACTTATTATCCAGGATGGCGTGGTGCTTGAGGGAAAATGCACTATAAGCAGAATGGAATTTGACAATACAAAGGATTATATTGAAGATCTTTATAAGAAAAAAGCATGAAAGATTTTTTATAATAATTACTCTCTTTTTTACTTATTTCACACCTCTGGCTTTACCACAAGAGACTATTCCCAAACCGCAGATGCAGGGTTCTGTCGCAGCGCAGAATTCCATAATCAAAACAGATGAATTCTCCCCTCTATTTCAATTTCCTGCTATTTATAAAACAAGAACTGTTTATAACCTTAGAATAAGGGAAAATAATGTCTATAAAGGAGCAGTTTACAGAGAAACAAGAGAAAGATATTCGCTTGTCTCAGAGACCAAATTTGAGAAAAAATTCGGCGGAACAACCTATATTTTTGAAGAATTAAAAACAGAAGGAAAAGATCTTGCCCGTAAGGTAGATAATATAATAGAAGGAAGTTTTTCCATTGATCAGGAAGGCAATATAGAAAGGGCTAATAATTCTTATTTTCCTTTACTAGCAGGCTTCCCTGTATATCCTGAAAAACAGAATTTAAAGCCAGGGTACACCTGGATAGCTTCCGGCGAGGTTTTTGTCGATCCACTGAAAAAGAATAAATTTACAAAAATAAAATTCAATTGCGAATATAAATACACAGGAATAACCCAGTATAAAGGTATTGATGTATATTCAATATCTGCCCAATATGCAATGCGCTATAACAGGGGAGAAGATCCAGGCGGCGACCCAGATCTTGAAAAAGTATCAGGATCCCATAAAATTACAATTTATCTTACTGCAAAAGATGCTCTTCCCTTTTTTATTCAGGATAATATCGATGATCTTTATACTTACCCCAATCTGGTTGTTTCTTCCAAAGGATTTTCCCACACATGGTATTATGATGTAGTTCCAATGAAAAGAGATGCTGTAAAAAAAGAGATTATAGAATCTATTGTAAAAAGCACACTAGATAGCAAGGATTTTGAAGTTAAGGAAAAAGCAGAAGGTATATCATTAAGCACAAATAATATACATTTTGTTCCTGATAAAGCTGAACTTTTGCCAGGTGAAGATAAAAAAGTAGAGATTATATCAAATATATTAAAAAAAATACCGGACAGAACTTTTCTTGTAACAGGCCATACAGCTGATATTGGAAGTAAAGAAAGCCAGCTTGATCTTTCTGTAAAAAGAGCTGAAAAAATTGCCCAGCTTCTTAAAAATAGCGGAATAAATGGCGACAGAATTATTTTTACAGGCAAAGGCGGAACAGAGCCTGCCGCTGATAACAGCACAGAAGAAGGAAGAGCCAAAAATAGGCGTGTTGAAATTATTATACTTGAAGATTAATTGACAGCATGTTATACCAAGCACCCATGTCATCCCGTGCCCCGGCTATGTCATCCCGTGGCCACATGACCACGGGATCTATTCATATAATACCGGAACAGATACCGGTTCTGCCTGCGGCGGCCTGTCATGCCAGCGCAGGTCAGTCAGCCGGCACGTCATACCAGCGCAGGCTGGTATCTATTTCTAAAGTACTATTTTTTTATTGAATAAAAAGCTTTCTTCCCCGGATAGATAGCTGTGTTTCCAAGCATTTCTTCAATTCTTAGAAGCTGATTATATTTTGCAAGCCTGTCTGATCTTGAAAGAGAGCCTGTTTTTATCTGTCCTGACTCAAGAGCTACAGCAAGGTCTGCAATAAAGCTATCTTCTGTTTCTCCGCTTCTATGTGACATAATAGATGTATATCCTGTTTTTTTAGCCATTTCAACAGCTTCAAATGTTTCTGTAAGTGTTCCTATCTGGTTAACTTTTACAAGTATTGAGTTTGCAATACCAAGCTCGATTCCTTTTGAAAGCCTTTTTGTATTTGTCACAAAAAGATCATCTCCTACAAGCTGTACATTTTTACCTATCTTATCTGTAAGCAGCTTCCAGCCGTCCCA
>JAVBQS010000107.1:0-4544 GCA_031548835.1 Spirochaetia bacterium
TACGTTTTTTTTAAAAAGTCATTTTCGACCTGGAGCTTTCCAACCTGCCGGTATAGTTCGTCCTGCTTTTGTTCGGCTCCAGCGGCCACTTCATCTTCCTTCCCTGGTTTTTCAAAGATCATGGACGCATTTTCAAGCAGCACACTTTTCCAGTTGCTCACCAGATTGGGGTGCACGCTGTAGGCTGTCGCTATTTCCTGGATCGTCTTTTCTCCCCGGATGGCTTCAAGCGCTACTTTTGCCTTGAAGGTGTTATCGTATCTCTTTCTCATCGGTGGTCTCCCTACGTTTTTGGTCCACCTTAGTTTATCATTTTTTCTGTCTTATTTCTTGGGCTCAGTATATTTAGTATTTACAAAATGACTTCTGACAAAGCTATTGAACAGGTCTAATTTGTTATAAGCTTTTCTTTAAAAAATTCTATATTTTCAGCCAAATAGTTTAGAAAAAGATATTGAAGTTTATTAAAAAATTCTTTTTCTACTAAAGCTCCTTCTTTTGTAATATATCTGTAATGCCACGGTTCATAGCTATATCCTGTTATATCTTCATAATCCTCGGGGTAGGAGAGTGAAAATCCATATTTCCATCCATTTTCCTTAACCCATTTTCCTTCTGCTGTATCGCGGAATTCCAGCGATATTGAACCAAAATCAATTACAGTCCCAAGCTGATGCTGCGATGACCCAGGCGGAGCAGAAAAAGTATCTGTCTCTTCTTTGCCATAAATACCTATATAATAATTATAAAGATTTTTCTGATACTCATATGTTCTGAATGCAGATGATATTAAAAGTTTTATTCTGCCTGCATCAGCTGCATCTTTCATCTCTTTAAGCGCTATAACTGCATTTGCCCTTAACTGCATACCTTTCTTGTTAACAAGAAAACCTTCCTTATCAAGCTCTTTAAGATCCAATGGTATAAAATTTTCAAGAAGCAATCTTTTTTTATCAACAGGGAAAAAAATAAAATTTTTGTCCTGTTCAGAGATTTTAATAAGTTTTTCCATATAAGAAAGAAAAACAGCTCTTTCATTAATTATTTTTTTCCTGATACCATCAGGAAGATTATTTAGGGTTGCTTCAAATTCTTTTTCAGTAATTTTTATATTTCCTTCAACATATTTGTCTGCAAGATGTTTACCGGCAGGATATTTACCTGCCGGATATATATCATCGCTGTTTGCTTTGACGCATGAAATTACTAATAAACACAAAGAAGCAATAATAACTGAGTGGCAAAAAATAAATTTTATAAATTTCAAAATACTAACTCAACCACACTTTCAAATGTTTCTACAGGATGAAAAGTAATTCCTTTTTTCACATGCGCGGGAATTTCTTCAAGATCTCTTTCATTCTGCTTGGGTATTATAATATGTTTTATATTATTGCGTCTTGCAGCAATTGTTTTTTCTTTAAGCCCGCCAATTGGAAGAACAGCTCCTGTAAGTGAAAGTTCTCCTGTCATTGCAAAATTCTTTTTTATCATTTTGTCTCTTACAAGAGAGAGCAGCGCTGTTGCCATTGTAATTCCTGCAGAAGGGCCGTCTTTAGGCGTAGCTCCTTCAGGTATATGAAGATGAAAAATATTTTTCTCAAAAATATCTTTATCAACCCCATATTTAGGCGCAATTGTTCTTATATAAGTGTAGGCAATTGTTGCAGACTCTTTCATTACATCTCCCATCTGGCCTGTCATTTTAAATCCTTCTTTTCCAGCGCTATATACAGATTCTATCATCAATGTATCGCCGCCGAAATTTGTCCAGGCAAGGCCGATAACCATACCAGGCTTTGTAATCTTTTTTATCTCTTCCGGCCTGAATTGCGGAGGTCCAAGATATTTTTCAATCTCTTTTGATGATATAGTTACAGGCGGTTTTTTCCCATCAAGGACAACCTCTTTTGCAATTTTCCTGTTTATACGGTCAAGCGCTTTTTCATAATTTCTTACGCCTGCTTCGCGCGCATACTGGTCTGCAATTTTTGAAAGAGCATCAGCAGTATAGATAACATCTTTTTTGGTAAGGCCGCTTGCAAATAGGCTTTTGGGAATAAGGTATCTTTTTGCAATAGCAATTTTTTCTTCTTTTATATAACCTGCCAGCCTTATAATTTCCATTCTATCGCGAAGCGGGCCTGGAATTGTATCAAGCGTATTTGCTGTTGTAATAAAAAGCACCTGGGAAATATCAAAAGGAATATCAAGATAATAATCCCTGAAAGCAGAATTTTGTTCCGGGTCAAGGACTTCAAGAAGGGCAGAGGAGGGATCTCCCTGAAATGAAATTCCAAGTTTATCAATTTCATCAATCATAAATACAGGGTTTTTTGTTTTAACGATTTTAAGCCCCTGTATAATCTTGCCAGGCATAGCTCCTATATATGTTCTTCTATGGCCCTTGATTTCTGCTTCATCACGCATTCCTCCGACAGAAAATCTGAAAAACTCTTTTCCCATTGCTTTTGCAATAGATTTTCCAATAGAAGTTTTTCCTACTCCTGGAGGGCCTACAAGGCATATAATAGAACCTTTTGTATCTTTTTTTAATTTTCTTACTGAAAGATATTCAATAATTCTCTCTTTTACATCTTCAAGCCCATAGTGGTCTTTATCAAGTATTGCCTTTGCCTTAGGCAGATTAAGATCTTCAGGTTTGGGATCATTCCATGGAAGAGAAATTATTGTATCAATATAGTTGCGGGTAACGCCAAATTCGGCAGATATAGGCTCCATAAGTGAAAATTTCTGGAGCTCCTGTTCCAGCTGTTCTTTGGCTTCTCCCTTGAGGTTGAGCTTCTCAATTGCTTCCTTAAATCTTAAATATTCACTACTCTTGGAATCTGTAGGCATTCCAAGCTCTTTTTTTATTGCTTTTAATTCTTCTTTTAGAAAATATTCTCTCTGGCTTTTTTCAATTTTTTCATTTATCTGTTTCTGTATTTTTTTCTGTATCCTAAGCAGTTCCTGTTCTTTTTTTATAAAAATAAGAACCTGTTCTATTCTCTTTTTTACATTAAGTGTTTCAAGTATTTTCTGCTGTTCTGTTCTGTCAATATTGATTATTGATGCGACAAAATCTGCAATTTTTCCAGGATTATCTATGTTAACCATATTAAGACGCATCTCTTCGGAAAAAAGAGGATTATTCTCCGAAAGCATCTTCATTTCTGAAATAATTGAACGGGTAAGAGCTTTTACTTCATTTCCTTTTTCTGCTTCATCATCAAGAAATTCAATCTCTGCAGACAGCGGCGGCTGTTCTGAAATATATTGTTTAACCTTAAACCTTTTTAATGTAGAGATAAAAATATTCATTCCTCCATCAGGGAGGTTTATTTTCTTTATTATTTTTGCTGCAGTGCCTACTGTATAGAGATCTTTTGATGAAATTTCTGCAGGAGGATCTTCATCTCTTAGAAGAACAAGGCCAATCATATTATCTTTCTGCATAGATTGTTCCACAACTTCTATATCTTCTTTTGAAATTATCATAAGAGGGGTAAAAATACCTGGGAAAATCGGCTTGCCGGAAAGAGGAATGATAAATAACTTATCCGGCAAAAGCTGCCCTGCAGGAATTATTTCCTTTTGCATCTTTTATCTCCTAAAAGGTTGTGATATGTAAATTATACTATAAATATTAACTTAAAGCTAATTATTATATATACTAAGGTCAAGGGAAAAAAGTTACTGAAATGAAAAGAAATCTAAAACTGGAGGGCATTATAATCCGCAATTACAGAATACAGGATTATCATAAAGGCACATTTATTTTTTCTCCAGGCACAGGTATTTTTCAGGCAATTGCCTATGGAGGATATAAAGGTAAAAGTAAACTTGGCCCCTCAGTTCAGCCTCTGTGCAAAGGTAAATTTGATATATATCAGGATCCTGTAAAAAAAAGCAATAAAATAGTAGAATATGAACCTTATGCAATTTATGAAAATATAAAAAATAATCTTAAAAAATATTTTACAGCTTTAAGCTGGCTTGAAATAACTGTAAAATCCCATGGCGGCGGCGAAAGTTTAAGTGATTTTTATTATCTATTATCATCATCTCTTGATGCTCTTGAAACAATACCTGAAGCATCTGCAGACCGCCTTACTGTCCAGTTTCTCTTGCGCGCAGCTATTCTCCTGGGCGGGAATTTAAACCCATCTGAATGCGGTTTATGCGGAAGAAAAATACCTGATGAAGAAGTGTTATATTATAACAAAACAGATAGCTGCTTTACATGCAGCAGATGTTCAAGCTTAAATATGGCACAGATAGCTGCTGCTGCAAGAAAATATATTGAATATTCGCTAAAAAACAGCCTTGAAGTATCATTAAATGCAGGAATTGAAAATAATTTATTGAAGAATCTTAAAACTTTATTATATAGTATTATACAAGAATATCTTGAAGAAAATCTGCTAACATTGCAAACAGGCAAAGATTATCTTTTATGATTTATACTAATTTTAGGTAAAACTTTTTGATGAAATATAAGAAAAAACAGATAGACAGCGATCTTGTAAAAGAAATATCAA
>JAVBQS010000093.1:0-19125 GCA_031548835.1 Spirochaetia bacterium
CTTTTAATGCAGAATAAAAAGATCTTCCTGTTGCAATAACTCTTTTTATATTAAGCTTGCCGAGTTTTTCAAGAGTTTCAAAATCCATACTGCTTACTGTATGGTTATCCTGGTACAATGTACCGTCAAAATCTGTTACAAACATCATATTTTTTATAATTCCGCAATATTAAAAAGGCCAGCAAGCGAAGTATCAGACAACATATTTAGCACTTTTTCAAACAATATTCCGTTTCTTGATGGAATATTGTGTCCATAAGTTTCATTTATTGCCGCAGTTATAAATTCAACAGCAGTTGCTGCAGCAACAGGGAGGCTGTCTCCCCTTAAAATAGATCCTGTCATTATACTTGCAAATATATCGCCTGTTCCCGGATAACTCACAGGAATATAATCATTTTTAATTTTCCAATATTTCTTAAGTTTTTTATCATAAGCAGCAACAACAGGATTTGTTTCAGTTTCTGCAGTAATGCTTGTAATGACTACCATATCAGGCCCCATCTCGGCAAGGGAATCAAGTGTTGATTTTATTTTTTCATCTGAAAGTTTTCCAAAATTATTTTCACCGAGAAGTATTGCAGCTTCTGTAATATTTGGCGTAATAAGCGTTGCTTTTTTTACAAGCTTTTTCATTCCGCTTACAATAGGAGTATCAATAGTATCGTATAACATACCATCATCTCCCAAAACAGGATCCACAACTATAAGCATTCCATCATGATTAAATTTTTCAATAAAACCTGTTATTATATCTATCTGCCTTGCTGATCCCAGGAAACCTGTATAAATAGCATCAAAATTTATCTCAAGGCTTTTCCAGTGGTTTATTATTCCTTCCATATGATCTGTAAAATCAAAAAAAGTATAGTTTTTAAAACCAGTTGTCTGTGTAGATAAAATTGAAGTCGGCAGCGGGCATGCCTGCATTCCCATTGCTGCAAGAATAGGTATTGCAACAGTAAGAGAACATCTTCCATAACCTGAAAGGTCATGTACTGCAGCAATCTCATAAACAGGTTTTCTCATCATTATCTCCGTATAGGTTGGTATCTCTATACATATTATATCAAAAATATTTTTTATACCCAACATTATTTGATATTTAGAACATATTTTTATGCATGAATTAATTATAAATTAATGACCTATCAATTGTAATAATGATTGATAGTTTAGTTTCTTAATGCACTTAACGGAGAAGGAATTCTTCCTCCCCTGTGTATAAAAGAAATGCTTGAAGCATTATTGACTTTCATTACAGGCGCACTTCCAAGAAGCCCGCCGAAATCAACCATGTCGCCTACTTTTTTTCCAGGAGCAGGTATTATTCTTACTGCTGTTGTTTTATTATTTATCACACCAATGGCTGCCTCATCTGCAATAATTGCAGAAATTGTTTCATAAGGCGTATCTCCCGGTATTGCTATCATATCAAGGCCTACAGAACATACACATGTCATTGCTTCCAGTTTATCAATACTTAAATGGCCTGACTTTACAGCATCTATCATTCCCGCATCTTCGCTTACAGGTATAAATGAACCGCTTAATCCGCCTACATAGGAAGAAGCCATTGAACCGCCTTTTTTTACAGCATCATTTAAAAGAGCAAGAGCAGCAGTTGTTCCATGTGTGCCGCAAACTTCAAGCCCCATCTCTTCAATTATGTGCGCAACGCTGTCTCCTCTTGCAGGCGTGGGCGCAAGTGAAAGATCAACAATGCCGAAAGGTATTTTAAGCCTGCGTGAAGCTTCTCTTGCAACAAGCTCCCCCACTCTTGTTATTTTAAATGCAGCTTTTTTTATCTCTTCTGAAATAAGTCCGAAATCAGCGTATGGGCCTGCCCTTTTTATAACATTCTGCACTACGCCTGGCCCGCTTATCCCGACATTTATTGTGCTTTCGCTTTCTCCTATGCCGTGGAAAGCTCCTGCCATAAAAGGATTATCTTCAGGAACATTTGCAAAAACAACAAGCTTTGCACATCCAATAGCATTTTTATTTGCAGTTATTTCTGCTGTCTGTTTAATTATCATACCCATATGGCGTACAGCATCCATATTTATTCCGGCTTTTGTTGTAGCAAGATTTATGGATGAACAGACTTTATCTGTTACAGATAGCGCTTCCGGTATTGAATCTATAAGTATTCTGTCTCCTTTTGTATAGCCTTTATGCACAAGCGCAGAAAATCCTCCTATAAAATTTACTCCGCAAGTATTTGCAGCTTTATCCAGTGTTACAGCATATTCTGTATAGTTTTCATCATCAGATGATTCTGCAATAAGCGCTATAGGTGTTACAGATATTCTTTTGTTAATTATTGGTATGCCATATTCTTTTTCAATATTTTCGCCTGTTTTAACAAGCTTTTCCGCAATTTTTGTTATTTTATCATATATTTTCTCTCTGGATTTTTTACCGTTACTATCACAGCAATCCCGTAAAGATATGCCTACTGTTATTGTTCTTATATCGAGGTTTTCCTCGTGAATCATTTTTATTGTTTCTACAACTTCGGATGGAATCAGCATCTGCTATGCTCCTATTCTTTTAAAACTTTTATATTCTATGCATTGTATTAAAGATTTCTTCAAGCTGAAGCCTTACTTCAACATTTAATTTTTTCCCTTCACTTTCAAGTTCATCAATAACTTCCTGAATAGGTTTGGCTGATTTATCAAGATCAACAAGCATAATCATTGTAAAAATATTTCTCATTGTTGTCTGTGTAATGTCAAGGATATTGATTCCAAGTTTTGCAAGAACTGCTGTTACTCCTGCAATAATACCTACCCTGTCTGCGCCAAGAACTGTAATTATAGCTCTTTTTGAATTGGTTTTGTTTTCCTTTACCATCTGTATATTCCTTTTTTTATCAATGCTTTTGAAATATCATTTTTCATTATAAGAGATTCTTCTCTTGCATATTTGCTGTAGTTTTTATCATCATTATGTTTTTTATATGCAAAAATTATTCCGCGGGAAGAATTTATTAAAGCTCCAAGGCCATCGGGATTAAAACAGCCTGCAATATCATCAGCTCCGCCGCCCTGAGCTCCATAGCCTGGGACAAGAAAAATTGTTTCTTTCATCTCTTTTCTTAAAACAACTGCTTCTTCAGGATATGTTGCGCCTACAACAGCGCCTACGCTGCTATACCTGCTTTTACCCAACAGCTCTTTTCCCCATTCTGCGACAAGCTGCCCCATTACAAAATAGTTTTTCCCTTTTTCTGTTGTAAGCCCCTGGAAATCTTCAGAGCCTGGATTTGATGTTTTTACAAGAATAAAAATACCTTTTCCATATTTTTTACAGTCATCAAGAAAAGGAGAGACACCTTCGTATCCAAGATAACTATTCACAGTTACTGCATCAAGATCAAAGACAGGAGTTTTTGTTCCAAATATATCTGCTCTTCCAATATATGCATTTGAATAAGCTTTACATGTATTTCCAATATCGTTCCGTTTTATATCTCCGATAACAATAATGTTTTTTGATTTTGCGTAAGAAGCAGTTTCCTTAAATGCTGTAATTCCTTCTGCTCCAAGTTCTTCATAATAAGCTATCTGTAATTTTACAGCAGGCACAATATCGCATACTGCGTCAATAATATTTTTATTAAATTCTGTTATTGCTTCTGCAGCGGCATGAAAAATATTATCTTTTGCAGAAAGTTTATATTTTTCAATTAACTGACCGGGAAGGTTTTCTATTGCAGGATCAAGTCCTACTACAGAAGGATTCTTTTTTTCTTCAATCTGAAAGATAAGCTGGTCTGTAAAATTTTCATGTTGATTTTCAAGTTTGCTCATATAACTATACTTCCTGTGCTAAAGCTTAGTCTTACACATACGCTTATGCTTATGCAGCTTAGCGATTGGCATAAAGCAAATGTGTAAGAGCAAAATTTAAAATTCATACTATTGTTCATATCCATATTTCTTTCCCCAGTTTTCAGGATCGCTATTCCAGGCTATTGCTTTTTCAGCTTCTTCCTCGATAATGTATTTTCTATCAACAGCAGTTTTAATAAATGTTTTAAAATTGGAAGCAGTAAATAATAAACATTTTTCATCTGCAAAAATTTTTTCCGCAGATTTTATCTGATATGTAAAAATAGCAATACAATAATCAACTATTGCGCCATGTTCTCTTAACAGTTTTACAGATTCTATAGAGCTTTTTCCCGTGCTTACAAGATCTTCGATAACTAAAACTCTCTTGCCATAAAAAAGAGATCCTTCTATATTGGATTTTTTTCCAATTTCTCCTTTATCTGATTTTACATATACTAGAGGAAGCGAAAATTTTTCAGCAATTTTTGCAGCATGGGGAATTCCTGCTGTGGAAGTTCCTGCAATAACTTCAATATTTTCAATTCCTATTCTGGTTTTAATTATATCTTCCATAATATTTATTATAATATTCCATTTTTCAGGATTTGAAATAAGAAGCCTGTTATCACAATAGATTGGACTTAAAATGCCTGATGTATAACGGAAGGGTTCTTTTAAAGAAAGTATCACAGCTTTTATATCAAGAAGTGTTTCTGCTGCTTCTTGTGCATTATCCTGCTCTAATTTATCGCACACAGAACTTGCTATTGTGTTTAAAGCAGCATCTGAAAAATCAGAATTATTGCAACAGTTACTGCTATAATTCTGTTTATTACTGCTCCAGTTTTCCATAAGTTCAATAACTTTATTATTTAAGCTTTTATTTTTCCTGGCATATTCTATTATATCTTTTAGTTTTATAATGGAATAAACAGAAAATATATTATTATCAATTTTGATTTCATCATAATCAAGCATATCAATAATTGTAATAACACCTTTTAAACTGCTTCCTTTTTCATTAAGCGCTTTTACGCTGTTTTCAATTTTGCTTTCAGAAGAAAGAATTTCTGTAAATAATAATGATTCTGCTCCTTCTTTTATAGAACCTTCTATCATGTTTTTTTTGCCGTGTTTTTTTGAAGAATCTCTTATATAAACCATAGGAAGCCCTGTTTTTTCTGCAATTAGCGCTGCAAAAGGAATGCCTGAATGCCCTGAAGCTGCAATCAGGCCTATGGCTTTTTTAGCAGTATGGCTGGTAATTTTTTTTATTAAATTTACAAGAGAAGTTAAAATTTTTTCCCTGAAAAAAGGGAAAGAGTTTACTGAATTTATATCAAAAAAAAATGGAGCTTTTGTATTGCTATCAATAAAATATTCAGATTTTCCCGAGTAATAAATCAGGTTTAATTTAAACAGCACATCAATCAATTCTTCTTCTATTGTCATAAAATTACCGCCCAGTAAATTATCTGTTTTTTATAAATTCATGGCCAGGTTATAGATTTTTTAACAAGGTCCAATACAAGAATACTATCCTTTATTTAAAAGTCTCTGTCAATTATTTTATCTAAATGCTGTGTGTTAAAATAAAGCTGTCAGATGACAGGTTTTTACAAATTACATTATCCAACAAAACAGATAGATATTTTATCCTAATAAATAGTTATTCTAAACAATCTTAATTTATTATAATAAATATCAGACTTTAACTGATAATTTTTTTACATAATTTTTGCAAGCTTTTCAATAACAGGCTCTACCTCGTATTCCTGAAGATTTCCCAGCGCAAGTCTAATTGCATATTCCTGTCCTGAACCAAAATATTCTCCTGGAAGAGTAACAAGGTTTTCTTTTTCTATCATCTTATAACATAGCTCCTTGGCTTTCATTGAATGGTCATCATAACTTAAATAGATAAAAAATGAACCGGAAGAAACTATTTTAAATTTGCTGCCTGATTTTTTAAAAAAATCTATAAATTTTTCTTTTTTCTTTCTGGAAAAAAGAATTTTTTCTTCAAGCCACTCCCCCGCATATTTGATGCCTGCAAGAGCTGCTGCCTGCGAAAGAGTTGAAACACAAACAACATTGGAATCCTGAATTTTTGTAAAATGATATATAAACTCTTCCGATGCAGTTATAAATCCTACACGGAGTCCTGTAATGCTGTATGTTTTTGAATAAGAATTGATACAGATGCAAAAATCCGGAAAAGCAGGATTGTTTAAAACAGATGCAGGTTTGGGATATGAATCATGAAAACATGAGTATACTTCGTCGCTTACAAGATAGATTTTTTTTCTTCTGCATAGTTCATAAAGCTTGTCTACCTCTTCCTGCCTATATGACCTTCCTGTAGGATTACATGGATTAACAAAAACAATTGCTTTTGTTTTATCTGTAATTATAGATTCTATTTTATCATAAGGAAGAGTAAAACAGTCATCAGGATCAAGAACAATTTCCACAGGCTTTATTCCTGCTATTTTAAGCGACATATAGTGGTTAAAATAGAATGGAGTTAAAAGTATTACTTCATCTCCGGAAGATGCAATAACAGGAAGCATTGAATAATAGCCGTTATTTGCGCCTGGCACAACGCAAATATTGGAATATGATATTTTTCTTGTAAAAGATCTGTTTAAAGAATCTGCAATTGCTTCCCTAAGTTCTGGAATGCCTTCATCAAATGTATAAAAACAGAAAGATGGTTTTTCAAGCTCTTTTTTAATTGCTTCTTTAATAATATCAGGAGGCTGATAGTTAGGCACAGCCTGATTAAGATTAAATATAGGTTTTGAATAGTCCAGCTTTTTTGCTGCTTCTTCTTTAAATTTTACTATTGGAGGAGCATATACATCCTCAATATTTTTTGTAAATTTATCCATAATAAAAATAATAATAGATTTACAATATTTTTTCTATCAAACTATTTTAAAAATGAAAAATATAGATTATTTTAGACTATTGATAGAATTCATTTTTTTTCATAATGTTTTTAAAATCAGTTTCCAATATGAATAATATACTTGATAACTTTTACATAATTCTTGTATCGCCTGATGAAAGCGCCAACATAGGGGCAAGCTGCAGGGCAATGAAAACAATGGGCTTTACAAACCTGAGAATTGTAAAGCCTAAAAAATATGATGAAAACAAAATAAAATATATCTCTCTTCATGCTTTTGATATTTATACAAAAAGAAAAGAGTTTCTATCTTTGCCTGAAGCTCTGCAGGATATTTCTCTGGCAGCAGGAATAACAAGAAGATGCGGGAAAAAAAGAAAATATAAATCTTTTGATATAAAAGATTTTGCTGATTTTATTTTTAATAAAGAATATGGCAGGACAGCGCTTGTATTTGGAAATGAAGAGCATGGCCTTACAGATGATGAGCTTTCCTGTTGCAGCATAAGTGTAAATATTCCATCCTCGCCTGTTTTTCCTTCCTTAAATCTTTCGCATGCAGTACAAATTATTACATATGAAATATATGCAAAAGCCTGGTTAAGTAAAAAAGAAAATCCTGCATTAACTGTTAATATGTCTGAGCTTGAAGCTTTATCAAGCGAAGCTGCAAATTCGCTTAAAGAAATAGGGTTTTTTAAACTTACTGATGATAAAGATATAAAGATATTTCTGCGAGATATTTTTTCAAGAGCTTCGATAAATAATAAAGAAAAAGATAAACTGCTTGAACTTTTTAAAAAAATAGAAGGGCTTTACAGGTCAAAAAATTAGGGTAAATAAATAATAGTCAAATTATTAGGCCTGTTAGATAATCTAAAAGGAGATAGCTACGCCATACATTGCTTAAAGCAGTGTATGATAATGAATATTACAGGCAGGAAATACCACTATCAGATATTTTTTTCTACAATAGATTTAGCTGCTTTATAGTCTATCAACTAAAAGACATTTTAATTATAATAAAAATATGGCATGTAACTGCGAAAGAAAAGAGAAACTTTTAAAAAAAATTTCAGAAACCCATGTGGATAAAAAAATTATCTACATGGATTATAATGCAACAACGCCTGTCCTGCCGGAAAGCATGGGAGCATTTGAAAGATCATGCAGAGAAAACTGGGGTAATCCTTCCAATTGTCATCCCGCAGGAATAAAAGCTTGGGAAGATCTTGAAAAAAACAGGGAGATAATAGCAAAATATTTTAATATAAAAAAAGATAATATTTTTTTCTGTTCTTCAGGATCAGAAGCTCTTTTTGCAGGCATCAATGGATTAAACAGTGAAAAAGTTTTTTTTATTTCAACACTAATAGAACATTCTGCTGTAATAAAAAATATAACTGCACTGCCTTCTAATCAATATCATCTTCTTAAAGTTTCAGATGACGGAATAATTGATATGGAAGAGTTCGCTTCTGCATTAAATAAAAATAAAGAAAAAAATATTGCTGTTATATATTCGCCTGTAAATCATGAAACAGGAGGAATAGCGCCTATAAAAGAAATTTACAGCAAAGCAAAAGAATATAATGCATTAGTTTTTCTCGATGCAGTGCAGGCAGCAGCAAGGCTTCCTGTAAGCGAATGGCAGCCTTTCTGCGACATGTTTGCATTAAGCAGCCATAAACTATATGCTCCAAAAGGATGCGGTGTTCTTGCATTAGCAAAAGAAATAAAGTTAAAACAGTTCAGGTTTGGCGGCAATCAGGAGAATGGACTTTTTCCAGGAACAGAAAACACTCCGGCAATATCTGCTTTTGCAAAATCTATAAAATATTTGTCAGCCAACTTTAAAGCAGAAATAAGTAGATTAAAAACATTAACAGATGAAGGATTAAAGATATTACAAAATCTTCCCTATAAAATAATTCTTGAATCTCCTAAAACAAGAGCAGCAGGGATACTTTGTTTAAGTCTGCCTGAAGTAACAGAGATGGAACCATTCCTTGATTTTCTATATTTAAAAGGAATATGTATAAGCCGCTTTAGCGCCTGTTCTGATAATGAAAAAGCAGCATCTGAAATTCTTACTGCAATGGGAAGGCCTGCAGAGAGGGCAGAAAAATCAATAAGAATTTCAACAGGCATATACAGCAAAAGAGAAGATTATTATACTCTTGCAGGTGCTATAAAAGAATATTTTAAAATTAATTCCGGTTCTAAATAATTTTTCCAAATAGGTGTTTTAAATATTTTAAGTTTTATTATTTCTTTTATCCAAGTTTAACAAAATATGGAACATATATATTTTGTTACAAATCTGCTTCTAATAAAGGGATTGATATATTATAATGCAGCATATATCAAAAGAGGATACTTATGAAGAAAATTATTTTTATAATTATGATTCCAATACTTTTTATTTCCTGTTCATCTCTTAAATCTGTGACAAAAGAACCGGAAGTAACTTTTGACAGTGTAAAAATAACAAATATAAATTTTAGTTCTGCTGATTTTATTTTTAAATATAAAGTTGATAATCCAAACAATATATCAATCAATGTTGAACAGTTTACCTATGATTTGATTATTGAAAATAATAAATTTATTTCAGGCATTTCACAAAGCCCAATTTCTGTTGCAAAATCAAGTTCAAGCTTTATAGATGTTCCTGTTACTATTTCATATATGGATCTTTATAATCTTTTCTCAGATATTTATAAGCTGGACAATGCAAATTATATTTTAAAAACAGATTTTGTGCTTAAGCTTCCTGTTTTTGGCAAGAAAACATTTCATCTTGAACATAAAGGAAATTTTCCTGTTTTAAAAATGCCTGAAATAGCTTTAAAAGATATTAAAGCTTTAAGTATAAATCCTTTTTCTGCTGTAATTGAACTATCGGTAGATATTATTAATAAAAACAGTTTTGCAATCTCTCCTGATAATTTTAACTTTGAGTTATACATAAATAAATCCCAGTGGTTAAAAGGGCTTCTTAAAAATATTGATTCATTAGCTCCGGGAAAAAGCACAACTGTAAAAATTCCTATAGAAATCAATCCTGCCAAGGTTGGCAAAGAACTTTTTGATTATATTTTTAGCAGTAATGGCCTTGATATTTTTCTTAAAGGAAATATGGCAATGCGCACTTCTTATCCTGGAATAGGAACAGCAGATATACCATTTAGCCTGGAAAAAACTATTTCTGTTAAAAAATAAATAGGGCTGTCCAATAAGAATATCCTGGCATGGTAAGCCATGACAGGGTATTAGACAGCGCCATATTAAAGTGTTAACAACAAATCCTTTATAGTTTCTGTAATATTCTCTATATCTATCTCTTTTTTCTCGCCAGTCTTTCTTATTTTTACTTCAACTTTTCCCTTCTCTATCGATCTGCTGCCGCAAATTATCTGGAGAGGAAATCCTATAAGATCTGCATCATTAAATTTAAATCCTGCTCGCTCATTTCTGTCATCAAGAAAAACATCAACGCCTGCTGTAATAAGATTTTTATATATTTTTTCAGCAGTTCCAAAAACAGCTTCATCATTTAATTGTATAGGTATTACTGCTGCTTCAAAAGGAGCAATAGCAGCAGGCCATATTATTCCATTATCATCATGATTTTGTTCAATTGCAGAAGCCATTGTTCTGCTTACTCCTATTCCATAGCAGCCCATTACAGCAACCTGCTCTTTGCCTGTGCTGTCAAGAAAAGTACAGTTCATTGGAGCAGAATATTTTTTTCCAAGATAAAAAACCTGCCCTACTTCAATTCCCCTATATTTTTCAAGCACGCCATCTTTACAATTTGGACACCTGTCGCCTTCTTTTGCAAATGTAATATCTGCAACATGTGCGGGAGTAAAATCTCTTTCAGGATCAACTCTTGTAATATGGTAATCTGTCTTGTTTGCTCCGCAGGCATATCCTGTATCTTCATAAATTTGCCTGTCAGCAATTATTGTAATTTTCTGTTTTAACCCTATAGGACCTGCAAAGCCAACTTCAGCGCCTGTAACAGATTTTACTGTATTATCATCGGCAGGAGTTATTGCATTTGCTCCAAGAAAAGCCTGTATTTTTGCTTCGTTAGCTTCTTCGTTGCCTCTAACAAGCACAGCAACAGGATTATCATCTACAAGATATATTATTGTTTTAATAAGCATTGCTGGTTCTATTTTTAGAAAACCTGATACTTCATCAATAGTTTTTTTTCCAGGAGTTGAAACTTCTGCCAGCTCTTTTCTTTTTGATAAATCTGCTTTTTTTAATTCATTTCCTGAAACTGCTTTTTCAATATTTGCACAGTATGAACATTTGCTGCATGAAAGAATTTCATCTTCGCCTGTTTCTGCAAGAACCTGAAATTCATGCGACATATCTCCGCCTATAGCTCCTGTTGCAGCATCCACAGGTTTAAACTTTAGATTCATTCTGGTAAAAACAGCATTATATGCTTCATACATAAGTTTATAACTTTCTTTTGCATCTTCTTCGCTTATATCAAAGCTGTAAGCATCTTTCATAATAAATTCACGGCCCCGCATAAGGCCAAATCTTGGCCTTATCTCATCCCTGAATTTTGTCTGAATTTGATAAATATTTAGCGGAAGCTGTTTATATGAAGTTAAAATTTTTCTAGCCATATCTGTCACAACTTCTTCATGGGTAGGGCCAAGGCAATAATCACTGTTTTTTCTATCTTTAAATCTTAAAAGCTCAGGGCCGTAATATTTCCACCTTCCGCTTTCTTCCCAAAGTTCTGCAGGCTGAACAGCAGGCATAAGAACTTCCTGGCACCCTCTTTTATCAAGCTCTTCTCTTATTATATTTTCAATTTTTTTAAGCGCCCTTAAAGCAAGCGGAAGATAATTATATATCCCGCTTGCAAGTTTTTGTATCATTCCTGCCCTGTGCATCAATATATGGCTTGGTGTCTGGGCCTCTTTTGGAACTTCTTTATATGTTTTAAAAAAGAATTTACTTGCTTTCAATTTTTTCTCCATTAACTTTGTTAAATAAAAACAAATTTATTTAAATAATATAGCGATTAATGCATCAGACATTAATCAAAACTTTTCAGCAGCGCTATTTCTGCAGCTCAGTTATATAACTTTTCATTTTTGCCATGCGTGCTCCAAGTTCCTCTTTAGTGCTCTTTTCTTTTTCTATAATTTCAGCAGGAGCTTTATTTACAAATTCAGGATTGGAAAGTTTTCCTTCTGCGCGTTTATAAAGCTTGTCAGATTTTTCAATCTCTCTTTTAAGCTTTTCAATTTCCTGCGGAACATCTATTGCATCGCGCACAGCTGCATATATCTCATATCCTGCGCCTGCAAGAGCAATATTTCCGCCTTCAGCAGGTTTTGAATCGACAAAATCAACTTCTAATGCAGATACAAGAAGAAATATAAGAGCTTTATTTTCCATAAAGAATTCTTTTGCCCCAAAATCTTTATCGCACCGTATTTTAAGCTTTATCTTTTTTCCCGGGGGAATTGTGAATTCGCTTCTAAGTGTTCTAATCTGAATTATTGCATCTTTAAGCAATCCCATATTTGATGCAAGTTTATCATCCTTATTTTTTTCATCAAAAACAGGATATGAAGAATTAACAATGCTTGCTTTATTGCCTGGAATTTTAAGATATATCTCTTCTGTAATAAAAGATAGAAAAGGATGCATAAGTTTAAGAGATTCTGAAAGCAGGTAAATGAGAACTGTAATTGCTCTGTCTTTTTCACCCGGATCATCAGAATAAAGCGACAGCTTTGAAGCTTCGATATACCAGTCGCAAAAATCATCCCAAAAATATTCGTAGATAGATTTTGCAGCATCATTATATCTGTATGATTTTATTGCTTTTTCAATCTCAAGAGTTGTATCATTAAGCCTGTGAATTATCCACCTGTCAATATTGTTTTTTTCCACAGCATTAAAATCAAGAAGTTTTCTTCCTTCAAGATTCATAAGTATATAACGGGATGCATTCCATATTTTGTTTGCAAATTTAGATCCAAGTTTAAAAGTCTCGGAATCAATAAGAACATCCTGCCCCTGAGCTGTTAAAAATGCTAACGTAAATTTAAATGCATCTGCTCCATATTCTTTTATAATATCAAGGGGGTCTATACCATTGCCAAGCGATTTTGACATTTTTCTTCCAAGCTTATCTCTTACAAGCCCATGAATATAGATATCGCGGAATGGAGCTTTGCCTGTAAATTCAAGGCTTACCATTATCATTCTTGATACCCAGAAGAAAATAATATCATAAGCTGTAACAAGAGTTGTTGTTGGAAAAAAATATTTTAAATCTTCTGTTTCTTCAGGCCATCCCAAAGTTGAAAAAGGCCATAACCAGGAAGAAAACCAAGTATCTAAAACATCTTCATCCTGTTTTAGATTTGCACTGGAACAGTCAGGACATTTATCAGGAGCTTTTCTTGCAACAATCATTTTACCGCAATCGCTGCAATACCACACAGGTATTCTGTGTCCCCACCAAAGCTGACGTGATATACACCAGTCTCTTATATTTTCAAGCCAGTGTTTATATGTATTTTCCCACTTTTTCGGATAAAAAATAACTTCTCCATTTTTCCATGCATCAAGAGCTTTTTCTGCAAGAGGTTTCATTTTTACAAACCACTGCTCAGACATAAATGGTTCTACTACATTGCGGCATCTGTAACAGTGCCCTACCTGATGCTTGTGCGGAACATCTTTTATATAAAGCCCCTCACTTTTAAGATCTTCGATAACAATTTTTCTTGCATCAAGTACTTTCATTCCCCTGTATTTTTCAGGAACATTAAAATTAAGAGTAGAATCTTCATTTAAAATATTTATTTTTTCAAGTCCATGCCTTTCGCTTATTGCCCAGTCGTTAGGGTCATGGGCAGGAGTTATTTTTACAACGCCAGTTCCAAACTCTTTATCTACATAGGAATCTGCAATTACAGGTATTACCCTGTCTGTAAGAGGAAGCTTTACTTTTTTACCAATATATTTTTTATATCTTTCATCATCAGGATTTACAGCAACAGCTGTATCTCCAAGCATTGTTTCCGGCCTTGTTGTTGCTATTTCAAGTTTATCACTACCATCTTCAAGTGGATAATAGTAGTGGTACATTTTACCATCAAGTTCCTGATGCTCAACCTCATCATCTGCAAGAGCAGTGCCGCACGATCCGCACCAATTAACAAGATACCTGCCTTTATATATAAGCCCGCGCTCATAAAGGCTTACAAAAACTTCTCTTACAGCTTCGGAAAGCCCTTCATCAAGTGTAAATCTTTCACGAGACCAGTCGCAGGAACAGCCTATTTTCTGCAGCTGTCTTGCTATTATTTCATGGTGTTCTTTTGCAACTTCCCATGTTTTTTCTACAAATTTCTCCCTGCCAAGATCCTGTCTTTTTATTCCTTTAACAAGCAGCTTGCGTTCAACAACATTTTGGGTTGCAATACCTGCATGATCTGTTCCAGGAACCCAGAGAGCAGGAATGCCGTTCATTCTATAATATCTTATAAGAACATCCTGAAGCGAGTTATTAAGTCCATGCCCCATATGGAGAACACCTGTGACATTTGGAGGAGGAATTACAATAACAAAGGGTTTTACACCCTTTTTAATCCGCGGAAGAAATTCTCCTTTATCAATCCAGGATTTATATATCCTGTCTTCAAATTTTTCCGGATCAAAGGTTTTTTCAAGTTCTATTGCTTTCATTTTTATTGTTACTCCCCTCCGGGCAAGGTTCCCGGCGACAGCCGTAATATTAACAAATAAATATCACTGCTTCAAGAAAAAAAATCTTTGTGTTATATTTAAAGTAATGAGAAATAAAATCTCTCTGGCTAAAACAGTTATTATAGGTAGTGTTATATTCTTTTCCTGTCTGATATTAATGTCGCAGACGCTTTATGACTCTCTAACACAGCAGAAAACAGAACTTATACAATTTCTTGAAAAAAAGTTTAATATTTCCAACAGAAACATTATTACAGCTCTTCAATCTATGCAGCGTGAAGATTTTCTGCCTCAGGATATGAAAAAATATGCTTATGTTGATATTTCTTTGCCGATTGATAATTCAAATGTGATTATATCATATTCCGACCTTGTAAAAGCGCTTGTATCTTTAAAAAACAGCAGCAGGGAAAAAACTCTTGTAATTGGCAGAAATGCAGGATTTACAGCAGCTATATTATCATTATTATATAAACAGGTTTATCTTATAGAATTAAATAATACAGAGAAAGACAGATATGAGTCTCTTATAAGAGAAAAATATAATAATATTACTCCTGCATTTACTAAAGACTTTAACTATTTTGCTGCAAATGGCCCTTTTGACCTTATTTTTATAAATGGTTCAATAAGCGAGTTTACCAGTAATTATATAGATTTACTTACACAGAATGGAGAAGCAATTTTTGCAATGTCAGACAGCGATGGATTTAACATACTGCATAAAGCTACTAAAATAGGCCTTTCATATAATACTGCTATTCTGGGAGAAGTGCTTTTTCCGCCATTAAACTGATCTAACAGATTATGGCGATGCAAGGAGCGAGCTTTTCTTTCTTGACTGGTTAATTTTTTCCATTTTGCGGAAATAAGCAGCCTGTTTCTGTATCTCTTCTGTATCTGAGGTAAAAATCTTATTATCCACAATTTTTAATTTTTTATTTGAAAAAAGCTCTGCAACAAGAGCGCTTCCATCTGTTATCGGGCCTACCATTTCAATAAGCTCTTTAGGTCCAAGGTTAAATGTATATGGCGTTTTTGGAGAAATATTAACTCTTGCTTTTTCAAGCTGAAGAAAAAGAGCGTTATAGACTCTTCCCAAAGGATTTGAAAGCTGGGTATTTTTAAGCTGCCCATACATAAGCCAAATACGTTCTGAAAGAAGCTGTGTAAGGCGGGTAATCATCTGCGGCTGCTGTGAAACCATTCTCTGAAAATTAACCTTGTTTACAGCCATAATAACAGCATCTTCAAAAGCAATAGCAGATGCTGAACGGGGTTTATTCTCAAGAAGAGACATTTCTCCAAAAATATCTCCTGCTTTTAAAATTGCAATAAGAATTTCCTTATCATCTACAATTTTAGTTATTTTTACACTTCCTCTTTGTATTATATAAAGCTCGTGGCCTGGCTGACTTTCGCTGAAAATCATTGTATCTTTTGAATAAGTTCTTGTAATTTCATCGCTTTTTTCTATAAGATAGACAGCTTTTGAATAAGGTTTGATTTTTGCCATCCGCTGCTTTGCAAGATTGATATTTTCGCCATTTGGACAATATCTTACATACTGATAATAGGCAAAATATGCATGGTTATATTTATTTTGTTTTGCATAATACTCTGCCACCTGAAAAAGGTGGTCAGGGCGCTCATCTGCATTCTTTTTTAATGTAATTTTTGTAAGAGCTTCATCCATATACCGCATTTTGCGGGAAAAGCTTTGTAATATTTTCATTGCTATAGGAGTATTTTTTTCAATCAAGAGGCCATATTGATCTCTTTGCACAGCTATAAGTGTAACATCAGTTAAAGCTTGAGCATTTTCAATATGACTGTGCGCTGACATTGTTGAAATAACACCAAAAAAGTCGCCAGGACCAAGAATATTTCCATCCTGTTCTTCTACAACTTCAAATTCTTTACTAATTAAGACTTTACCGCTTCTTACTATGAAGAATTTTGTTGCTATTTGCTCTCCTTCAACAATAATATAGGCACCTTTAGTAAAATTTACCAGTGATAACTGTAAAGGGTTTTCCATAATACTCCCGGCAAAATATTATATAAAGATATTAAGTATCATACCGATCTAATGTCAACTCAATATTTTATAAGACTCTTAATAACTTTTCGGTAATTTAACAAAAAATCAATAGGGTTAAATTACCACCATTCCAGAATTTTTAAATCATTCCACCAGGATCTGTAAGATTTTATATTTCCGGAAAGTTCTTCATAAGAAGTTTGCAGTGAATACATCTTATTTTTAAATACAGTTTTGCCTATAGGAGATATTATAGGAACAGAAAGTATTCCTCTTGAAAAAGTTATATGGCTGCTGTCAAGATTGCCGAAATAGTATGTTCTTGGGTTTTCCACCTGCGGCATATTGCCGAAACTTGCGCCATCTCCCAGAACAGCATCCACAGGTACCCAGCCAAACCGCCTTATATAAAATTCTGACCAGAAATGTTTTACAACTTTTGTATTATCATAAACAAGAAATCCTGAAACAGGCCTTGAAGGAATACCTGCTTTGCGTGCCAGAATTGTAAATATCATAGCATAGGTGTAGGAATCGCCTGCTTTTCTCAAATAATTATCTATAGAATCCTCACCATGAGGGTTTTCTGTATAATTCATGTTTCTGACAATATTATATATTGATTCAGCAGTTGTATAAGGATCCCTGCCTTTTACAACTCCTTTAAAAATATCATTAAGCCTTGGATCATTAATATTTAAATCATAGAGATCTCTTGTATATTCACGGTAAAATTGGGTATCTTTGGCATAATCCCACATAACCTTATCTCTATTTATCTTTGTAAGAATCTCATATCTTTCAAACAATGCAGTAATTGAGACTGTTTTACTTTCCCTGTCTTTTAAATTTGCAAATTTATAGAGCATCATATTGGAATAGTTATCAAGTTCCGGATTAAGATTTCTTTCATATTCTATGCTTCTTTGCTCTGCAGAAGAACTAAGCCTGGGAACCCATAAATAAATACTGTTTTCGCCTTCGGCATTATTAATGCCAAGAACAACATCATAGTTAACCCGATATCCTCTTCTTTCGCCGAAAGCTCTTGTCCCGACATTTTCTGTTTTTTCAAAATAAAAGGAATTGCTGTTTATGCCATTAACATTTACCCAAACCTTTCCGGAAGATGCGCCATCAGGGACTCTTAATTTTATCTCATTATCTGTCCAGCTTATATAATCATAGTCAGAACTTGAAGCAGCAATATATGAATCTTCTATTGCTTCAGCTCTTGTCGCAGTACTTGCGGCAGCAAGAGTAAAATATACCTGGCTGTTTCCTTTTTCCATTCCAAAATTGATGCCATTTATTGTAATTATATCGCTTACAGAAGCTTCCACAGGTTCAAATGTTGATATATATGGCTGGCCTGGTTCTGCCGGGCCTGATAAAACAGTTGGAATCTCTTTTTTATTTATAAAAACAACTTCATTGCTTTTTCCGCGTTTGCTTTCAACAAAAACAGGGCCGGATGCTATATTTTCAGGAATTCTTACAGATATTTTATTATTTTCCCATCTAAGATAGTCAGAAAGCACAAGCCTGTCATGAGCAATATAGACAGATGAGTCAACAGGTTTAACTGTTATTCTATTTTCATTTTTATTATCAGCAGGATTTCCAAAATATTTGCCTTTTATTACAAGAATATCGCCCGGCTGTCCTATTTCAGGTTCAATAGATTCTATTACAGGTTTAAATTGTGTAAGAAATGAAGTAAAAATATAGAGAAATAGTAAAATAATAAATATTGATAAAGGTATGAAAAGTGAGGAATTTCTGATTTTAATAAACAATTCTTTTATTTTGCTAATTATTCCGGTTTTGTACATTCTTTGCAGGCGCTGATTCTAGGAAAAGCTGCTCCTCATTACCTTTTTCAATAGTTATATCATAATGTAGTACTTCTATTTCAAGCACACAAGAAGAAATATTATCTACTTTTTCTTTCATCATTCCTAAAGGAAAAAAGAGAGCTTTTTCGCCAATATTTAACGGGATAGAATCAACAGTTGAATAGTATTTGCCGCCTGAGTAATTCACATATTTTAGTATTACTTTGCTTTGGGATAACAGCATAACTGATTTTTCATTTATAAAATAGGGAATAAATATTACTGCAATATTAAGATTATTTGCCCTTAAATTCAGAGCAACAGGCTGCCCCGATCTTGTAACACGGCTCCATGATGAATTTACAACAGGGCTATTTTCATGGTCAAAAATACGGAGGCAAAAATTAATTAAATAATTTCTGATATTATTTTCCTGAATTTCCTCGATTTGTTGGTCTATGGCAGCATTTTTTTCAAAAGATGACGGTGAAAGGCCTGTTTCCGGATACTGGATTTTTTCCTGGGCAGAGGCGCTGAAAACTACCTTAATAATAACAGATTTTATTACTTTTCTATTATACATAATTCCTGCTATCTATTGTTATTGAGGTAATCAACTTCCCTTATAAGCTTGGGAGTGCCGCTTATCATAAAAATAGTAGATTCAGGAAGAGTCAAATCTACATCAAGAACCTGGTCTGTTTCAAACAATCT
>JAVBQS010000132.1:0-6381 GCA_031548835.1 Spirochaetia bacterium
CAGTCATCTTCTGCCATTCCATCTTCAATGGAAATTATGGGATATTTTTTGCACCATGATGCCCAGTAATCTGCAAGCTGTGCAGATGTAAGCTCTTCTTTTGTAGACCATTTAAGAACATATTTATTTTTGTTTTTATCATATAGCTCGCTTGTTGCAGGGTCGAGAGCAATAAAAATATCTTCTCCTGCAATATAGCCTGCTTTTTCAATACTTTGCATAATTACTTCGCACGCTTCTTCATTAGATTTAAGGTCTGGAGCAAAACCGCCTTCATCTCCTACTGCTGTGGAATATTTTTTATTTTTTAATATTGATTTAAGATTGTGGAACACTTCTGCAATCATTCTAAGACCTTCATGGAAAGAATCAGCTCCTGCAGGCATTATCATGAATTCCTGAAAATCCACAGAGTTGTCAGAATGTGCTCCTCCGTTTATTATGTTTGCCATTGGAACAGGAAGTGTGCATGAATGGTAAGTTCCAAGATATTTATAGAGAGGCAGTCCCTGGTAATCAGCGGCAGCTCTTGCAACTGCCATAGAAACTCCAAGTATAGCATTTGCGCCAAGATTGCCTTTGTTTTCTGTGCCGTCAAGTTCAATCATTGTTCTGTCAATTTCAACCTGGTCAAGCGCATCAAGGCCTTCAAGTTCAGGGCCTATTGTTTCATTAACATTTTCCACTGCTTTTAAAACACCTTTGCCCATATATCTTTTTTTATCGCCATCTCTTAACTCTATAGCTTCGTGTTCTCCTGTTGATGCTCCTGAAGGCACAGCTGCTCTTCCCATTGAGCCGTCTTCAAGATAAACATCTACTTCAACAGTAGGATTACCTCTTGAGTCAAGTATTTCTCTTGCCTCGATATACTCTATGAAACTCATTAAATGCTCCTTTATAAAATAATTTCAGCTCTATTATAAATGGTTTTTATATTTAAGAAAATAGTTATTAAGCTGGACTTCTGGTTTTAATCAGAAAAGAAAAAAGAGCATGGAGAATACGAAGTTTTGATGAAATTTTGCCTTTTTAATTTCTTTATAAAAAAATATTTAGGGCAACGCTGATTAGAGTCAATTTAATCAGTGGTTCCTCAGAATAATTTTTAGTAACTGATATAAGGTGTAATTGTGAAAAAGAGGGGAAAGCTATACTTCAAGCCTTTAACTCAAAATAGCATTGTTTTTATAGTCTTAATATGGTATTATATAAATACTGGAGAATATAATATGGCAATTAATTTAAAGGAAGATATAAAACCAATTTCTTATATAAAGACAAATGCAGCTGAAATGATGAAATATGTTAATGAAAAGAAAAATCCAATAGTAATAACTCAAAATGGAGAAGCGCGGGCTGTTTTGCTGGATATAGAAACCTATCAAAATATTCAAGATGCATTTTCACTATTAAATATTATTAAAATTGCAGAAAAAGATATTAATAATGGAAAAGTGCGAAATATAGAAGATGTATTTAGTGATTTAGAAAAGAAATTGGATCATTATGGCAAAAAATTATAACATTATAATTACCGAAGCAGCAGAAATTAATCTCAATGAAATTGTACTTTATATTGCACAAAATGATATTCAAATTGCTAAAAAAATATTTAAGAGAATTAAAGAAAAAATATTTGCATTATCAGTTTTTCCGGAAAGAGGTAGAATAATTCCTGAATTATTAGGCCAAAATATAAAAGAATACAGAGAAATTATAGAATCTCCCTGGAGAATAATCTATAAAATTGAAGAGAATAAAGTTATAATTTTGGTCATTCTTGATGGAAGAAGAAATATTCAAGATTTACTAACAAAGATATTATTAAGACAATGCTGATTAGAGTCAATTTAATCAGTGGTTCCTTAAAATAAATATGATCTACTTTGCTCAGCCCGTCTGGGGCTGTCTAATACTCTGTCTGACTTTTGAGGTAAGGTTATAAACATAGGTTCCGGCCTGCATCAGAACAGCAGGACACTTCTCTGCGGGAGGATTTCAGGAAAAGAACATATTGTAAACTTCCTATCTTATTATTTCATATTTTTTGAGAACAGGTTCTATTTCTTCAATATAGCGCACTTTTTCGTAAATTGTTTTCCCGTAATTATCTTTTTCATCAACAAGAACTACATTGCCTCCAAGAGAGTAAAAAACATCTGTAAACTGTTTTATATCATCTATAAAGAGCGCCTCTTTTGCATCAAGTTCAAGAAAATCAAGAACATTTGTAAATGCATAAATATTTGGTTTTCCCAGGTAGTTATTAAAAATAAGATCAAAAATATTTGAGAAAAAAGGAGAAATTTCAAGGTAATTCAATATATTTTCCGCATGATTTTTCCACGAATTGGTAAGAATAGAACATGGGATTGTAACTTTTGAAAGAATTTCAACCAGTTTCGGGTTTTTAGGAAAATAATTTTCAAAGTCTGATGGGTGGATAGCAGAAAAAAAAGACGCAGCATCAGAAAGTCCTTTGCTTTCCTGCAGCCATTCAAGAGTTGAGTTATATTTTTTATCCCTTTTTAATCTTAGATATGCAGCTTCTGTAACTGTGATGCCAAGGAATTCTGCTGTAAAAATATTTATCCTCCGCACCATTTCTGTTCCAACAAGAGAAGAGGCAGGGTATAGCGTCTGATCAGCATCAAAAAGTATATGTTTTAACATTGTTTATATTGGAACACAAAGTTTTATGAGAGTTCAATATCTTTTTATATAATTTAGTTGTAAATATATATGTTTTATATTTTTGTTAATTTTTGTTGACTTTAAAAATTAAGATTGATATAATTTTGAAGAGATATTTTAAGGGAAGCTATTCAGGTCGTGGACTTGAATCCCCAATTATTAAAAGGAGAAGTAAAATGAAAAAATATTTCGTTTTAGCTCTTGCTCTTGCAATTTTTGCAGTAGCTCCTGTTATGGCTGATATAACACTCACAGGCGTTTTTAGAATGGGTGCTATATGGGATGTTCAGGAAGATCAATATGCCGCAAGACTTGATAGAACAAGACTTTATTTTGATTCAAAAATTGATGACAACAATTCTTTTTCTATGGAATTTAGAGGAGACAGGGCAAAAACAAAAGGTATACTTGAAAATAGTGATGGAACATCAGGAATGAATGATACAGCTGCTATTAGGCCTTATATTCACAGAGCAGAAGTTATAACAGACTGGGCAAAATATTTTGGTTTTGCAGATACAGTTGGAATTAAGTCAGCAGTTGGTTACAATGGCTGGACAACTTTTGATAAACTTGGATACACAATCTATGACATTGGCGGACAGGAATATAAGCTTTATAGAGATTATGGCGCAAAAGTTAACTTTGATATTGCCGGAATTGTAAAACCTTATGTTGCAGCAGATTTCTATGCATGGGATGGCACTGGCACATCATATATGGCTGGCGTAGGTGTTGATTTTAAACCAATATGGGTAGAAGTTTTCTTTATGCAGAATGGTTCTTCAGAAGCAAAAAATACAGATATATATGATGTGAATGGTAAGAGAATTGCAGATGATGGCAGAAAATTCGGCGCAGAAGCAGAATTTGCAATGGAAGTTGCAGAAGGCATGAACCTTAAAATCGGCGGTGTTCTTGATATGTATAATCCTAAAGTTGATGCTAATAAGGATGCAGAATGGACATATACTTACAAAGTACTTGCTGGCTTTAATGCTTATGGTGCAGATATTGGCCTTGCTTTTATGGCAGGCGAAGGCGATAAAAAATCTTATTTTCCAATGGGACAGGTAGCTGTTTCTGCAAAATATGATATTGTTAAATTTCTTAGTGTACAGGCTGGTACAAAATTTGCATTTAGTGATTATAGCGATAAAGCAAAAAACGCTTCTGCTAATGATGAAAGCTGGCTTGGAGCAGAATTTGGTATTTCTGTAAAACCTGGAAAAGTTAAATATGACCTTGGTTATTTAATACTTAACGAAGATGCTAAGGGCGCTTATTTTACTGGCACAACAGGAATTGGAGATATGGCTGGTGATTTAGGTAACAACGCTTCTGGAAGTGTAACAAACGGCGGACTCTATTTCTCAGTTAATACAAAGTTCTAATTTAGTACTTAAGTATTTATTTTATAAAGAGCAGCAGAAATGCTGCTCTTTTTTTATATCATCCTGTCACAATAGTCATGCCAGCGCTTCTTATGTTCTGTGTTATTGTGACAAAATCATATAATTATGGTATATTTATATAAAAGATATTAGGAGGCTTTTATGTATGCTACATATAGGCTTAGGGCTAATGAAATAACAGATAAATTTATAAAAACACTTAAAGATTCATTTAAAGATAGGGAAATAGAGATAACAGTAACAGAACTTAATGATGAAACAGAATATCTTCTCAAGAGTGAAGCAAACCGCAAACAGCTGCTTGAATCTATAGAAAAAGTAAAGAGTGAAAAACCAATATATCAAATGACAATAGAAGAAGTTGAGAATCTTGGAAGATGACCATAACATTCTATGATTCAAAAGTTTTTGATAGTTTTCAGGAATGGGCATTTTCTGATAAGAAAGTATTTGCAAAAATTATAAATTTGATAAAAGACATAGAGCGCAATCCATTTAATGGAATAGGAAAACCAGAACCATTAAAACATGAACTTGCAGGATATTGGTCAAGAAGAATCACAGATGAACACAGACTTGTTTACAAAGTAGAAGAAGACAAAATAATTATCATTTCATGTAAGTATCATTATTAATTTTTCTATTTTCTATGCATTATTACACGCTTAAACAGTTTATAACACGAAAAAATATGAAGTATCCTTGTGAGATATGAAGAAACAAGGAAAGATTATTATTTTTATATATGCACTTAATGGTAAAACTGGCGACTCTTATTTCTCCTTTCATATAAAGAAAATAAAAAAACCGGCATAAAATGCCGGCTAATAGATTTTAATTTTTATAAAATTATTGATATCTAATCTATTTTTTTATCAAAGTTAAGGTATAGTTAAAAGTAATATCACCTGCATTGCCTTCATCTGCTGTTTTAAAAGAAAGTGCAAGTTCTGCGGGAACATCCTTTCCCCTAAAAGTTCCCATAAATACAAGATATCCAGATGTGGTGCTGTTTCCTCTTATGGTTGTAATATTAGGAAGCATGTGGGCTTTTGCAACCCTGCCTTCTTTAAGGTTATCTCCCTTTTCTGCATATTCATCAATTTTTCTTTCCATATCAACAGCGCTCATTGGAGGATATCTTTTATCCCCAAAATAAAGTTCAATCACTCTGCTGTCAAGTTTTATTGGAGCAGCTTCCTTATTTGTTATTGTAAGATCAAAAACTATCATCTGTTTGGGAGTAAGCCCAAGATCTGGCGGAAGGAAAGGATTTGCCTTATAACCATGCTTTTTTTCAATATCTTTATAATTCATGTAGAGACAGTCAACAGCTATTCCATTCATCTCTGCATGCTGTAATGCTGGTTCTTTTGATGAAAGATATGGAGTTGCAGTCATGCAGGATGAAAGCAATAGCAGAACTATAAAAAGAAAAAATAGTAGAAATAGAGGATACAGCTTATTTACTGTTTTCCCGGTGTAAAAAATCTTCATTAGAAACCTCTTTTAATATTTTCTATAACTTTATCCCCAATGCTTTTTTTTGTCAAATTTGAATCATCCCAGGTTATTCCTTGGTTAATTAAATATAAAAAGAACTTAATTAATTATGGAGGCAAAATGAATAATCTTAATTCAATACTTGTTGAAGGAAATCTTACTAAAGATCCTGTTTTTTCTGAAAATCCCAAGGGAACATCTATCTGTTCATTCACTATTGCAATAAACAGATACTATAAACAGGAAGAAGAATATCAGAATGAAGTTTCATATCTGGATGTTGAAACATGGGCAAAACTTGCTGAAGCATGTAAGGATCATCTTACAAAGGGTAGGGGCGTGCGTGTTGTAGGCAGGGTTAAACAGGATAGATGGGTTGATCAGGAAGGCAAAAACAGGTCAAAGATAAAAATTGTTGCAGAGCATGTGGAATTTAAGCCTTTTAAAAAAAATGATGAGCAAAAGGAAGAAATTGTGGAGGTTGATACTTCTATAAAAGAGTAACAATGAAATTTTAAAATAAAATCTTGTAAAATGTTCTATTTATTTTGATTTTATATTCAAACTCCAATATTATAAAATTATAATACTGGAGTTTCTTTTTATTTTGAATATAATAGTTTTCAATGGGTAAAAAAATAAGCAGTGAAGAAATAGAAAAAGCAGCAGAAAAAATAAGAAGAAAATATAATGATCTTATTGTATCATACATGCTTGATCCCCGTATAAAAGGAGGTTTTGAAAAAAGATATTTTGAGATTAAAAA
>JAVBQS010000205.1:0-12368 GCA_031548835.1 Spirochaetia bacterium
TTTATACTCTCTATTTTTTCAGCAAAACTTATAAACATATTTAATCAGTTTTTACATTATATTTGTCAATATATCTGTAAGATTTGTAAAAAGATATACCCTGGCTATCAAGCTGTTTTAAAATTTTATCATATTTTTGTCTTGTAACAGGATCTTTCAGGTTTTTATCAAGTTCAATAAGAGGCGTAAGAACAAAAAGCCTGTCAATAATGCCTGGATGAGGTATTATAAGATTTTCTTTGTTAATAATAAAGTCTCCAAATAGCAATAGGTCAAGATCAATATTTCTCGGCCCTTTTGAAACTATTCCAGAGCGTTCTCTGCCAAGCCTGTTTTCTGTTTCAAGTAAAAATGATAAAAGCTGTTCTGGTGTCTTATCCTTGCTAATTACACCTTTAAAAACTGTATTAAGAAAATCAGGCTGACTGGTGTAATAGAGAGCCTTTGATTCATAAAGAGATGCTGTTTCGAGCAATAAAAAATAATTTTCCAGCGATAAAAAAGCTTTTGCAATATTGCTTTCCCTGTCGCCAAGATTGGATCCTGCGCCTATATATACAGTAGTTTTAGAAAAGTTTTGCATCTTCTACTGGCGCTTTCTTTTTCTCCTGTTCAATCTTTTCTTTTTTATCTTTATCAAGCTTATCTTTATCAGCTGTTTCACCTGTGCCTTGTTCAGATACTGCAGATGCAGGAAAGAGGAATTCTCTTACTTTTTTTTCTATCTCTTTCATAATCTGGGGATTTTTTTCAATAAATTCTTTTGTATTATCCCTGCCCTGTCCTATTTTTTCTTCCCCATATGCATACCAGCTTCCGCTTTTCTGAATAATGTTATAGTTTACAGCTGCATCAAGAAGAGCAGAAGTTGCAGAAATTCCCTTGCCAAACATTATCTCAAGCTCCACTTTTCGGAATGGAGGCGCAACCTTGTTTTTTACAACTTTTACCCTAACCCTGTTGCCTATTGCTTCATCAGCAGATTTTTCTATAGTCTCAATTTTTCTTACATCAAGCCTTACAGATGAGTAAAATTTTAAAGCATTTCCGCCTGTCGTTGTCTCCGGGTTTCCAAACATGACTCCGATTTTCATTCTTATCTGGTTTATAAAAATAAGGCATGTGTTTGATTTTGAAATAATTGATGTAAGCTTGCGGAGAGCCTGGCTCATAAGCCTTGCCTGGAGCCCCATGTGAGAGTCTCCCATATCTCCTTCAATTTCTGCCTGAGGCGTAAGTGCTGCAACAGAATCTATAACAATTATATCAACAGCTCCTGATCTTACAAGAGATTCTGCAATTTCAAGCGCCTGTTCTCCTGTATCTGGCTGTGAAACCCAGAGATCATCTGTGTTTACACCAAGATTTTTTGCATAAACAGGATCAAGTGCATGTTCTGCATCTATAAAAGCAGCAACTCCCCCCTGTTTCTGGGATTCTGCAATTGCATGAAGCGCCAAAGTTGTTTTACCTGATGATTCAGGGCCAAAAATTTCAATAATACGGCCTTTGGGGTAACCGCCAATTCCAAGCGCTGCATCAAGTGTTATTGCGCCTGTTGAAATAACCTGAATATTGCTGGCTACAGCTCTTTCTCCCAGCTTCATAAGCGAGCCTTTTCCAAACTGTTTTTCAATCTGGAGCTTTGCAGCTTCAAGAGCTTTTTGCTTTTCAGAATCATTATGTTTTATTTCAGGTACCTGAATTTCCATTTTTTTTGCCATTTATAGATTTCTCCTTCGCAATATAAAGAGTATTATACTTTTTGTCTCCTCACTCGCTCGGCCATGTTTATGCAAACACAATCGCGCCCCTTGCTCATTCATAATATAACAATAACAATAATTTTTTACTTCAGAATATACCCCCGTATGTTGAATGAAACAAAAATAAATGTAAACATAAAATACGGGATACAGCTTCGCTACCCACAGGGTACTACGTTACAATTTTACATATTTACTTTACCAGGTCAATAAGGCTTCATATAATGAAATTATATGTTAATAAAAAATATTGTTTTTCTATTATTTATTATAATATCAGGAATATTATCCAATAATATCTATCCTCAGGATAATTATTCCCATGCAGGAGAAAATCAAAGCAATGAGCACTACTATGCCTGGCTAAAAAATAGCACCAGTAAAAGCGATACAATAATAAATGAGTATTTTAATGCCATAGATTTTGAAGAAAAAATAAATGCAATAACTTATATTTCAAAACGGGAAGATAAAAATTTTTCTTTGCTGCTGGATAATACATATTACCATCAATATGATAATAAAAATGAAAAAGAATATATTCTTTTTTTAATGATTGATAATTTTTTTAAAGATGAAAAAGCTGTTAAAGCATCCGGAGATTCTTTTTTTCTTATCTGCAATAATATTGCTTCATACAGCCACTCTACTCTAAGAAAAAAAATAATGGAAAAAACAGTTTTTATGGATAAAAAAGCAGCAGAAAATATTCTTCTGAAAGAAGCTTTGTTTCTGCTTGATGAAGGGAAAAAAAATAACAAATTTAACAAAGAAATGATTGAAGAAAGCAGAGTATTTTTTATTTATTCAGAAAAAATTAATTCGCCTGTGATTGCTGATTACAGGCAGACAATATATGTAACTGTCTCAAATATTCCGTATAGATGAATCTATAATAATTGTGACAGGCCCGTCATTTATATATTCTACTTCCATTAAAGCGCCGAATTTGCCTGTTTCTGTTTTAAGTGTGCTTTTTCTTATTATTTCCGCAACTTTTTCATAATAACTATTTCCCTTTTCAGGAGCAGCTGCTTCGTTAAAAGAGGGCCTTCTTCCTTTTCTTACATCGCCGTAAAGTGTAAACTGGGAGATAATAAGTATTTCGCCTTTTATGTCAGAGACAGAGAGGTTCATTTTATCTTCGCTGTCGCTAAATATTCTAAGATTTAGTATTTTATCAGCTATGTATTTACAGTCCTGCTCTGTATCATAAGCATGAATACCAAGAAAAATAACAAGTCCCTTGCCTATTTTTCCAATAGTTTTATTTTCTACTCTTACAGATGCATTAAAAACTCTCTGGACAACAGCTCTCATTTTATATAATTCCTGATAGATATAGCTTTTAAAGCAAGATGTCCATTTTCCAATTTTATCTGGCCTATGATGTCATAAGTAAACTGTTCATCAAGCACAATTGGAAAATCTGCTGTAACATTTACAATACCTTCAACTATCTTTCCGGAATCATACCCTATCAGAAAATCAAAATTAACACTTTTTTCAAATATTCTAATGTTAGCTATTTTACCTGACCATTTTACATAACAATTATTATATAAATATGGTTTTTCAGCAGCCATGCGGTAAGTTATGCTATTTTTAAAATATCTGTAATCCGGTTCTTTTAAATAACTGTCAAGAAGCCTTGCTTTTTCTTTTACAGCTTCAGATGCATTTGAATTAAGAAGTTTATTTATATCTATGCGGGCTTCATTATCCTTATTATCGATAAAATAATTTTTTGCTGATTCAAACAGAGCTACAATTTCCCGTGCCTGGAGTTCTATCTTGAATTCGCCTTCTGCAACAATATCATTTAAATTTCTGCTTATTGTTAATTCAGGATATAAATTGCGAGATTTTTTTAAATTTTTTAATAAATAGTTTGAAGTGAAAAACAAACCTGTCAAAATTATAAGAGCAGATAAAATAATAGCTGCATAGTGAATAAAATTATAAACTTTTGTTTTTTTATAGAAAGGCAAAAATTTATTAAGATTTTTTGCAAGAAAATCTTCAGGTATTTTTTCAAGCGCTTCTGATCTTTTTAAAATATCAAGAGATCTTTGTGCATGTTTGTTATCAGGTTCTTTATCAAGTATATCAAGCCATATTCTTATAGCTTCCGACGGGTTGCCATGTTTTAAATGAATAACTGCAAGCCCCAGCATTTGATCGGAATTGGGATTTATTTGAAGAGCTCTTCTTAAATAGGAATTTGCTCCGCTATAGTCTCCCAGAAAAAGGCAGGACATACCCAGATAGTAATAAAATTTTTCATTTTCCCTATATTTAAAAACTTCTGGTTCGAGCAATCTTATTACATTTGAATATTTTCCAAGTTTAAACTGTTTTTCTGCTTTTTTTAAATTTTTACTCATTTAGTAGAAACGCCTGATGATTCATTTTTTTTAAGTTTCTTTATTTCATTATTTAAATTTTCAATTTGCAGATCTTTAAATTCAACCTGCTTTATAAGCAGATTATTTGCTTCCTGCAAAGATATCAACTCTAAATTTATATCATCTTCTAAAAGCAGAGCAAGATTTTTCTGGTAACTTAAAATAGCTTCTTTATATTCTGCTTCTTTCTTTGCAAATAAATCCTGTTCATTATTATACTGTTCCTGGTTCCATTTAAGAAGTTTTACAAGCTCTCTTTCTTTTTTCCCAAGATTTATAAGCTCTATTCTATATTTTGCAGCTTCATATTTATAGCTATCTTTGTGTTTTTCTGTAACAATTGCATAAACTTCTGATGCTTCATCAAGATGGCCCAAGTTATAAAGCGATTCTGCAATCCAGAAAAAAGCATTGCCTCTAAGAGGATCATTTATAGCTATTTCAAGAAATTGACTAAACTGGCAAATTGATTGCTCATATTTTCCATAAATAAAATTGATCCTGGCTTTCTGATAGAGCGCTTCTGTTGCTTCAGCACTATCTGTATATGTTCCAATAATAAAGTCAAAGACTTTATCTGCTTCAGGATAATTATCAAGAGCCATATAGCAATATCCTATTCTTAAATATGCTGCAGGTTTAATATCTGAGGGGCTTAATTCAATAGCTTTGTTAAATTCAACAATAGCTTCCCTGTACTGTGCTTTGTCATATAACTCTTTGCCTGCCAGAAAATGCTTAAAAAGATCGCCTGCTTCTATTATTTCTGATGTTTCTGAAACCAAATTTGAAACTGATAATAAAAATATTAAAATAAATAAAAAAATATTCTTATTCAAAAATTAATATCTCCTTATGGAACCACTGATTAAATTGACTCTAATCAGTGGTTCCATATTATTTTTCTCGTTTTTCCTATGGAAAACTGCGAAAAAACAACAATAAAGTACTGCTGATTTATTCTCAATTGAATAAATCAGCATTGCCTTAATTAATTTTATCGGCATCAGAGAAATATTCATCAATCACTATATTTAAAATTCAATAAGAAAGTTAACCGCCGTTCCTTATCATCGCAGCTTCTTTTTTAGGATCTTCAGCATTGAAAAAAGCAGAAGCTGTTATAAGAACATCGGCGCCCTGTTTTATAAGCTCTCCCGATGTTTTACTGCTAACACCGCCATCAACAAGTATCTCAAATGAAAGCTTTTTTTCCTTGCGTATTGCATCAAGTTCACCAATTTTTCTTACACAGGATTGAATCATTTTTTGGCCGGAAAATCCGGGGTTTACTGTCATAACCTGAACAAAATCCACAATATCTATTATTTCAGAAAGAGCTGCAACAGGCGTTGAAGGGACAATACTTATGCCGGCCTTTGCTCCGCCCTCTTTTATTTTGTTTATTGTTCTGTTTACATGTATATCATTTTCTATATGGAATGATATTGCATCTGCTCCGGCTTTTAGATAATCATCAATAAAACGATCCGGGTTATTAACCATAAGATGAACATCTGCCTGCAATTTTGTTATTTTTTTAAGATCAGATAAGAATTTGTTTCCAAATGTAATCTGGGGAACAAAATGACCATCCATTACATCAACATGAATAGCATCAACACCTGCTTCTTCACATAACTTTACTGCTTTATCTACATTACTTAAATCAGCCCCAAGTATGGAGACTGAAATTTGTATTTTTTTATTATTCAGCATAGTTAAAAAGCTATCAAATTATTTTTATTAAAGCAATTAAAAAACAGCTTAATTGACTATTTCGTTCCGGCAGGTATAATAATAATGATAAATCATGGACAAAAGTACGACTGATGTAAAAGAAAATATTGCATCATTACTGCAAATTGCCAGAGATCATTTAAAAAATGGTGATTTTGAAAAAGCCAAGCCTGAGATAGAAAAGGCTTTTTCTATTGATTTTAATGAGCCGTTTGTTATAAATGGGCTGAAATTTGTTAATTTCTGGATTGAAAGAAAGGCGCGTTTTCAGGCTGTTGAAGGCCATTATGAACGGGGAAGCTATTTGTTCAGGCAATGGAAAGCTTTTCTCGCATTTTCAGGAAAGTTTGATACAGATGATGAGCTTACACTCTACTCAATAAAGTACTGGGTTTTTACTCAGGCTCTTCATCATTTTAATCAGATACTTGAGAATGGCGGTGATGACCCTGAGATATTAACAAAAATAGGGCTGTGCCATAAAAATCTGGGCGATTACTGCTGTGCGCTGGAATATCTTGAAACAGTGATGCAGCTAAAAAATGAAGATGCAGAGCTTATGGCAGAAGTTGCAGACTGTTATGCATTTATCAATGAAGTAAAAGCATCAAAAATATTTTTCAGGGAGGCTTTTTTTATTGACCCGCAAAGCATTGATATTTACTCTCTTGAGTCTTTGCTTATAAAAAAACTTATAAAAAGAGTAAAATCGCTTGGCTTTGATGACAAGCTTCTTAAAGAGTGGATTCCGATATATGGAGTCTTATATGGTGTTTTTAATGTTAAAAGAGAACTGAAAATACTTGAGCTTGGAAAGCTTAAACAGTCGATAAGCGCTCTTGAACACCAAATTGAAGAAGATTCGGAAAATAAAGAAGTTACAATTCCAAGGCTCTTAAACAGATATTTTTGGCTTATTGACTATTACATAAGTACAAATGACAGCAAGGACAGGATCGAGGAAATCCTGAGAAAAATCAATAAAATAAATCCTTCTGTATACGAACTTTACTCAAACTAAGGTTGTTATTGTAAATATTATCCTATAATATGAAATTCTGGAGAAAAAAATGAGTTCAAACTTGCTTGAAAAGATAAGTCAGCTGCTTAACGAAGAGAAATGGACACGCGCTACAATAAAAAGTTATTCAATTAATAATTTTAAAGATCTTAATAATCTTATAAAAGATTCTGGCGATGATGAATCTTTGCAGGAAGTACTTAAACTGTGTGAAGAACATTTAGTTCATTCAAAAAACAGTATTATTGCACTCTATATTTCAGGAATTTTATCTCTCTCAAAACATGTTATTGATGATTCAAATCTTATAGTTTTAATCAATATTTTTTCTGATAACCACAAGTGGAATGTTGTTGAATATCTTTGCGAAAGAATTCTCGACTATGGAGAAAATAAATTTGCTTTAAGAATGCTTGCAGAATGTTATGAAAATGAAGGCGAAAATGATAAAAGAATTGCAGTTTGGGAAAGACTTATAAAAGTAGATTATGATGAAACTGAAATTGTAAAACATCTTGCAGAAAAATATGAAGCTGACAACAATAAAGAAAAAGCTATAGATTATTATAAAAAAGCTATTCACAGATATACAAATAAAAAACTGTTTTCATCTGTAAAAGAGCTATGGACAAAGCTTATTGAATTTTGTCCGGATGAGATTGATTTCTTTTATCATTTAAGCAAAAAAGTAACAAAAAATATTGGCGAAGAAAGAGCATGCCAGCTTCTTGAAGAGCTTTATGAACATTATAAAAAAAGACAAAACTGGGATTATGCAATAGATATTTTAAAACATATTCTTATTCTCGAGCCTGCAAACAATGAGATGAGAAGCGAAATAATATATTGCTTCAAGCAAAAATACAGCTATCACAGCCAGGTTGAAGAATATATAAAAATTTCAAACCTTTCACAAAAATGGCGAAATATTCACGAAGCAATTGCTGATTTTGAAAAACATATTTCATTTGAAACAAATAATTTTGTATTTCACAGGTCATGGGGAATAGGAAAAATTGTAGATATTAAAGGCGATAATGTTGTAATAGATTTTGTAAAGCAAAAGGGACATACAATGTCTCTTAAAATGGCTGTTAATGCTCTTGTAATGCTTGGAAAAGAGCATTTCTGGGTTTACAAAAGCACCAAGAAAAAAGATGAACTTCGTAAAATGGTTAAAACAGATATTCCATGGACTCTTAAAACAATTATAAAAAGTTTTGGAAATTCTGCTGATATGAAAAGAATTAAGGCAGAGCTTGTCCCAGGCATATTGACTCCTGGAGAATGGACTTCATGGAGCAATGAAGCAAGAAAAATTCTAAAGACAAATACAGATTTCGGCAATCTTCCTGATAAGGCAGATTTCTTTGTTGTTAGAGATAAGCCAATTACTTTTGAAGAAAAAGCTTATAACAATTTTAAGGCAGAAGCAGGCTTTTTTGATAAACTTAAAACTCTTCTCGATTTTGTGGATGAGGTTTCTATTGAATCAGACTATTTTCCTGAAATGTTTCAATATTTTACCAATTACTTAAAATCTTTTAATTCTCCAAATGAATATGTTGTTTGCAGCTATCTTCTTGTTGATCAGATTGTTTCAAAATTCCCGCATCTTAATCCTGGAATTAATGTAAAATTCAATGATCTTATTAAAAATATCAGCGATATTCCTGCCCTGTTTTCAAAAATTGCAGATTCTGATCTTAAAAAACTTTTCCTTGATAAAGTAAAACTTTATGATAAAAACTGGCCTGCTATTTATCTTGAAATATTCCCTGAATATCTTAACAAAAGTGTTATTGATGCATTAATTGCAGAAGGTTATAAAGATAAAGTAACAGAACTTGTAAAAACAATATATGAAAATTATAAAGAGTACCGCGAGAGCTTTATCTGGATTTTGAAAAATGTGGAAGAATATCCTATTTTTGAAAAAGCATCGCAGGGAGAAGAAAAAATTCTTGTTAATGCAATTCATCTTCTTGATATTACATATAGGGAAATTGTCAACAAACGTAATGTAAGCAATAATAAAAAAATAAATAAGCAGATTAACAATTATCTGTTTAAAGATAACAAACTTGAAAAATTTATTTTAAATGCTGATAAAGATGTAATTGTAAGAATGATTTCACTTATAGATGATATAAAAGGAGTTGATCCTTCACTAAAAATTGAAATCAAGAAAAAAATTAAAAATATTCATCCTGATATTAAATTTATCGGAATTGAAGAAGAGCTTGATATTGTATCCCGAGGCCTTATTGTTACAGCAGCAAGCCTTGAAAACAAGAAAAAAGAACTCAAACATATTCTTGAAGTTGAAATACCAAACAATTCAAAAGAAATCGGCGAAGCAATAGCTCTTGGAGACCTCCGTGAAAATGCTGAATATAAGGCAGGAAAGGAGAAACAGGAAATTCTCAATGCTACAGTAGGAAAACTAAAAGATGAAATTGAGAAATGCTATGTATTTGATCCTTCAAAAATAAATATTGATAAAATTTCTTTTGGCACAAAAGTTATTCTTATCAACAATGAAACAAATGAAAAAGAGTCATATACAATACTTGGCCCATGGGAATCTTCTCCTGAAAAAAATATTATTTCTTATATGGCTCCTTTTGGAAGCGCATTGTTAAATGCAAAAGCAGGAGAAAAGTTAAATTTTACAATAAATGACAGAAATCATGACTTTACTGTCAAAAAAATAACAAAATCAGAGCTTTTATGAAAATGAAAAAAAACCTTTTAATATTAATTTTATTATTAGCAGGATTCTTTTTTATTATTCCTTCACAGGTATCAGCAGCTCCTGTTGATATGGTTGTCCTTCTTGATACATCTGAGAGTGTTTTGCCTATTTATGGAGATCTTGTAAATTATATTATTAAAGATATTCTTACAAATCATTTAAGATATGGCGATACATTTCATCTTATAAATTTTGATTCAACTCCCTCTCTTATTTTTTCAAAACAGATAAAAAACAGCAGCGATATAGAATATGTTTTAAGCGATCTTTTCCTGCTGTATCCTCTTGGAAAATATACAGATCTTATTGCAGCTTTAAAATATCTTAGAAGTTATGTCTCAGGTATTTCAAATAATTCAAGCCGCGAAATTGTAATTTTAACTGATGGCATTCACGATCCTCCTCCTGGAAGCCCTTATAAGAGCGTTATTGATCCTGCAACAGGTGAAAACCTTCTTCAAAAAGAGATACAGGAACTTACAAAATCCAACTGGAAAGTAAGTATTGTAAGATTGCCTGGAGAAAATGAATCTGCCCTTGCAGGAATGGAAAGCAGGCAAAATGGGGCTTCTGGAAGTTCATCCGCTTCACAGGAAAGAGGAGCAGCATCAGCAGCCGGAGGACAGGGCACATCATTATCTGATACAGGAAATAGCTCCACATCCACAGCTTATGGAACAGCAGAGACTGGCACAGGACAAGGTAAAACTGATCTATCAGCTTCAGGCACTTATACATATTCAGGATTGGTACAGGGCGGGCCGGCTGCCCATGCAACTGAAGATAGTTTATACAGCCAAAGCTATAGCCAAGCATCTGCATCTTCTTCTACAGCATTGCCGGGAGAAAGTTCTGCTTTATCCCATACTGTAACTGAATCAGCAGAAGAAGAAGATAAAGCTTTATCAGGAACAGAAGCTGCTTCTGGACAGGCAGAAAGGGTAATTGAAGAAAGCTCTGCTTTATCTTTATCTAATGGAAGCACATCTTCTGAAAGCAGCACAGCTACTCAATCAGATAGCCAGACAGCAGACAGCACACAATCGCTGCAGGAAAACAGCATATTTAACTATTTAGACAATAATGATAAAATTTATAAAAGCGATTTTAATGATTCAGTCGGCGAAAAAAGCACTACAACAGCAACAGGCTCTCCAAAAATTTCTATCCCCGGCAGCATTGATAAAATAAATTATAATTTCAAATTGCCCTTGCAGATAGAAAATTTTTATTCATATCCTGTATTTTTAAAACTGGATCAGGTTATTTTAAATAATGCGGAAACCAATGGAGATACAATAAATATTAAACAAAATATTCTTTCAAGCAAAGAGACAATAGCAATTCCTGAAAAAAGAACAGAAAATATTTCGTTAGCTCTTTCATTGCCTAAGGAATTACAGCCTGGCGAATCAAAACTGATGATTGAGCTGGTATTTTCTGATGATAACAGAGCATTTCCCACCAATTTTATAATTGCAGCAACTATTGAAGATTCATTTTTTAACAAGATAATAACAAAAGCTAAAGATAATATTTTAAAAATAGTAATTGTTCTTGTGATTATTGTTGTTATTATTATCTTTGCTCTGGTCTTAAAATATTTACTTGGGCTTTCAGTTACAGAATCTTATAATGTTGTAAGAAAAGATATTGATAAAGAAGGTATTGATTCAGGCGGCAGAAGGCCTATTATTATGAAAACAGCTGGGCAAAATGATAAACTTATAGGCAAGAGAAATATCCATATTTTTAAAGATGGAACTGTAAGATCAGTCGGCGGCGGTAATTCTTCATACCTTATTTTTCTTTATAAATTGCCAGGCGTTATTGCAAGCCTTAAATTTGATGGAAGCAGATATATTTTTACTCCAATAAAACCGCAGTTTTTTCCCGAAATTGGAGATAAAGAATTTGAGAATCCTTTAAATACAGATATTAAAATAATAACTGAGAAAAAACAGGCATTAAGTATAAAATTTATGGAATATATTTCACCTCTTGAAAAAATTAATTCAATAATGAAATTAACAGAACAAAGAGGAATTCCTGAGCAGCAAAGAAAAGCATATTATGCTTAAAAAATAAAGTTAAAGGACTTCAAGCGCTGCAAGCGCATTGTTTTTTACAGAAGCTGCCTGTTTGGAATCTTCTGCCATTGCTTTGACTTTATCTTTGAGGCTGCTTATTTTATTAAGCCTTATTCCTCTAAGTCCTGCTATTTTTACAACAACTGAACTGCTGTCAAGCATTCTTTCAAAATATGGCGCAAGCCCTGCATATTCCACTTTACACAGCTCGCTGACAAGAGCTTCAAGGAATGCTCTATTTTGAGCAGTCCATTCTTTTGCAAAAATAACATCAATCATTTTTAATGAATTTGAAGTATCTTTATTTACTGCAATTGTAAAAGCATGGCGTCTTATTTTAACGCTTGATTTTTCATCCACCGCTCTTGATCTAATATAATCAAATGCTTCTTTTCCGCCTATTTCAGCAAGTGAATCAAGCGCTGCTATTTTTATATCTTCAATAGGATCTTTATCTGCTCTGTAAATAAGTATCTGAACAAAATCATTGCTTTTTTTCTTTCCTGCATCAATAACAGCTTCTTTTCTGACTCTCCAGTTTTCATCTTTTATTGCTTCAAAAATAATTGCATTTGCTTCTTCTTT